>JAEXNA010000036.1 GCA_023447635.1 Vulcanimicrobiota bacterium | reverse complement strand
AGGTGTTGCTCCAAGATGAAGCCAGTTCGGTCGTCTATGGGATGCCCGGCGCGGTGATCGAGAAGGGTGTCCGCCACCGGGTGGTGCCTCTCCATCAACTGGCCGCGACGATCTCCGACTACGTCCGTCTCCCTCTACTTCCCGGTACCGCTCGCTCGGTCAGCTAGGAGTTAGTGAGCCGACGGGGTAGGAGAGGCGGTCGCCGGGAGAGGAGTCGGTTCGCCCCGGCCCAGCCAGCGCGTTTCCGCCAGGGTCGGGTCGATGGGCAGCTTGCGGGCCGCGAATCGCGCCAGCAGCGCGGTTCCGGACGCAGGCCGCCGCTTCAGCCAGAGATCGACGGGAGAATTTTCCACCACTTTGGCCGGTTCAGCGCCGCTTCCCAGTGCCTCGAGGCGGCTGCGCGTGTCTGCGGCCTCCGAGACCTGACCGGCAGCTTCTTGCACTTGAGCCAGGCATTCGAGAATGGTTTTCCGACGATCGATATCCGAGGAAGTGTGCTCGAGAAGGACGTGGTCAGCTTTTTGCAGGGCCTCCAGGGCAGCAGGGTAGCGACCTACCGTGTAGTTGGCGGCTCCAACGGTGAGTAAGGCACCGACCATCATGCTGTCGTCGGGAGGCGAGCACCGGCCGGCCCAGTGGACCGACTGGGCCAGGGCTTCCAGGCCGCTATCGACCTGGCCTAGCCCCAGTTCGGCCTGTCCTAACCGTTGGTAAGTTTCGGCCCGACGAGCGGGCTCGTCGCCGGCCAGCGCTTCGAGTTTTCGCGTCTCCTCGATGGCCTTTCGGAACTCGCCTTTGGCCAGGTGAGCGTCGGCGGCGTTCATCGCCTCGGCCCAACCTGCCGGGTTCTTGGTGGTGGAAGGCGAAGGAGAGGCCGAGGGAGAGCCGGAGGCATGGGGCGAGGGCGAGGCCGGGGCGCTAGCGCTTCCCGCACAGCCCGAAAGGCTGACGGCTACCCCCAGGGCCAGCATCCCGATGGGCCAGCCAAGCTTAGTGGGCACCGGCGTCGGCCTGGGTGGGAGGGGTAGAGCCGTGGCTCGGGGTCGAAGTTGCCTTCGGCGAGGCCGAAGCCGATGCGCTGGGAGAGGCGCTGGGCTGGGCAGCGACCCAGCGGACGGAGCCCAGCAGGCTGGCCCAGCCTTCATCCTTATCGGTCTCTTCGGCCGGGAACCGGTAGTCGAGCATGATCTCCGATGGCGTCTGTTCGTCGCTGACCGCAACAAGGAGATAGGCGCGCTGCCCCTGGCCTTGTTGCTCGGTCAGAAAGGTTGCCTCCAGGGCGGGGCGGTCTTCCAGGGTCACGATTTGGGACTCGAAATCGGCGAAAACTTTCAGGTTCGACTTCAGGTCCGACTCGAGTTCTCCGGCGAGGTGGTCGAGATAGCCCCGCTGCCCCAGTTCGAGGAGCTTGCTATGACGGGGTCCCGCCAGCGGCACGATATCGACGGCGACCAGAGCGCGCTGGTCGGCTCGGAACCAGGTCGTGGTGGTGGGGCCCACCGGGTTGCTGAGCTCGTCGACGGCAAAGCCGGAAGGCAAGCTCACGCTAAAGCCCTGACTGCTATCGAGAACGGTCTTGGGAGTGCTCCCGCAGCCGGCCAAAGCGAGGCCCAGCAGCAGCGCCAACAGGGAGGTTTTAGGTTGCTTTTTCATACTCGGAAACTCTCTAGCAGGCCGGTGACCAGGACCGTCCAGCCGTCGGCCAGGACAAACAACAGCAGCTTGACTGGCAAGGAGATGCTGGCGGGCGGAACCATGAACATGCCCAGCGCCATCAGCACGCCGGCCACGACCAGATCGACGGCCAGGAAGGAGAGAAAGACGACAAACCCCATGGTGAACGCCGTCTTGAGTTCGGACAGCGCGAACGCCGGAACCAGGACGCGGTCGGGCACTTCTTCGATGCTGCCGGGATTCGGCAGGCGAGCTGCCCGCAGCAGCGCCTCGACATCTTTTTGCCGAGTCTGCTTTCGCATGAAGTCGCGCAGCGGTTGAGCCGCCCGCTGGTAGCCGTCGCGCCAATCGAGTTTTCCGGCGATGGTCGGCTCGAGCGCTTCCTTCTGGATCCGATCCAGGGTGGGCCCCATGGAGAGCAGGGTAAGAAACAGCGCGAACGGGATGAGGATGATGTTGGGCGGGATAGTTGGGGCGCCCAGCGCCTGGCGCATGAAGGCCAGCACGATCAGGATTCGGGTGAACGACGTGGTCATCACCAGAATGGTCGGCACCAGGGTTAGCAGGGTCAGGACGACCAGGATCTGCAAGGACGGTGCGAGCTGCTCCGGCGTTCCGGCGGGCAAGGCGTTGAGCATAGCTGTGGGACCCCTCAGGCCGCCCCGTGAATCGGGCTGGGGCGATAGCGGCGAGGGGTGTCGAACATTTCCAGGATGCGGACCGCGAAGCGTTCGTCGCTGACCACCACTTCGGCGATCCCGACCAGGCGGTCTTTGACGTACAGTTCGACCGGCTCGCCCGCTAACTTGTCCAGCTCCAGAACCGAGCCTTCGGCCAGAGCGACCAGGTCTTCCAGGCTGACGGAGGTCGTGCCCAGAACCACCGTAAGTTCGAGAGGCACGTCCAACACGACACCGAGATTGTGGGCGCCCGAAGCGGGAACGCTGGGTCGAATCATCGGTCCGAAAACGGAGTCGGTGGGACCGGCCGTGGGGCCCGTTCGACCAGGGGTCACCCCGTTCTGGCTCAGCGACTCGTACAGGCTGGGTTCGACCAGCACCTTGACCTCGAAGAAGGTCTCGCCTTCGACCAGCAGCGGCAGGCAGATCTGAATTTTCAGATTGCTGCGGAATTCCGGGGTCAGCTCGCTAAGGCCCAGATAACGCGGAACTTCCAGAGTGCCTCGCTGGTCGGTCAGCCAGTAGACCCAGTCCTCGCAAGTCTGCTCGAGCTTCGAAGCGACCGTGGCCTGAGAGGCAGCCATGGCTTCCAGGCGCTCGAGCAGTTCGGCTTCGTCGACCGAGAGCAGCATCTGCCAGTCGCCGTCAGAGTGCGCTTCGTGACGGAACGAGCAGCAGAGAAACGCCTGCTCGGTCAAAGGGGACAGCTCGGACTCGTTGATCAGCCGGCTTTCCGGCTCTCCAACCTGGAGCGCTTCGTCGATATGTCGGGCGAAAAATTCGGCCCAGGTGTGTAAAGCTTTGTCGAGACGATGGTTCATCGGTGGTGATCCTCCACCTGGGCTATTGCTCGACGGGGGCTAACTCACTTTTGGACGGCTGAGGGAAAGGGGGAGTAGGCCGCTTTCCCTAGCGCCGAGGGCAGAGCGTGGCGGGGAAAGGCCCTTTGGCCGTTGGGCAGGGCCGGCTGTCCCAAGGGGCGGGGAGCCTGACGCTGAGGGGGCGGGGAGGGGGCCAACTCGAGTTCGAGACTGAGCTGCTGCAAGCGGTCCCGATCGAGCTGGGTGGCTTTCAGGTTGCACTGCCCCATGTAGTAGATCAGCTCCTGACGCAGTACGGTGAGTTCCGCTGGGGCGTCGATCCCCAGGCGGATCCGCTCCCCGCGGACTTCCAGAATGCGAAGGAAGATCTCCGGTCCGATCTGGACCCCTTGACCTCGTTTACGACTTATCACCAGCATCTAAAGGCTCCGTCGCAGCGGGGCGAAGACTTCGGCCTCGGGGTCGTCGAGAATGGCCTGGATGGCCCGACCGCTTTCTGTATGGACGAGGACCGGTGCGGCGAGATTGGCCCCGAGATGGCCGTCCTGCACGCTGACGACCAGATGCATATCGAGCTCGCTCTCTTTGCAGTCCAGTCGGTCAAGAACCTCCTGGCGCAGCCGAGGGCGGTAGTTTGGGAAGAACAGGTCGGGTCGGACCAGGGTCAAGCTCAGGCCGGGGTCGGACCGCGAGACCATGAAGTTGAATAGCGGCTGGCCGGGGTCGCTCTCGAGTTGATAGGCGGTGTGGCCCTCGAGTCCGGGAAGGGGACAGATCATGTTGAGGATGGTGGGAAGAACGGAAGTGAAGGGCATGGCGGTCTCCTAACGCAGGTAGTCGATCAGGTTCAGTCGGTCGCGCCGACCGATCATCGCCAGGTTGACCTGGGTCTGATTCTCGCTGGCGAAGTAGTTGGCGGCGGTACTGGCGGGATCGGCGCCCACCAGGTCGCTCAGAGTCGACTGAAGGGCCAGTTTTTGGTCGCCCAGCCGCAAGTTCATCTCTTCGAGGTAGCTGCCGGCAGCACCGGCTTCGGCGCGTCGAGAGACGAAGTTCTCTTCGATTTTGCCCATGCGGTCGATAAACTGATCCGAGTCGATGCTGCCCGCTCGCAGGGCGTCGCGAAGCTCGACGGCGGTGGTAAAGAAGTCCTCGCCGCCTCCGGCGATCACGTCACGTCCGTTGAGCGCCAGCGGCATGGCGCGTTCGCCGGGCAGCCCAAGGGCAGGCGGGGCGGAGTCGCCGCGATAGGTCACGCCGGTAATCTGATCGCCGTTGCGCTGCACTTCGAACGGCTTGGTCAGTTTCTGTGAACCCGAGAAGAGGTAGGCTTTACCCACCTGGGTGTTCGCGGCAGAGACGCTCTGTTCGAGCAGGGCGTCGACTTCGTCGGCGATGGAGTCGTAGAGCTGTTGGGTGGCGCCTTCGTTGGCTGCCCTCAGGACCAGCGTTTTCATCTGCCGGGCGGTCGAGGTCAGATCGCCCAGCGCCTGGTCGTGGCTGCGCAGCATCGCCTGGCTCGACTGAAGCTGTTTCTTGTCGGCCTCGATGTCGGCCAGGTCTGAACGCAAACGAGAGGCCGAAGCAAAGGCCGATGGGTCGTCGCTGGCTTTGGTCACCCGCAGGCCGCTGTTGAGCTGAGCTTGATGTTTGGTGGTTTCGGTTCGGCTACTTTCTAACGCCGAGGCCAGACTTTGCCGTTCCGAAGCGTTGACGTGGCGCATTAGCGGGCTCCCATCGAGATCACGGTCGAGAGCATCTCGTCGGCCACGTTGGCCAGTCGGGCCGCTGCAGCAAACGCCTGCTCGAAGCGGGTCAGGTTCATCAACTCTTCGTCGACGGAGACGCCGGCGACCTGTTGACGCCGCTCCAGGGCCGTGTCGCTGAGCCGCTGCGCACTCTGTTTGGCCAGGGTGGCGTTGGCTTTGAGCGAGCCGACCTGAGAGGCCATGGCGTCGAGCTTGCCGGACAGGGAGTCCCCGCCGAATCGATTCTCGCCCAGAACTTCGCCCATCCGCTTCAGCGACGACCCGTCGAACGCTTTGTAGAACGTCGCACCCGAGAGACCCAGGCTGGCGGCGAGGTTTCCGCTCGCGTCGGTGACCGTGATATCGGTCGGCGCCTGGCCGTCGGGTAGGCGCTTGAGCAAGACTCGCTGGCTGACCGGGTTCCAGGTAGCTTCGACGCCGGCAGCCTGAAAGCTGCCCAGGATGTCGTCGAGAGACTGTGAGCTGTCCCAGGTGATGGCGTGACCGTTGATTTCGATCGTTCCGTTGGCTGACGGCGCGGTCGCGAGCGGTTGGGAGGCTAGAGCAACGTCGCTGGTGACCGGTCCGGTTCCCACGGCGGCGGTGCTTTCCATACGAGCTCCCGCAACGGCCAGTCGACTGGGGTCGGTGATCACCAGCTTCAGGTCCAGCGCTCCGCTGCCGGAGAGCAAGTCGCGTCCCGCCACGCCGTCGCTGGCGTAGCCGCTTCGATGAACGGTGTTCAGCTCGTCGCGGAGGGCTACAGCCAGGCTGTCCAGCTGTCCAGTGAGGTTGGGAAGCGTGTCCTGGATCAGGCCGCGCAGCCCTTCGAGCTCGCCGGACTTCGGTTTGAGGATCGACCCGCGGGGGTCGACCAGGTTGCCCTGAGCGTCCACGGCCAGCGGGTCGTAGCGGTCGCCAAACACGACCTCACGACCGTCGAGATAGACGGCGGCGCGGTCTTGTCCATCGATGCGGACCTGGACGGAGGCGTACTTCGAGATCTCGTCAAGTAGCAAGTCGCGCTGGTCGCGCAGGGCGTTTTGACCGCCGGTGCGGCCGCCCAGAGGGAGCTTGGTATTCAGGTCGGCCAGTTCCGAGAGCATGCGGTTCCATTCGTCGACGCTCTGCTTCTGGCGGGCGGTGGCCTCGCTGCTCAGGTTGCTGATCTCGGTGGCCATGGTGCGCAACGAACTCACCGTGCTGTCGGTGCGCGAGAGCGCTTCTTGCATCACGCCCTGCTCTTCCGGGTTTTGGGCGGCGGCCGCGTAGGCCTGGCGCAGGGAGTTCACCGAGCCCGAGAGGTCGAGCGAGGTGGTAGCGCTTTCCAGGCGGGCCATCAGCCCCTCCAGCGATTCGGCGGCCTTGCTTTCGCCCAGGTTCGAGCGGTATCCGGCGTCGAGAAAGCCGTCGCGTACCCGGTCGAAGCCTTGCACTCGTACGCCCAGGCCGACTTCGAAGGTCTGGCGTCCGTTGTTGTCCACGTGAATGGCCGAAAGGTGCATGTTCTGGCGGGTATAGCCGACTTCGTCGGCGCCGGCGATATTGCGACCGGCAAGCTCGACGCCGAGTTGACTGGCCTGGAGAAATCCTGCGGCCATACGAAGAGTGTTCAGACTCATGCTTTGAGCGAGCCCCCTTTCTCGTAGGTCTGCTGTTTGCGGCCAAGGCGCAGCGCCCGCTCGAAGAGAGGGCGGATCTGCTGCTGGCGAAGGGCGAGCCGCGCGATCAGGTCGGCGGGGAGTTGGCCCCCTCGGGTCATGGCCACCAGACGGGCTTTGTCTTCGAGATAGTCTACCATCTGGCGGTCCCAGCCGTCGGTTCCGACGGCGTACAGAACTCGCCACTCAGTCTCGAGCAGCCGTTCCCAGGCACCGGTCAGTTCGCCCGTGCTCACGGTTCGCTGACCATCTTGGTCGCCAGCGACTGGCTGTCGACGGCGTAGCTGCCCGAGGCGATTTGGGAGCGGAATTTTTCGACCAGGTCGTGCCGGATATCACCGGAGTTGGCGACGACGTCGGCGACTTCGGACAGTTGACGGCTGCGCTCGGACAGCTCGACCTTGGTAGCGCCCTGAGTGGCGCGGGCCTTGTCCGGAGCGGCGGCGGGTGCCGCCGCTAAGGCGCTTTCGATCTCGCTCGGTCGAGACAGATTGCTGATAGCTCTAGGGTTAACGTTCATTTCGACTACCTCTTTTTGACATCATCCGTAAGTGTGGGGCGGAACGGTCGATCCATCGACCTTGAGTCAGCCAGTAGCGGCCTTGCTAGCTGGCACTACCTTCATCGGACCAAAGGTGGGAAGTTTAACCCCACCTAATGATGAACTTCGAGAAACTCTTCTAACACGGTCTGTTCCTGATCGGCGGCCTGCGTAGCCTGTTCCAGGTCGCTTTTGGCGAGCTCGAGTTCGGCCAGCAGGATCGCCTCCTGGGACTCTGGATGGAACTCTACGCCGTCCAGAGAGGGGATAGAGCTACAGATGGCGGCCAGGCAGATCAGGGCGGCGGCTTTGGGGTAGGTGGTGCAGGCCATCGGATTGTGATGGCAGCGAACGCATTCGACCAGCAGGTCGGGCAGGCGCCAGGCCTGGCAGGCCAGCGCCCCGATCTCGCTATGGGTGGTCCCGATCAGCTGGCGCTCGGCCTCTTCGTCGGTCCGGCCTTTCAAGCCGATGCGCAGCAGTTTGTACTCTTTCGGAGCGTACTTCTTCAGGATGGAATAGCCGACATCGTGGAGTACGCCAGCGATGAACAGCTCTTCCGGCTTGCCGATGGAAAGGCTTCGCGAGAGATGTTTGGCGATCAGGCCGCAGCGCATCGCGCGAGCCCACTCTTTGGATTCGACCTCGCTGTTGGCTGAAAAGAACGTGTCGTACGAGGCCAGGCAAAAACACAGGCTGCGGACGACGTTGAGGCCCAACAGGTTGACGGCCTGGGCCACCGACAGCACCTTCTGAGTCAGGCCGTAGTAGGCCGAGTTCACCATGCGCAGTACGCGGATGGACAGCGACGGGTCGAGAGATATGACGGTTCCCAGTTCGCGTGACGAGACGTAGTTCGAATTCAGCAGCTTGATCAGCTTGCGGTAGACGAACGGCAGCGTGTCGAGGTCGCTGAGAACCGTATGAATTTTGGCATGTAGCTTTTTAGGGCAGGGGTATTCGGGCACCTTGGTCTCCTTGCCGGCCCTTCATCGTCCCGACTCTTCAGCAGTTAAGGGTCGAATTGGCCCAGATTGGCAAAAAGTGATCTTCCTACCAGGTGGTAATAAGGGTAGCAGGAGGAATGAGCCATGCTGACTTCAGGCCTATACAAGATGAGCCACGGCTTGCAAAAGGAGTTCGAGAGGATCGATCTTCTGGGGCAAAACCTGGCCAACGCCGGGACCCCCGGATTTCGCGCCGTGCTGTTCGGCGAACGAGGGAAGGGTAGTCTGGACCGCTGGATCGGTGGCGAGACGCCAGCCCCCACCCTGACCGAGCGGGCCCTGGATGTCTGCCCGCCGCCCGGCGACGCATTCTGCGTCAGCGGTCCCGAGGGGACGGTTCGTTACACCCGGCGCGGCGATCTGCGCGTCGACGACAGCGGGACTCTCGTGGTGGGCAGCGGAGAGCCGATCCTGTCGACCACAGGCGCCCCGATCACCATCGAACCGCGTCGTCCTTTCGAGATCGACCGCTCCGGCCGGGTAGTGCAGGGCGGCAAGCCGCTGGGCACGCTAGCTCGCGTCAGTGTCGATAGACCGATGCGCAGCGGCGGAAGCTCCGTCTTCGACGCCCCGGAAGGGGAAGAGCCGAGCGCTTCGACCCAGCCGATCGAGGTGGGGCAACTCGATTCGAGCGACGTGAACTTGGAAGGCGACACCACACGTCTGGCCGCGACGCTGGCCCGCGCGCGCCTGTTTCAGACCTTTGCCCGAGCCCAGGACGAAACGGTGGAACAAGCCATCCGTGACCTGGGCTCGAGTCGCTAAGAGCCCTGAGACCTCGCCTTACTGAACGCTTCTATCAAGAGAGGACCAAGTTATGATTCGAGCCTTACGCACCGCAGCCACCGGCATGCGAGCCCAGCAGATGAATGTGGACACCATCGCCAACAACCTGGCCAACGTCAACACGACCGGTTTCAAAAGAAACCGAATGGACTTCCAGGACCTGATCTATCAGCGCGGCCGACCGGCCGGAACTCCTACCGCCGAGCGCCAGATGCCCGCCGGCCTGCAGGTCGGTCTGGGCGTGCGCGCGGCCTCGAGCCAGAAGATCTTCGTCCAGGGGACTTTTGAAGAGACCAGCAACCCGCTCGACCTGGCCATCGAGGGCGACGGCTTCTTTCAGGTGAGCCTGCCTGATGGCACCCTGGGCTACACCCGCGATGGAACCTTCAAGCGCGACGCCGAGGGCAACCTGGTAACCTCGGACGGTTACGCTCTGGACCCGGCGATCGTCATTCCGGCTGACGCGACTTTGATCTCGATCACCGCCGACGGCACCGTTTCGGCTCAGGTCGCGGGTCAGGACGAAGCCCAGGTGCTGGGAGAGATTTCGCTGGCCAACTTCAGCAACCCCACCGGTCTCGAAGCCTCCGGTCGCAACCTCTACCGCCGTACCCTGTCCAGCGGCGATCCCGTCCAGGGATCGCCCGGCGAGGCGGGCTTCGGTACCTTACTCCAGGGCTACGCAGAGAAATCCAACGTCGACGTCGTCGAAGAGATGGTGAATATGATTGCTGCGCAGCGCGCCTACGAGATCAACTCGAAGGTGATTCAGGGGGCCGACCAGATGCTGCAGGTCGCCTCGGAACTGGTGCGCTAAGGTGGCCGCCGCACGTTGTCTACTCTCTCTGGTGCTGCTGGGGCTCTGCCTGACGGGAGGGGCCGAAGCGCAAGCCAGAGTGTGGCTGGACGGCGAGACCATTCTTTCGGTGGCCCGCTCTTGTCTGCTCGAGTCCGGACTGCCCGAGGACCTCGACGTCGCGGTGCGCCCGGGCGGGACCTACGTTGCCGAAGCCGGCGTTCGCTGGGAGGCGAAGCTGCTTCCCTCTCAGGACCGAAACCAGCGAGTTCGGGTTCAGGCTTTGGCTAAAGACCGCTCGGTGGGTAGCTGGACGGTTGTCTTCCGAGAGCCGTCCGCCCGGCTCTGCGTTTATGCAGCCAGAGCGCTTCCGGCGGGGACGCTGCTGACCAAGAGCGACCTGGTGATGCGCCCGGAGCCGTCCGACTACCGCCCGGTGGTCTGCCGTTCGATGGAGGACGTGCTGGGTCGGACCCTGGTCCGCGGCATGGAGCCCGGCGAGGTGCTGCCTCAGAAGGCTCTGGTCATGCGGCCGATCTACCGACGCGGCGACCAGGTCTCGGTCAGCCTGAAAGACGACGGCATGTCGCTGGAGTTGACCGGGACGGCCCTGGGCTCGGGCTATCCCGGCCGAGAGTTCCGCATGAAAGCCGCCAGCGGCAAGGTGATGACGGTCTACCTGGATATGGAAGGTAATCCGTTCTTGCCCCAGGGGAGAAGTCTATGAGAATCGTCGGACTCGTTCTAGGGCTGCTCTTCGGCACCTGGGTGGCGCTGAGCGTGCCGGTCCGTGGCGACTCGCTGTTCGACCCGGCCCTGGGTGATATCTTTGCGCCGCGTCTCATTCTAGTCGGCGACCTGGTGACTATCCGGATCGCCGACCAGAGCCGAACCAGCCAGCAGGTCGACGTGCAGTCCGGCTCTGAAGCCGGGATCACCGGACCGCTGGCGACGCTCGCCACGACCATTACCGGCATCGACCTGGGCAACCGCGATCAGGCCAGCCGCAGCGAGACGGCCAAGGCGGTCACCCAGTACACCGACACGGTCACCGCGCGGGTGGTCGGTGTCGACGGAGACCGCCTGATTTTAAAGGCCAGTCGTCTGGTCAACCTGGACGGAAAACGCAAAGAGATTGCGCTGGAAGGGGTTTGTCGCCGAGCCGACGTGGCGCCCAACAACGTGATCTTCTCCGACTTGCTGGCCGAGGCCGTGATCAAGGTCGATGGGGTCTACAACAGCCCTGTCCAGCCAGGTTTGCTGACCCGCGTCTTTCGTATTCTTTTCTGAGGTATTCCATGTCCCGAACCCGCAAGCTCTGTTGTCTAGCCCTGAGTCTTAGCCTTTCCGGCGCCGCCTGGTCGCAGGCTAGCTTTGGCGCCGGCACGTCGCCTATCCCCGCCGTAAAAGAGAAAGGCGGCCCACCCGCCATCAAGGCGGTTCCCACGAAGCGAAGGATCAAAGACCTGGTGCGAGTCTCGGGGATGAACTCTCACGACCTGGTGGGCTACGGCCTGGTGGTCGGGCTGAATAAAACCGGAGACAGCACGGTGAGCCTGAGCTCTCCCATGATGACCAACCTGTTCGATCGCCTGGGTCTGCGCCCCGGCGCGGCAGCGGTGGAAGGGATGAGGAGCCGCAACGTGGCGGTGGTCGCGGTGACAGCGAAACTACCGCCGGTCGCCTTTTCCGGCGACAGCCTCGAAGTTCTCGTGTCCTCGATGGGGGATGCCAAGAGCATCGCCGGCGGCGTGCTCTTGATGTCCGTGCTGCACGGGCCCGACGGGCAGGTCTACGGGTCGGCCCAGGGACGGTTAGAGCCGGCCCCGGCCAACGCTCCTCGAGGGGGAGGGAACCCTTTACCGGTAGTGGCCCGGATCCCCAGCGGCGGTTCGGTCAGCCGCGAGATCGTCAGCCCCGCTCTCGGCCGCTCGACTTTGCGCCTGGAGCTTTTGACCCCGGACTTCACCACGGCGACTCGGATCGCCGAAGCCATTACGCTGCAGTTTGGCGCCCCGGCACGGGCCGTCAGCGATGCCGTTGTGGAAGTGCAGTTGGCCGGAGTCGACGCGGTCGGCCTGATGAGTCGCCTGGACACCATCGAGGTCTTAGGCGACCAGCAGTCTGCGGTGATCATCGACCGGGCTAGCGGAACTGTCTCGGTGACGGGCAACACCCGTCTCGGTCCGGCGACGATCAGTCGTAACGGTATCACCGTGAACATCGGCGCTGAAGGGGCCGAGGTTTCGACCGTGCTTAATATCTTGCGCCAGTCGGCGGCCACGCCGGAAGACATCGCTGCTGTTTTCGAAGCGCTCCATCGGGTGGGCTCGTTGCGCACCGAACTGATCTTCCGTTAATACGCCAGGGGGTAAGGATGAGACTCGATCTTCTTCACAACGTTTCGCGCGCCGCGCTCGAGCATGCGGCCGGTCCGCTTTCGGTCACGCCCGAGTACGGAACCAGTTTTGCCTCGGTGATGGGGGCCCAGGCGCCCCGAGAGTGCGTGGCCAGCGCCGCGCCGCTGGGCGGCGGCGAACCGTTCCCCGTTCGCCAGGTCGAAAAAACGGCACTCCCGTCGGTGGAAGGCGCCGAGCCGCTGTCGGGCCTGCGTCTGGGGGATCGCGGTCCCAAGGTGGCCCGCTTGCAGAAAATTTTGCGCAAATGGAACAGCCAACTCGACGTGGGGACGCCGGGCGTCTACGATCAGCGCACGCGCGACGCCTTGACGCTTTATAAGGCGATCTACGGCAGCGGAAGCACGGGCCAGCGCGTCGACGAGCAGACCGCTCGCTATCTGCGTCAGATGGAGGACGGCACGTTCTGGAGCAACCCTCCAGCCAAGACTCCCGGCCAGGAGATGCTGTATCACGCCTCCCGCCGTCTGGGCACCCCCTATGTTATGGGAGGCGACGGGCGGCGCAGCACCGATTGCGGGATGCTGACCAAGCAAGCTATGGCCGACGCCCGCATGGGGTCAGGCGTCTCTCGTCTGGCCGACCTGCAGTACCTTTCCGCCAAGCAGAGGCAGGGCGGGCTGTCGCTGGCCAAGGGCGAGCCGCAGGCTGGGGACCTGGTTTTTTATCGGGTACCCACCAGCCAGAGTGGGATCGCCGTGGACGGGGTGACCCATGTGACGATGTATGTAGGAGACGGCCTGATGCTGGGCGCGAGTTCCGGTCGAGGCCGGGTCGTTCTGCAGCCAACCAGCGATCTGGGCGCCTACGTGGCGGGCTACGGCCGCGTCGCCAACGGCGCAGACCAGGCCGGATAAGCCGAACTTAAACTTTCCTCTCCGAGGGGGTTAAGCGATGGATCAACGGTCCGATAGATGCGCCCGGAAGGAGAATTCCTCACCACGCGGGGCTCCCGAAAAAACCACTTAGTAGCCCCTGACTCTTCGACATCGTCGAAGGTTGCATGGAAGCGACCTGCTCGCCTGGGAGCGCGAGAGAGACAAACCGCGGGAACGGTTCCGCGGCTTTCACGGAGGAAAGCAATACCATGGGATTTCGTATCAATCAGAACACCGGCGCTCAGATGGCTCTCTACAACCTGCAGAACAACGACACGGCGATCGGCAAATCGATCGAGCGCCTGTCGACCGGTCTGCGCATCGTACGCGGAGCTGACGACCCTTCCGGACTGGTGATCTCCGAGCGCTTCCGCTCGCAGGTCGAAGGTATCGGCCAGGCGATTCGTAACTCCAAGGACGGCATCAACATGGTGCAGACCGCGGAAGGCGCCCTCGATGAAGTCAGCAACGTGTTGCGTAACATGCGCAACCTTGCTATCCACGCGGCCAACACCGGTCCTAACGACTCGGCCACCCTGGAAGCTGACCAGAACCAGATCAAAGAAGCGATCAACACCCTCGACCGCATCGCCAGCACCACTCAGTTCGGCGCCAAGAAGGTGCTTGACGGTTCGGCTGGTGTCACCGGTACGGTGACCAACTCCTCGGTCAGCTTCGTGCAGGGCGACACCAAGACGGCGGAAGGAACCTACGCCGTCAACGTCACCACGGCCGCAGCCAAGGGGAAAGTCTCCTCGAACAACGCCGGCGGCGGCGCCGTCGTGCAACGCGGCACCATGGACTTCACCGCGGCGGGCGCGGGTACCGGAGCTTTGACCGGCGCCGAGACGTTGACCGTAACCGGCGCCCTGGCCGGCGGCAGCAACATCGACGTGGCTCTGGCGGCCGGCGACGACATGGACGCCATCGTCAACAAGATGAACGCCAACGACAGCTTCAAGGCAGCCGGCCTGACGGCTTCCAACGACAGCGGAACTTTGACCGTCAAGTCGGACCGCATCTCGAACGGCACGGCAGCCGACCTCGACGTCACCGTGACCAACGCGGGCGGCGGCGCGGCGGTGACCGGACTGGGAGCCGCCGGCGCCAACACCTACGGCACCGACCGGGCGACCGGGGCCAGCAAGATGCGTACCGACGAACTGCTGACCTTCTCGAACGGCACCAACAGCGTCAACGTGGCGCTGCAGGCCGGTATGACCGTGGCGGCGGCCACCAGCGCCATCAACTCGGCGCTGGACACCGCGGGCATCAAGGTCACCGCCAGCTTCGATTCGACCACCGGAGCGTTCTCGATCGAGAACGACGAGTACGGCTCGTCGTCCTCGGTCAACAACACCTTCAGCTCGAACGCCACCGGCGCTCTTTCTACCGGCCTGGCCGGCGCTTCCGGCACCAGCTACAACCTGGCGGCTGCCGGCGCTTCGCTTTCCGGTACGGCGACCGGGGCGGATGTGGCGGGTACCATCGGCGGCTTCGCGGCGACCGGCAAGGGTCAGTTCCTGACTGGCGACACCGGCACCGACGTGGGCGGCCTGAAGCTGAAGGTCGACGGCTCGACCACCGGTTCCAAGGGGACGGTCAGCGTGCAGAACAACTCGCTGACCTTCCAGATCGGCGCTTTCTCGGACCAGACCGCACGCCTCTCCATCAGCTCGATGGCAGCGTCCAGCCTGGGTCAGAACGCCAGCGGAACCAGCTTCATGTCGCAGGTCAACGTATCGGCGATCGACGTCACTCAAGGGAACGGCGAAGGGGCTCAGGACGCCATCAAGGTACTCGACGCGGCCATTTCGCAGGTCACCGAACTGCGCTCGAAGATCGGTTCCTTCCAGAAAGACATCCTGGAGAGCACCGTGCGTACCCTGGGTGTGGCCAAGCAGAACCTGGCTGCCACCGAGTCGAACATCCGCGACGCGGACTTCGCCGAAGAGATGATGGGCTTCTCCCGCTCTCAGGTGCTGAGTCAGACCGGTATGTCGATGCTGACCCAGGCTAACCAGTCGTCCCAGTCTGTGCTCTCTCTGTTCCGCTAGAGCAGCCCTGAAGGTGGGCGAGGCCTTTCGCC
>JAEXNA010000113.1 GCA_023447635.1 Vulcanimicrobiota bacterium | reverse complement strand
GGGTTGGAGGGAGTCGCTGTCGGGGGCTTGTCCCCTGGGGGACGGGTTGGAGCCTGCGCGGCGCGGTGGAGCCGGCGTGGGGCTTGGAGTTGGAGGGGGGCCAAGCCGAGATGGGCGGCGTGACGCCGGGGTTTTCCGGTTTGACGCCTGGCTAATCGGGTTTGCACGCCGGGAATAGGCGGTTTGAAACCGGTATTTGGTGGCGTCAAGCCGGAGTCTGTGGGATTGGAGATGGCGGGCGTGGAGCCGGTGGTCTTGCTGTCGGGCGCGCGGGCTAGTCGAGTGCCCGAGTGCGGGCTTGCCGAGTGCCCGCGCGCCGTCGTTTGAGTCATCCAGCCAGGCTCTGCTCGGGTCGTGATTCCCTGGTCAGGGGCGAGACGGCGGCCTGGCGGCAGAGCGAGACTAGCTTGTCGCGCAGATAGTTGGTCCTGAAGATCCGCTTGCCGACCGTACGGGCTTGCCGTGGGGTAGGCGTAACGGCGGCACTTTCCCAGTCGAGCCAGAGTTCGGTCTCGACACCGGCGCGGGCGGCCATCTGCTGAGGAGTGGCGTCGATAGCTTCTCGGCGGTAGCGCAGAAATGTCGCGACAGAGTACTCAGAGCAGATACGACGGGTTCGAATAGCGTCGAGGTAGGAGTCGCGTTTTCCGTTGGTTCGAGTATCGTTGTAGGCCAGGCGCATAGCCTTCTCGCGCCCCGTCGGCACACGGCTTTTGTCGATCAGCAGTCTGCCTACGTCGTAGCTTTTCTCGTACGACTGCCAGAGCATCTGACGTGCCGAGCGTTCTTTCGCTGGGCGACGAGAGCCCCGGCCGACGTCCTGAGTCCAGTAGAGAGCAAGAAGGGTTCGAGCCAGGACGGTTTCTTCGGGCGTTTCGAGGCCGTGCTCCCAGTAAATCCAGACCTCTTCGGAGACACCCGCTTCGGTCGCGATCTCTTCTAGCGAGAGGTCTTCGACTTCGCGAATCTCTGCGAGGGCCCGGGCGACGAGCTTTGGCTCGAGTTGGAGCAGAAGTTTGAGATTTGGGATGTAGTGATCGGGATCGACGATCTCATCGTAGGCGAAGGTGTCGGTGCGGAAGTTCAGGCGGGGTTGGCGGGTTCTCATAGCGGGGCTCCTTGATAGTGGTGATTGTCGGTCATGGGGATGTGAGAGATCTGGCAGAGGCGCATCGCGAGTGCGTGTTTCTTCTCGCTCCAGTGAAGCTGGCTGGCGAGGAGAGCGAGTTGCTCTGGAGTGGGCACGGAGATGCCGCCCTCCCAGGCTTTCCAGGTCCGCGTGGCAAGGCCGACACGGTGGGCTATCTTGCGCGTCGAGCAGCCGCTAGTTGTGCGGAGGCGGAGGAGAAGTTGACCGAAGGAGCTCGCCTCTGGCGGCATTTGGGAGCCGGAGACACGCAAGCTTCCTTTTTGCGGGCCGAGGTGAGCGACCGAAGTGGATCTCGAGCTTGCTGAGGGCGCGTTGTGCGCCTCTCCTCCCTGCAGATGTTTCCGCAGCTTAGCTTTGGCTCGAAAGAGAATCATGTCTAAAGATGGGCGGGAACGACAGAGAGTGGCAGCAACCGTTTCAATGGGTAGACCCTGTAGGTAAACCATGGTCATCGCTGTCTGCTGGTCGGCGCTCAAGCAGCCCAGCGAGGACCTGATTTCTTCGGACAGGATCCAGTCGTCGACAGCGTGGTCGTGCACGATTTCGAACCCTTGCCTGACCGTCTCGGTAGCCCGAATCTGACGCCTCTCGCTGCGCAGATCGGCTCGTGCCACGGTTCTGGCCTTCAGTATCACGTAGCGGATCTTACGCCGCAACAGAGCCTTTTCGTCCAGGCCGTCCTCGCAGGTCCAGTCATCGGAAGCGAGCGCTTCCGCGAGGCCCATGTCGGTGACGCCGGCGATCCAGTCCCGGTAGTCGTTGGGAGAAAAAAGATAGTCTGCGGAGCGATAGCGCCGCGCTAGGTTGCCGATGACGATCCTTCGGATCTTTTCCAATTCTGATTCGCTGAGATGCAGACGCATAGCAAAGCCCTCCCTGGGAGAAAGTTGATGGTGGTGTGAGGTTCAGCACGCTCGAACGGCGACGGGAGGCGGCTTACGCACCTCCAACCGTTTAGTGAACCTATGTGCACTATAGCACTCCGTGACAGCCTTGCCAAGATGTTTTGCGCCAAGATTCTAAAAAGTCAAAATTCCAAATTCATGCGTTAGATTCTTAGCCCGTTCGGCATATATATATAAGCGTAAGACAAATCGTGGAGGTGCTCTGATGGATGACATCAACCCCAGCTGGAAGCTCATCTGCCCCCCTAAGAACTGGCGTAAGCCGGTGGCCATCAATGAGGGCGACCTCGGTCTGATCGAGACGATCGGTGCGCGCTTGCAGCTGGTCCTGACTCGCGACGACAAGCGTAAGAAGATCTACCTTGGCCCGGCGGCTTCAGCTACGACGGCCGTTCCGGCAGCCACCAAGGCCGTGGCCAACGGGCTGCGGTTTCCCAGCGGCTGGAGCGCCGAGGTGATCTCGGACAGCAAAGCCGGCGCTCAGTACAAAGCGGTGGATCCGGTGGCCGCGCCGCCGCTGATCCGGGCGTTTCCGGACGCTCAGCTTTCCAAAAACTTTCGCCTCTCCGAGTTTCGACCGGGGAAACATAGCTACGAGTACATCCGGATCTCTCCCGCGCTCATTCGCACGCTGGAAGAGATTCGGGCCCGCACGGGGTTACCGATCACGGTGACCTCGGGCTACCGACCTCCCGACTATAATCGGGAAGTGGGTGGGGTTTCGAACTCTTTGCACGTCGACGGCCTGGCCGCGGATATCTACTGCGACGGGCTGTCCACGGCCCAGCTGCACACCATCTGTAAGCAGGTCATCGGCAAGGGTGGCGGCGTGGGCTACTACCCTAAGTCGGGCTTCATCCACGTCGCAAGCCGTAGGCGTTACCGCTTCGGTCCTGCGCGGCTTCGAAGCCCGCTGGGACGGGACCTGATTCCCCTCCTCGACCTCAACCATATCTCCCATAGATTCCTAACCTAGCGGACCTCCAGCCCGGCCCAACAACGCCGCGAGCTGGCCGTTCCCCGCGCGACCGAAGCCACGACCCTCGAGGTGCGGCTCGGCTTCCTCGCGCCCCTCCCATCGACGCCCGTAGGGCGGCCTCAAACCGTCTTTCTAGCCTCGCTATTGCCCGAATCCGAGCCGCACCCAAGGAGAACAGTCATGTTCGAATTTTTCAACTTTGCCCGCAAACGCCGGCTGAACTACGACCAGCTGCAGACCCTGCAGATGGTGGCTCAGCAGGTGGTCCTTTCCGTGGAAGGGTCAGTGCGCATCCCCGGCGCTGCCAAGAAGGCGATCGCCATCAAGGTGGCCGGGGAAGTGCTGCAAGAGCTGGGCATCGTTGCGCCAGATAGCCTGCTGGACGTCGCTATCGAAGCTTCGGCCCGGCTGCTGAAGGCGCTCGATATTCAGACCCTGGCTCCTGAAAAGGAGCCGGAGTCGGAGTCTGGAGCCTCTTCGTGAGTCTGCAGACCAAACTTGCCCTTAACTGGGAGGCGCATCTCGAGGCGCTTCCGCTGGCGACCTGGATCGTGCGTTTCGACGACACGCCCAGCCAGTCCCAGAACCAGAACATCCAGCGTCAGTGCGGACCGGTGTTCCTGAACCAGGCATGCCGTGAGCTGCTGGGTTTGAGCGGCACGCCCGACGCCCAGGAGTCCTGGCTTCGCTACGTCCACCCCGAAGACCAACAGGCTTGCCTTGTCGCCTGGAACGCCTTTGTGGAGGGGCGAAGTCCCCGCTTCCATCGCCTTTTGCGCTGGATTCGGCCGGACACTAAGGAGGTCGTCAACCTGGCGGCCCGGGCCCAGAAGCTTTTGTGCGGAGACATCCAGGGGTGGCTGCGATCCGCGGCCGCCGAGGAGGCTCTGTCCAGGCTCGAGGGACTAACCCATGCCCGACGTTAGCACGGGCCTCGAGCTCAGCGGCCTGGCCGTGCTCGGAACCCTCGGTTCCGTGTGCGCCGTCCTGCTGCGCTCTGCCCAGAAAAATCTGGATTCCCTCGAGCAGATGCGGCTGGAGGCTCAACGAGTCATCAGCGACCTGCGCGAGGACATCCGCAAGAACGACGAGGCCATCTCTAAGCTCCAGGCGCTTTGCGCCAACTACCGCTACCACATCGGGGCTCTCAGAGCCGAGCGGAGGCAGCTCAAGCTAGAGGTGGAGAGATTTCAACGAGCTGCTGAGCCGACCCAACAAATCAAAGAAGGAAAAGAATAGTGGCTACAGATTTTCATGAAGTCTCGAACGGACAGGTGGTCGAAGCCGATCACGTCAACCAGTTCGGGCCTCCCATCAACGCAATTGAAGACGCTAAAGGCCAGGCGAACGGTTATGCCAGTCTTGGCTCGGATGGCAAAGTGCCCTCCGCTCAGCTCCCCGCAACGGGTGGCGCGACCTCGCTCGGTGATCTCTCAGACGCTGAGGTGACCAGCCCTGCGGCTGGTCAGGTACTTCGGTATGATGGAACCGAATTCATCAATGCCGTGCTTGACATTGATGACGTGGACGGCTTGTCTGCTGCCCTGGCTAGCGCAGGGGGAACAGTTGGCGGGAACCTTGCTGACCTCCAAGCGCTAAGCCTGGCCGAAGGCGACATTCTCACCGTGGACGCAAGCGGCGACCTTATCCAGCTTGCCGCGGGAGACGAAGGCCATGTGCTCCAGATCGTGTCGGGGGTACCTGCCTGGGGAGAGCCCGTAGGGGGTGGGGGTGGCGGTGACTTCCTGGTCACCGATCTCGTCGCGTATGGCACCAGATACAGCGAGATCACCTCTACCTCCGACAACCTGACCAGTTCTCCTTTTACGCCGGAACTCGGCCGCCAGTATCTGATTCGCTGGATGGCTAATCACACCAATTCCGTAGCGCAGCTGAATCTCGCCAGCGCGGTGACCAACAGCCAGCCACATTTCTGTCGTGCAGTCGAGGTCGGAGATTCGACGATACACAATATCGGATTCTCTGGGCCAACGGCGACCGATTACACATGTTCGCTCTCTCAGCGAACCCGCACTCACGAATTCGTCTGGACAGCTACTACGGCCAATCCGGTACAGATTGTCCTGGGCCAGCCGTCCCTCGATTATGGGGAGTTCACCGGTACGCTGCTCATCTACGAGGTCAAAGCCGGCGCGACGAATCTCGGTTGGGGCACCTATAGCACCGGCTACAGCTGGTTGGCCGATTCGACCAACGGAGCTAACTCGCTGGGGAGTGGCTCGTATCTCAGCGGGGTTAGCCTGGACTCAAGCAAGACGTACGCCTTCCTTGGCAATTGGTGCCAGGGCTGTTCGATCAAGCTTGTCCTCCGGCAAGGGACGAATTATTACCGACTACCCCCTAACAGCGACACCTGGGCGGCGGCCAACTCTACCGATAGCGCCTGGGATGGCGGCATGTACTATGAGTGGGACGGCAACCTCTCGCTACGGGGCGAGTTCGTGCGTCTCTTCTCGCCCCCCAGTACTGGCACTTTCGACATTGGATGTGGCTTCTGGTCCATCGTCAGCGGCTGCTTCTGGCTGGTCGAGATTCCGTAGTTCACCCGGACTTTGTGGCTGCGATCCGCGGCCGTCGAGCCCGCGCCACAAGTCATCAGCGACCTGCGCGGGGACATCCGCCAGAACAATGAGGCCATCTCTAAGCTCCAGGCGCTTCGCGCCAACTACCGCTCGAGCCGAAGGCGTTACCGCCCCGGTCCATATCGGCGCCCTGAGGGCGGAGCGGAGGCAGCTCTAGCTAGAGGTGGAGAGATTTCAACGAGCTGCTGCAACCGACCAATCTCAATCCAAGGAAAGATAACCTATGCCTACACAATTTCAGAGCTTCAACCCTGGTGACCTGATCGAAGACACTCACCTCGAGCAGTTCATCAACCCCATCAACAACCTCGAGAACGGCCAGTCCTGGTATGGTGAGGACGCCGGCCCGTCGTCGAATACCGTCGAAGTGGATCTGGACCCCTCGCCCGAGGAATATTCCGCCGGGATGATCGTCCACTTCAAGACGGGCGCTAACATCACTGGACCGGCCACGATCAACCTGAACTCGCTGGGCGCGAAACCGCTGGTAAAAGAGGGCGGTGTCCCGATGGTCGGCGGCGAGCTGATCACAGGCCAGATCGGTTCCGCCATCTACGACGGTTCGAGCTTTCAGCTGGTTTCACCGGTCCTGGTACCGACCACCACCCTACCTGCACCGGTCTCGAATGTCCTGGTCTATTCCGCCTGCACTCCGTTCGCGTCGACGTCGGAAGCGACGATGGCTTTGCCCAACTTCGATTTTGATGCTGGGAAGCAGTATATCCTGGAAGCCAAGGTCTCTGGTTACACCAACCAAAACGGCCGTGCCAGGGTCGTGCTGACGGGCGCCAGTACCATCCTGTTCCCGGGTGCCGCTGCCTCGTCGTTCGTCCGTCCGAAGCCGGATGGCCCGTCCACTACTCAAAGGATGATTTTGACCTCCCTCTCGGGCGTGCATTCCATTGACGTCGTCGGCGCATACACCAACCATGTAGAGCTGAGGATCTTCGAAAAGAGGGATGACCTGGTCTATACCTCGGCAGCCGAGGGGATGACCCTTGATAACACGGTGGTGACCCTCCAGCTGGCTGATTTCGTCGCCACGGCAGGACGCCAGTACGAGATTACGGCGACCGCCGCTTCCTTTAATTCCGCTTCGGCTTCCTTCGCTGCTTATGTCACTGACGGCGTGGCCTATCACGGTATTCCTACGGCAAATCCGACGGGGGATCTGGTCTACGGAAGCAGCGGGACTGGTACTGACTCCGTTTCTCATCTGATGCCTGACCTCGACGGCACTTACTCCGTCTACGTGCGAGCTAGAAACTGCGGAAACCTGGCCGTCGAGATTCGCGACATTACCTAGGACGACGACCAGTGCAGTTTTCTGACCAGACGCTGGAGCGTTTCGAACGTGCCAGTCACCAGGGTATCCGATCGCGCCCGTCGGTCGTGGGGCTTTCCGGCAGTCTAGAAACGGGACTGTTCATGCTTGTGGCTCTCACCTGTACAGGCGGTGTCGTCTCCGAGGCCCGATTTCGCAGCTTCAACTGTATCTCTGCTATCGCGGCGGGGGACCTGGTTTGTGAATGGGCCGAGGGAAGTCGCCTCGCGGCCGCTCTCGAGATCAGTGCTTGCAGAGTCGATGCCGAACTTGGTGGGTTGCCCCAGAGCCGACTGTTCTGTGCCGACCTGGCCGAGCGCGCTCTCGGAGCGGCGTTGGCAGAGGCAACTCGGAAGGGTTTACTCCATGAAGAGCCTTGATGTCATCCAACCCAGGCACGCCCCAGTGGGAACGCTGATGATGTACCTGACGGAAGATTGCAATCTTCGCTGCACCTACTGCTTCGTCAAAAAGACCCCAAAGTCTATGGCGAAGGAAGTGGGGCGGAAGGCGGTCGACTACTTCTTCCAGCCCGAAATCTCGGGGAATCTTCCCATGCTGAGCTTTGGCTTCTTCGGTGGCGAGCCTTTTATGGCTACCGAAACTATGGACGCGGTAGCCAGCTACGCACGGGAGACGGCGACGAGGCAGATACGGTTCGGCGCGACGACCAATGCCACCTTAGCCAACGCTGAGGTGGAACGGCTTATCAAGGTGCACGACATTCATCTGCTGGTGTCCGTCGACGGCGATGAGCCGTCGATGGAGGCGAGACCTTTCGTTCACGGGGGATCGCCCTACCGAGCCGTCGCGCGCAACTTGAAGCGGCTGGCCTTGTGGGCTCCGTCGGTGACGGCAAGGATGACCTACCACCCCGAGTCCCTGGACCTCGTGCGGAACGCCAAGCGGATCCTGGAGCTCGGCGTGCCGGCCATTGCCATCAGTGCCGTCGTCGAGTCGGACTGGCGTGGACAAGAGGAACGCTTAGAAGCTGTCTATCAAGAGCTCGCGGATTGGTTTATCGAGGAAGCCCGCCGAGGGCGCTGGCTGGCACTCGAAGTCGAGTGGCGCCAGCTTCGGTTCTATCACTTCAACGCGCCGCGGGGGTTGAGGCCGGCCCGCCCTTGCTCGGTGGGGACCTCGCTTATCGCGGTCGGCCCCGACGGGCAGGTGATGCCGTGCCATCGCTACCTCTATCGCAAAGCCGACTGGCTGGGCACGGTCAGCGATACCGCTTTCCCGCCCGAGCGCCAGCAGTACGTTCAGCTTTCTAGCTCGGACATTCTAGGCTGCGAGACCTGTCCTGCGACCACAATCTGCGGAGGGGGATGCCGCGTGCTTGCCCTTTCGGAGCGCCAAGACCTGGCCACGGGAAGGCACAACTCTCACTGTTTGATCACTCGGGCCCAGTTCCGAGCGATCGAGCGGATCTATACCACTTTGATGCGGGAGCTTCCAGACGAATTTCTGGAGCTGTTGCAATCACGACGCTCGTCCGCGCAGATGTTTGGCGAGCTAGCTATTTCATAGGAAGGAAAAATATTTATGCCTTTGTTAGTAAAGGAAGTTCGGTCAGTTCCGGGCCTGTCAGGCTCTGCTCTGTCCCGCTTCGAGAACCTCGATACAGGGGGGACGACCAAGTCTTTTGGAGGACAGCCTCTTTTCGGTTCGGGAAGTGGCGACGGCGGCGGCGGTGGCGGCATCGGTAACGGTGACGGCCAGTGCAGCGCCTCGGGAGACGCCGAGACGGGGGCCCCAGCAGCCGACGGTCAACAGGGCGGTGAGATGCCTTTGGGCAGTTTCAATTCGTGCTTTGAGGGTAGTCCGCCCAACCCGCTTGGAAATCCCCCGCCTCCCTGCATAGGGCCCTGCTGTCACGGAACACCAGCAGGAGGCGGAGGCGGCGCCGGCGGCGGAGGGGGGGCGAGACCATGCCCGTAAGTAACCCTTTCGCCGGACTCGGTGGAACCCAGAACCCTGCCGGGGAGGCGCCTTCTCCCGTCAACAGCTCTCAGGGCTTGATGGGAACGGTCACCGCCACGGGATTCCATTTCTTACCCAGAAACGGAATCACTCAAGAAGCTGTCCGACTTCTGAACGGCAATGTCAATCGCACGATTCCCGTTGCTCGGGTTCCCGGGCCGGGGCCTGGGATCAGCATGGAGTTGACCCACTCTTCCGAAGATGACCCGCTGGTCGGGCCGCTGGGGATCCGGTGGCGGCATAGCTACGAGACGAAACTTAAACTGGTGTCGTCGACCCTGGTCACTATGATCTCAGGCGACGGACAACACATCGACCTGGCTGCGGATTCCAGCGGGAACTGGAAGATCGATGGTGCGACGTCGCTTTACGAAAAGATCGAGCTGGAACATGTCTCCGGGGGGATCTGGACCCTGAAGTCGCTTCCGGACCGAACGACCTGGACGTTTGACGCGAACCCCCTGGTCGGGTTTCCCGACACGGCGGGGCGCCTGATCTCGATTGCGGACCGGCACGGAAACACAACCTCACTGGTGTATGACAGTGGGTACCTGGCCTACGTGGAAGACGCCTTCGGGCGCAAGCTAGAGTTTAGCTACAACGGCCAGGGGCTGGTCCAGAGCCTCACGGACCCCAACAACAACACCACCGTCCTGACTTACGATCCCAGGGGTCATCTGAAGACGGTGTCCGGGCCTGAAGGTTGCACGGTGACTTTCGAGGTCGACTATACCGGCCAGATCACGAAACAGGTTGACGCTCGGGGCCATCATACCTCGTATGTTTTCGGTGGCTCATCGCTTTTGTCGGTGGCCTATGCCGACGGCAGTTTCTTGAGTTACCGGTATCTGCAAGACGCTGATCGGCCGACGGAGATGCTGGCGCTTCATGCCTGGCAGTTCAACCCTCTGGATGCGACGATTGTCACCAACGGTGAGGGAGCCGCCTACGAGTTCCGTTTTGACCCGAAAGGAAACCTGTTCCGTTCTATTTCCCCGAGTGGACACGTGAAGAAGTACATGTGGAGCGGCAAACAGCGCTTTCTCTATTCATCCGAGGGTTTTTTGACGCTGAGACCGGCTTACGACGAGACGTATCCCGCTGGCATCGACTGCCAGTGGAACCGGTTGACACGGAGGACGGTCAATGAGGATGGCGACACAACCTTCAGTCTCGACGGAACAGGTCTAGGTTCTACGGTCGGGTACACGGCCGAGGGACAAGTGGCCTGGATGCATCCAGGTCAGGTTCATCAAGGGATTCAAGGCGAGTGGCCGCAGGCGTACGGTTCCGAAGGTGTGCTCTTGTGCGCTTTCAATTCTGACCACTCTGATGCCTACGACGCTCCTGTATACATGCACTCGGACCCTCTTGTCGCCGTCGGAAACGGTGATTCTCTTGGGGCCTCGCCTTTCGAGAGGGTCAACGCGAATGGCACCAACGTGATCGATCCCCGCGCTCCGGTCAGATCGAAGGATAGCCCTCAGAAAGGGGTTGGTTTCTGGAAGCAGCAGGGCGCCGACGCAACGGGATGCTCGTTCCAGTGCCAGCTGAACTTGACCCAGGAACGCGCCTTCAACCTTTCCGTCTATTCCCACAGCGCCGATGAGGGGCTGGACGCCGCTCCTCTGATTCGATATGCACGCCGATTTGGCAGAGACGTCGAGCTCGAGGTTCAAGACAGAGAAGGTGTCCAGGTCTATCGAATTCACAACAACGCCCCTGGAGTGTGGGTCACCTTCCCGGTGCAGGGCGGACCGACGGATCCCATTGTGATAAGAGTCCGCTCGACGGGTCTAACGAAAAGAGCGATGATCTCGGCTCTGGCTTTCGATCCGCATGAGGATCGCAGGACCTTCTTCGAGTACGAGGATGGTCAGCTTACCCGTATGAGTAACTCTCTGGGTCACTTCAGTGAGTACACGTACAACCCCGACGGCACCATGCAAAGCATGCGAGACGCCAACGGGAACGTCACCGCCTACCAGTATGGGGACAGCTACAAGAACCTTACCGATATCGTCGCAGCCCAGCCTGGAGTTGTAACATCCATGACCTACGACGCCATCGGCAACGTTCTCTCGGTCACTGATGCCAAGCTTCGGACTACCAGCATGACCTATGACGGCAAGAGCAGGCTGTTGTCAACAACAGATCCATCCAACAGAGTCAGCACCCTTACCTACGATGGGAACGGGAACGTCCTGGAAGCGGTGGATGTCGCCGGTCGGTCGACGCAGTTCGTCTACGACGTTCTGAACAGGCTTTCCAGGGTCACCAATAGTCTGGGTCAGCACCTGTCTCTTGCCTACGACAAGCTGGGCAGAATTCAAAAGGTGACCGACCACCGGAAGTTGGTGACTAGATATCGCTATAACGTCGAGGGCCAGATCGAGTCCGTCGAAGGACCCGACGGCCAGAGTGTCAGCTACTCTTACGACACCCTGGGACAGATCGTGGCTGTCACGAGCCCCAATGGCAATCAGGAAGCGCAGGAGTTGCTCAATCTGGTCGGGGCGGCGAATCTTTTCCGGAACCCAAGCCTGGAAAAAGAGGACCCGGTGTTCAGCAATGCGGCCGATCACTGGCGCCTCAGCACCGACGTGAACGCGCGTTCCACCAGGTCGAGCGCGCAAAGTGCTGAGGGAGACTTCAGTCTGGCCTTGCCTACCAACGGCGCGACCTGGAGGCAGGATAAGCTGGATCTGCCCAAGGGGGCGAAGTGTATGGCCATCGCCAAGGTCAAAGGGGCGAATGCCAACTTCTCGGGCGGTACCCTGAGCCTTACAGCCACCATGCGCTCGTTCCTGGCGGCCGAAGTCTCGCAGACCCAATCAACGTCCCTGGCGGACGGCTACCTGGATTGGAAAGACTCGGAGGCGCTTCGCTTCCAGCTTCCCGGAGACGCCCAGACGTCGCCTTCGAACCCCGTCTTCGAGGGTTTTGACATCGGGATAAGCGGGACCAACGGAAGTGAGGGTTGGGCCGACGACCTGAGGCTTTACATGCTCAGCACGGCCTTCCAGCACGACAAGGCCGGTAGGATGAAATCCGTGCATCAGCCAGATGGCACGAAGGTCGCGCTGATCCGGGATCGCCTGGGTCGGGTGATCGCCGCTGAAGATGCCAGGGGTCTTCGCACGCTCTTGAGCTACGATCCTCTGGACCGCGTAGTCCAGCTGATCAAGCCTGATGGTGAGGTTATGCAGTTTACCTACGACGGCATGGGCGCTCTTCTGACTTTCGTCGATGGCAAGATGCAGACTACGGCGTTTGTCTACGATGTCATGAATCGACTCGAGCGGATCGAGTACGGTGACTCGAGCGACGAGAGCTTTAGCTACGACAGCGTGGGGAATCTCGTTTCCTACTCGGACAACAGTGCGCAAGCCCGTCTTTTCGAGTATGACAATCTGGATCGTCTCTCTCGGATCGAATACGCTGACTCGACGGCCCTGGAGTTTACCTACGACCTGGCCGGCAATCTGAGCAGCGTCATCGAGCGAAATGGGGACACGCTCGTCTACACCTACGACGACCTGGATCGCTTGACCAGTTCTCAACGAACGGCTGAGCCCGGCAACGGCACGCCCAGTTGGAATCATTCCTACGCCTATGACCCCAACGGCAACCGAATTTCGCTGGGGGCCGGTGGTGAGGGCTCGTTCTGGGAAGCCGGCGGCAGAGAGGGGCGATATGCTCAGGAAGGATACGGGCAAGGGCGCTACGGTCAGCTACGATACGGGCAGGCGCGCTATGGTCAGGCCCGATATAGCGGAGGCTATAACTCGCTGGACCAGCCTCTTGGATATAGAACCGCTGAGGGAACTCAGGTCGAATTCGAATATGATATCGAAGGCCGACGGAATCGGTCGATCTACGTCAACGGCACAGCCTCCGATGTAGACTACGACATCATGGGCCGTCCCATGTCGATCCGCACCTCCCGAACTGTCTCGGCGACGGAACTGTGGAAAACAGACTATAGCTATGACGCCAATTCGAACCGGGTGGCGCAGGTGACCGGCCAGAATACTCTGGAATATCAGGTCGATGTGAGCGGGCGCCTGACAGGAGAGACCGCGAATCGGTTTTGTCCCGTCGGGGTCGACGGTTTCGGAAGCAGTTCGCTTCAGGAGCTGAATCTTGCCGGCTCTGGCGTAAGGCTGAACCAGCTCTCGGATGCTTTTGCCGGCAACCAGTTCGACTGCGATCGGTGGCGCTTTGGCTATAACTGCGCCTGGCGGCCTGGAAACGGAACTCGAAGAGACTCGGATAGCCTGAGAGGCTCGAGCTTCCTGCAAGACGACGGGCTGCATTTCGCCTATCCGAAAGGCTACAGCAATCGACAGTCGGTTGGCGAAAGCTACGAGGCGCTCAACGAACACCTTGGGGGGACGGGAGAGCCCGTAGGGGTGTTTGCTGAACATCGTTCTATGTTCGTGGGCGACTTCGATGTCTCTGTGGAGATGGACTTCTTCGCGGCGTACGGTAATGATACCGCCAGGGCAGGGCTATTCCTCAGCGAGTCCCCCTCGGAGAAGCCGGTGATAATCCCCTACATCATGCTGCACCGGTCTAGCAACGGCTACCTTTACGCAGCGGCAGGTTATACGGGAGGTGCACGCGCGACCACGGAGCAGAGCCACCGCCTTCGCGTGGTCAGAGCTGGAAACGTTGTGACACTGTACGTCTGGGAATCCGGCGCCTGGGTTAGCGATCCGGGATGGTCGACAACCTTTGCTGGATCCACCCCCCTGTATCTCTCTCTGTTCTCGGAGGCCAGCTACAACTTATGCTCTTCCTTCAGGAACTTTGTTGTCGCTGGTCAAACGTACGCCTTGCAGGGCAACCTGACGACTCCGGTTTACGACGCGGGGCGAGAGGTCACTTGGTCAAATCTGGCTTGGTCCCAGGACCAACCCGTCGGCACGAGCATCAAAATGCAAGTGGCTACGGCCAATAGCGAGAAGGGTCCCTGGAGTTTTGTTGGACCTGACGGAACGGAAGGAACCTTTTTCACCGCCGCCGCGGGCGCGTCACTGGCATCAGGTATGACGGGGCGTTACGCACGAGTCAAAGCGGTTTTGACTGGCGACGGGACGGTCACTCCGACTTTGGAAGAGCTGCGCCTCGATTTCGTCGGAGAAGTTTCGAGCCGGTCGGCTCGCTACGTCTACGATGAAGCGGGAAATCTGACCCATCGGGTGGCGAGTCTCGGCGGTTCGGTGACCGAGGAGACTCGGGTCTACAACAATCTGAACGAGCTTGTCTCGAACGTCATCGACGACGGCGCTTCGACCCAGAGCTGGACGTTCTCCTACGACGATAATGGTAATCTGGTTCAGAGGTCCAACGGCACGGAGACTCACGTCTATAGCTGGGACGAAGATAATCGCCTGGTGGCGGTTGAAGTGAACGGGTCGAATCTGGTAACCTATCAGTACGACTCGTCCTCGCGGCTACTGCAGCGGGTCGAGGGCGGCACGACTACCAACTACATCTGGGACGGCTGGGACCTGATCCGCGAGGAGAAGTCCGGGGCTGTCACGGAGACGACCGACTACCTTTGTCCTGCTGGAGAGGTTCTGGCCTTCAAGCGGGACGGCGACTGGTACTATCTGCACGGTGATGGTCTCTCGTCGACTCAGTTGATGACTGATGCGAGTGGGGCTGTTGTTGGGCGCTACG
>JAEXNA010000083.1 GCA_023447635.1 Vulcanimicrobiota bacterium | reverse complement strand
GGGGGGGGGGGGCGTTCCCCCCCCCCCCCCCACGGCCAGCGCCGAGAGGGTCACGACGAACGCCGTCAGGAACCCGAAAAACTCGGAATTGAGCAAGCGCCAGGGAAGGTCGCTGAGGCTCCAGTTGGGCGAGGGGGTAAACACGATCTCTCCCGTAGGGAGACGATAAGCGCCAACGCTATTCATGATTACTGTTCCTCCTGAGTGGTTTCGAGGCGAGCCTCGATGTTCGGTACGTTGGGAATGTTCTCGATGATGGACGACCCGCCGAAGACATCCATGGCCTTCTCGACAAAGCGGGCGTGAATGGACAGGCCACGAGTTCTCAGCTTTTTGCGGTAGACGGGAGAGCCGGCGGCGGCCTTGAGGCGGTAAGATTCGACGGGATCGAGTCGTTGAGCTAGCATGATGAGTTCCTCCTGTGTTTTGACAATAGCGATGCTTGGGTCCGGTTAATCCGGACTTCCGATGTCGTGGGGGGTTTGGGCTAAAAGCCCGCCGTTCGTAAGTGGGGCGTGTCAGCGCCCTAGTAGCGGCGCATCAGCGCCGTCACGCGTCCAACAATGGAAAATTCGTCTTGCGGTATGATGTGGTCGAACTCGGGGTTATCCGAGCGAAGTTCCACGCGCTTCCCTTCACGGAAGTAGCGCTTGACCGTGGCCTCACTCTCGAGCATAGCCACCACGATCTCACCGTTATTGGCGGTGGGCGCCTTCTCTACCAGAACCAGGTCGCCAGGCAGAATAGAGTCGGCCATACTGAAGCCTTTGACCTTGAGGAAGAAGTGATCGCCTCGCGGCCCCAGCCAGTCGGTCGAGACCGTGATTCGGTCCTCGACGTGATTGTCGGCGAAAATCGGCTGGCCGGCAGCGACCTCTCCCAGTAGCGGCACCGAGACGACGTCCTTGCCGAGCGAGAGGTCCAAAATGTCCGAGGACACCGTCAGCGAGCGTGCACCCGATTCGCGGTTGATGTAGCCCTTCTTCTCCAGCGCGTCGATATGGCGGCGCACTCCCTGGGTCGACACGATGTCGAAGCGGTTCGCAACCTCCCTCAGAGTCGGGGGGTATCCTTTGGTCTGAATATCGGCGACAATGAAGTCGAGAATCTCTTGCTGCCGGTCGGTAAGTTTCGGTCTGTCCATTTCGTGCCCACCTGTTCACTAATCTCTATCGCCAAGATAGTGCACCTTTGTGCACTCGTCAAGCCATGAGGGAAAAAGGATGGGAGATTGCCCTCCGCGTCGAAAGCATCCGGCCGACAAAACCTTATGAAACCTAACGTCGAGCACAGAATCCGCTCTCTCGAGCGCGCCATCTACGACGAGCCGAACAATGCCAACCTCTATGTAGAGTTGGCCCGCTGCTATTCGTCGATCGATGAGTTGGCTCAGGCCGTGCGTCATCTCGAGACGGCCAAGAAGATCGACGCCTACCATGTCCAGGCGTCCTTCGAGCTCGGGGTCACCTATTCACGCCAGGCGAACTACGACAACGCCATCCGGGAATGGGAAAAGATGACCGACACCGACGGCGATCTCGACCTCGAGAACCCGGAACGGACGCGCTTCTCGGCCATCCGCGCCGCCGCCGACGCCTGGCGCCTGTTCCGTCAGAACCGGGACGACAACATCTTCAAATACTACCAGTTGGGCATCGCGGCCATGGTGCTGGGCGGCTACGAAGACGCCCGCAAAGCGTTCGAAACCGTGGTCAACATGAATCCGGCCTTCGAGAAGGCGTTCTATTACCTGGCCCGGGTCGAGCATAAGCGAAAGGACAATCGAGCCGCTCTCGACTGCATTCAGCGTTTTCTGCACAACCGGCCTCGCGATCCGCACGGGCACTACTTCTACGGTAGCCTGCTGCTCGAGGAAGGCCGCACGGCTCAGGCCATCGACGCCTTCCGAAAAACCTTCGTCGATCGCCCTCGTCACACCAAGGCCCACCTTCAGATCGCCTCGGCCTACGTGAACCTGATGCAGTTCGAAGAGGCGATCAGCCATCTCGACACCATTCTCAAGGTCGATCCCACCTCGGCCCGCGGGCACTTCCTGATGGGACGCTGTCACGAAAAGCTCTTCCAGATGGATGAGGCGATCCTGGCCTATTCCTGCGCCGTCGCCGCCGATCCGAGCTTCAAAGAGGCCCATTTCTCCCTGGGCCTGCTCTACCGCACCGTCGCCGAGCACGAGAAAGCCCTCTCTCACTTCAAGACCACCCTGGAGCTCGACCCCAACGAGTCCGAAGCCCACTACTACACCGGCATGGTGCTGCTGGCGCTGCGCCGCTTCGACGAAGCGATCAAGCCGCTGCTGCAAGCCTGCAAACTCTCTTCCGGAAACGCCTTCGCTTTTTACGCCCTGGGCAAAGCCTGTATCGGCTCTGGCCGCCTCGATAAGGCCGTCGAATGCTTCCGCCGCGGGCTAGAGATCAACCCTCGCGACACCAAAGCGCGCTCGGCTCTTGGCCAAGCTTTCTTCCAGAAGAATGAACTCACCCTGGCCAAGCGCCAGTTCGAAAAAGTGCTCGAAGAGAACCCCAGAGAGCGCGAGGCGCGCTACTTCCTGGGGATGTGCCAGTTCCGCCTGCACGAATACGACGAAGCCGTCGAATCGTACCGACTGGCCGCCGACGTTAACCCGAACAGCGCTATGGGCCACTTTACCCTGGGCGCTATCAACGCGTCCAAGAGCCGCTACAAAGAAGCGCTGGAGTGCTACCGCAAAGCCTCGTCCTACTCTCCCGACAATGAGAGCGACCTGGAAGTCTTCTCGACCCTGCAACTCCTGGCCACCGTAGGCATCAACAACGCACTGGAAGGGATCCAGCTGCAGAAGTTTGCGCAAAAGCAAGAAGAGCTATTCGAATCGTTCGTGATCGTGCTCTCTCGCCTACTCGACGCTCGAGACCCTTACACCAAGTACCACTCCCAGCGGGTAGCCCACATTGGCTACGTGCTGGCCACCGACGGCATCGACTGGGCTATCGCCAACGGTAAACTGCCGGCTTCGGCTCGCCTCTCTCCCAAAACCCAGAAAGGTATCTGGGTAGGCGGCCTGCTGCACGACATCGGCAAAATCGGGATTCGCGACGAGGTGCTCAACAAACCGGGCAAACTCACCGATGAAGAGTACGCTCAGATCAAAGAGCACCCCACCATCGGCTACGAGGGCCTCAAACGCGTGCCGTTTATCTGGGACGAAGTCTTGCCTATCGTGCGCTACCATCATGAGAAGTGGAACGGGCACGGTTATCCCACCGGCCGGGCCGGCGACGACATCCCCTTCGAAGCCCAGATCATCGGCGTGGCCGACTTCTTCGACGCTCTGACCACCCAGCGCCCCTACCGCAAGGCGTTCACCTCGCGCAAAGCGCTCTCGATCATGATCGAGGAAAAGGGCACCTTCTTCAACCCCGCCCTGGTCGACGCGTTCGAAGGGATCATCGAACTGGTCGAAGCGGTTCCCGAAGCGCCTCTCGATGATTCCGGGTCGTACATCTTCGACAAAGACCAGGACGTCTTCGACGGCCTGAAGATGAGCTGGAACTACTCCGCCTAGAGGTCATGTCCCGCCCGCAGTGGTAAACCTTCGCCACTCCCTGTGCGCCAGGGCGAAATAAATTCAGATTTCGGGCCATCCTGACAGGATCACCCCGGAGACTCTAGAAATTTATTCAATCATTCACCTCGAGCCCTGCGCTCAGATCGGAGCCACCTTTGAGAAAAAGACTCTCTTCTCTGGTGCTATTCCTGGCCCTGGCCAGCGCGACACTGGCCCAAACCGGCAGCCAGACGGTCGAATATTCCGGCACGACCTTCCGCCCTCAGATTCACGAAATCGGAGGGCGCTCGTACTACAAAGCCGACGACCCTGAAGTGCTGTCGCTGATCGGACGGTCGAACGTGACCGCTCAGTGGTCGAGTTCCGGCAACACCCTCTTTGTCTTCGCCCCCGGCCGCGAGTCCTACTGGACGGCCGGTAGCACCACCGCCAAGATCAACGGCAAAGAGCGCCCCGCCCCTGGCGGCATCGTGGTGGAAGGCGGTCAGCAGTACATCGAACCCGAAGCGCTGTTCTACGCCATCACCGCCAAAGGCGTGAAAAAGGGAGCCGGCTACCAGGTCTACCCCGTGATCACCGAGATCGCGCAGGCCGACTCCGGCTTCCTCATGCGCTCGGCCAGCAAATCCAAGCCCAAAGCCACCAATGACGGCGACGTCACGGTGCTGAAGGTCGACGGGTTTGCCTGGGACGGAGCCGACGAGATGACCCTGGGCGAGACCCACTTCGACTTCGAAAGAGGCGCCGACGAAGGGCAACCGCTGGAGATCCGCATCACCACCAAACCTTACAACATCGCCGAACTGGCCGGGACCACGCTTCTCAACGAGGCCAAAATCGCCATCGTGCCCAACTTTCCCGGAGCCAAACAGGCTCGTGAAGTCGTCGTCAAAGGGCTGAGCGCTCAGTCCAACGAGGGTCGCCCCATGCTGGTGTTCGACTTCGACGGCGGCACCAAGATGCATTACCTCAAGGACAGCAAAGAAGGCTTGCTCAAAGTTTTCATCCCCAAGGCCAGCATCGAGGACAGCGCCTTCAAGTCGGCCGAATGGCCCGGCCTGGAGATCTCCACGCTCAGCACTCCGCTCTACCCTGTCCTGGAAGTGGACATCCCGATGGGCAAGGACCAGTTCGAGTTCGCTACCATCGAAGATTCGCCTCACTCCCTGGCCGTGATTCGCGGCGACGGGAGCGGCATGGAAGAACTCGCCGTCACCGGCAACGTGGAAACTCCCGGCTGGGTCAACATTCGCGGCACCATCGTGATCGACCCCGGCCACGGCGGGTCGGACCCTGGCTGTCAGAACCGCGGCCTGGGTACTCGCGAAGCCGATGTTACCCTGGCCATCTCGCTGCACCTGGCGGAAGTTCTGCGGGCGCAGGGCTGGAACGTCATCATGACCCGGGAAAGCGACCGCGACGTGACCTACGCCGGTTCGCCCGATGTCATGGAACTCGAAGCCCGCTCGGGCGTGGCCAACAACATCAACGCCGATCTGTTCATGTCGATCCACTGCAACGCCAGCGTCAATAGCGGAGCGACCGGCACCTCCATCCACTGGTGGAAGGCCGAAGACTACGAGTTCGCCCAGTCGCTCGAGCACGTTCTGGGCACCACGGTCGGACTGGGACAGAAAGGGCTGATCCGCGACCGCTTCGTGGTCCTGCGCCACGCCAAGATGCCTTCCGTACTGGTCGAAACCGCCTTCCTGACCAACGCTTACGAAGGCGCCAAGCTTTCGGACCCCGCCTTCCAGAAGGTCATCGCCCAGCAACTGGCCGGTGGACTCGCCTCCTACATGCAGGGTCGCTACGCTTCGCGCGGCGGTGGACGTCCGGTCGAGTAGACCAACTCCCCCTCTCTCCCCATCAGGCGACGGTTTTCCCCGTCGCCTTTTTCTTTGGGAAGGCCAGGTTGGAGGGGGACCCAGGGGGAGGCGGTCGGAGAAGGG
>JAEXNA010000066.1 GCA_023447635.1 Vulcanimicrobiota bacterium | reverse complement strand
GGGCAGAGGTTAACCCCTCTACCCTTGGCGGATGACCCCCCCCCGATGCCGAGGGTTCTTTTATTTTTCGAGAAAGCGCAAACCGCGCTCACCAGCCCTGCCGTCTATGAAGACGGTGGGGCTTTTTCTTTTGGGCTCATCGCTCGACCGGGCGACAGGGGGCCGGAGGATCGGAGCGAAGGCTCCCGACGATGACCAATCGGGGGCGCTGGATATGGGGTTAAGAGGTTTGCGCCTGCGGCGTGGCCTTACCCTGATAGAGTTGATGATCTCGATCGCCATTTTGGCCATCTTCCTGGCCATTCCGATGACGGGTCTGGCGGGCTCGCTGGCTCTCACCCGCGAGGACGACTACCGCTGGGCCCTGGCCAGCGCCCGCACGCAGAAAGCCTACCTCGAGAGCGCCGCCTTCGACAGCCTTCCGCCTGAGCGACTGACCGTGGCCTCCGATGGCTCAGTCAAGCTTTCCCAAAGGGAAGTTCTGCCCGCAACCATCACCGTTGACGGGAAGCCCGCGCCGACCAAAAAGATCGAGAACGGCAAGCTGCACCTGGGCAAGGAGCGGGCCGGAGAGAAGGTCGTGCTGAACTATCAGTTCGTCCTGGCTGACCAAAACGAGGCCCACTATCTCAACGAGCGGGGGCAACTGGTCCTGCAAAATCTGCCGGCGAAGACGGTCGAGGCTGCCTGGCGAGCCGACGGCGACCGTCTCCTCCCCCTCCAACCCTCCTCCACCGACCTGAAATCAGGTACGCTCACCTTCGCCGGGGCCAAACCCGGGACTCTGGTGGTCGTAGACTACCAGGGCGGGCGCTGGAGCAACCGGGTTGGCTCGACCTTCCTCGACGCCAACCTCCAACCGACTTCCACTCCCACCGACACCAAACTGCTCGACGTCCAGGAAAACTATGGTGGGGCCTGGCGTATGAGTCTTCCACTGCTCAAGGTGCGACGATGAGACGCCTCCGTCGGAGCGGCTTCACGCTCATCGAAGTAGCGATCGTACTCACCATTCTGATGATCGCCAGCTTTCCCGCTATGGAGATGTTCGACCAGATCAGACGGCAGTATCAGCGGGCGGTGACCATCAGCGCGCTCAAGAACGACTGCGCCGACCTCGTCGCCCGCATCGACGCCGCAGCCGGTAATGCTCCCTTTCGCATCGATAGGGATCAGCGGGGCGCGTCGTTCCCCAACGGCAAACTCTATTGGGATGGCCAATCGCTCGAATTAACGCGCGACGATAGGTCGAAGACAGTCCTTCACGGCGTCCGCCACGCCTCGCTGTTCCGACGCGGCGGTCGAACCTTTCTTACCCTGGAAGTCGCCTCGGGCGGAGCGCGTCCCTACACTTATCGCACCTTTCGCAAGATCGGGAGCATCGCCAGATGAGACAGCCAAAAGGGATGCTCTTACCCGTAGTCCTGGGAGCGCTGGTTCTCTTCAGCATCCTCTATGTCGCCGTCAGCTTTACGACAAGCCAGGCGCGCCACCGTCTGGCCAGGGACAAACATCTAGAAGCCGCTCGATGGCTAGCCGAGTCGGGGCTCGAGGTCGCCGAGGCGCGTTACCGGTCCGGACGCCTTGTTCCGGGCCAGACCTTGAAGGCCGACTTCCCGCAGGGACAGTTGGAGATCAGACTCGAGAACGGTCAATTTGTCGCCACCGGCCTGGCTGGCGGTCAGCGCCAGCAGAAGGCGAGGGCGCTGCCGTGATATCGTTCTCCTTCCAGCGACTGGCTCGCCGGGCGTTCTTCCTCTCCCTCATCAGCTTCCCGATCCAGCTCATGGTCATCGTTGCCTATCCAGATTTGTCCCCTCTCGTTCGCATTTTCGATTATCTTCTGGGGCTCACGTTCTTTCTGCCCGGTCTCTACAACTGGCTACGAGGGCGCAGCAATGAAGACGACCGAGCGCTGTTCCTGAGCGAACTGAGCCTGCTCACCGCCAGAGAGCTTCCTTTAGACCAGGCGCTGGAAGCTCTCGCGCGCTCGCGCAGACGACAGATGGCGTTCCGCTTCGCCGCCTTTACTCCGGTGATTACCGAACTCGCGAAAAGGGTCTCGAAGGGGGCCGCTCTATCGCATGCGCTGCGGGGTATCCGAGAAGTTCCAAAGGCCTGGGTCGAGATGCTGGATGAGGCCGAAGGGCGCGACGCCCTGCCCGCCGCGCTCGCCGGACTGGCTGCGATAGAACGGACCCGACTGCGCCTGCCGATCCTCACAGTCCTCCGCACGCAGTTCCTGCTGGTCATGCTCCTCGGTGTGGTCTTCTTTCTAGGCGAGCACATTCTACCCCCGTTGATCGAAATCAACGAGACCACGGGCGTGCAGATGAGATGGGCGACTCGCGTGATCGCCCAGGCGAAAGAGAGCGCTCTCCTACCGCTCTTGATCCTCCCCATCAGCCTGATGGTCTCGTTGCTCTTCCTCTCCATCCCGTTTCCCAGCCTGCAGAACGTGCTGCGCTGGTTCGCCTTTTATCTCCCCGGCTTCCGCGGGGTTCTCAAAGCTGAACAGCAATCGCGAGCCGTCACCGCCATCGCAACGGCTGCACGTCTCGGCCTCCCCCTTCCCTCCGTCCTGGCCGCCGGGCGCGCCGCCGTAAACTTCCGACCTTACCGCAAAGCTCTCACCGGCAAGGACGGCTCCAACCTTAGCGAGATCCTGGAATCACGACCGCGGCTCTTCTCTCCTTCCCTGGCCTGGCTCTGTCGCCAGGGAGAGGCTTTCGATCGCCTTCCGGAAGCGCTCGAGGCCGCCGTCGAAAGTCTGGAGCGCCAGTACCGGCAACGCAGCCATGCGCTGATCGTGGGTCTCGACACGGTCCTCCTGATAGCGATGGGAGTCGCCGTGGGGATCGTGACGGTCGGCGCCACGGTCCCGTACCATCAGTACATCAACGCCCTGCTCAACGGGGTGCTGCCGTGATTTTTGCTAAAGCCTCTGCCGAGTCGGCGCGCCTGGCCCGCGACCTGGCCGGACTTCTCGACCTGGGTTACTCCCTGATCGAAGCTCTGGGCAAGCTCGAGTCTACCTGCGATGGCGCCTTTCAAGCGCGGCTAAAACGCCTGGTCGAAGAGGTGCGAGCGGGAAGCACCGTGGGCCAGGCCTTGAGTCGAGAGCCCGGACCCTTCCCAGCGACCTTCGCCTCCTCGCTCGCTCTGGCCGAAGACAGCGGTCGCTCCTTTCCCAAGGCGTTGACGATGACCGCCGAAGTGCTCGAGGAAACGACGGAAAGGGTAATGGCGACGCAGTTGGCCTCGCTCTATCCCGCCGTGGTAGCCACCTTCCTAGCCTTCCTGGTGTGGACCATGGTGGGAACGCTGGGGCACGAATTCGAGAACGCCCAACGGTCGCTGCGGGGGGAAGGCAACCTGATCACGGCGGCTTACTTCGCCCTCAGCAGATTTCTCCGCAACCCTCTGGGCGTTCTCGCCGTGCTGCTTGGCGTCGCCGGAGTTTGGCGTTTCTTCACGGGAAGCTCGCGCTGGCGTTTCTACCTTCCCATCTATGGGTCGTGGCTAGCTTCGAACCAGGCCGTAGTTTTTCTACGCTGGTGCGACCATCTGCTGGGACTGGGCATGTCGCTGCCGGAGGCGGTCAGAAACGCTTCGTCAGCCTGTCAGACCCCTATGGACGCGCAGTTTCAAAGTATCGCCGCCAAAGTAGAGCAGGGCCATTCCCTGGGCCGCGCCCTGTCAGAGACCCGCCACTTCCCCGTCATGGGGGCCTGGCTGGTCCAGCAGGAGGAAGCGCGGGAGAGCCTGGATCTGCGCTCCGTCGCGGACTTCCTGAGCTGCGAACTCGACACCACCGAGGCGCGTGGGACCGCAGCCATCGAACCGATGGCGCTCCTGGCCATTGGTGCTGTGCTCCTGTTCGTCTACATTGGAACTCAAATGGCCATGGGGGGAGTGTTGGATAACCTTGGTTGATCTTCAGGAGGCGACCCGATCCCTGGCGATGCTTGTTCGGCTGAACTTTCCGCTGGCCGAGGGGATGTCCAGGATGGGACCTGCCGATGGCCCCTGGTCCCGCGTCGCCGAGAGGCTTCGCCAGGGAGAAGCTCCCGAGCAGGCTTTTGCCGAACTGCCCGAGGTCTCTCCGATGTTCGCCCGCCTGGTCGCCTCGGCGCTCTCCTCTCCCTCGCCGGCGCCCGTTCTGGAAAGCCTTTCCCGCTGGCTCGAGACGGCCGATCGAGTCCGCGCCGAAGCCCGCCTGGCTCTAACTTACCCTTTGGCGCTGGTCTGCTGCTTGCTGGTCGAGGTGGGTCTGCTATCCGCTGTCGCTGTCCCGGCTGTGGTAGCGCCTCTTGCCGTCTCTGGCGGCGCCCTGGCCCTGCTGGTCGCAGCCGGTCGTTTTTTCGGGCTTGCCGTTTTTCTCGTGGCCCTGGTGCTGATGTGGTCCTCGCGCGGAGACCGCATTTTTGCCCTTGCCGCTCGCGTGCCTCGACTCGAGGCGTTGTTGCGCCTGGTCGACCAATCTCTGTGGGCTCGCGCGATGGCGACGCTGCTCAGGACCGGGATGCCGCTACCCGGGGCGCTCGCGGAGGCTCCGCAAACGATGATCTCCTCGCTGCCCCGAGAGCGCTTCACGACCTTGTCGCTGAGTGTGGCCCAGGGAACCGAACTGTCCCGCGCCCTTTCCGAACTCGACGGGGTCGACCCGCACCTGACCTGGGCGGTCGCAGCAGGCGAGTCTCAGGAAGACCTGACGGCTTGCCTGGAAAGGGCCGCTGTTCAACTCGAGGGACGTCTCAAGGCCCAGGCGGCTATTCTGCTGAAACTTCTCGAACCGTTCGCGCTGGTGCTGGTTGGGGTGCTGACCCTGGCTCTACTGCTGCCGTTCTGGCTGTCGCTGTACGCCGGGGCTCAGAGTTTCGCTCCGTGATCTCGGACGAGTTCGCCCGACTGGTCTCTCCCGCCGATTCGTTCGACGCCCGTCCGGCGATGGCGTCGCTGCTGCGCTTCGCCAGCGCGAAGAGGGCGAGCGACCTGCATCTGTCGCCTCGGGCTGAGACCGTGGAACTCGCGCTGCGCCAGGACGGCGTTCTTCGACGCCAGGCCGAGTTGCCTTTACCGGTCTATCAGCGACTGCTGGTGGGGGTCAAGAACATGGCCGGGCTGGCCTCGTACAAGAAATCCGTCCCTCAGGAAGGCTCCATGCAGGTGGAGGGGATGGAGGTGCGAGTCGCCACGGCTCCAACCGTTTTCGGAGAGCGAGTGGTTATGCGTTTGCTGGCTCGCACTTCGGCTCCACCCGACCTGGCATCGCTTGGCTTCACGCAGGTAGAGTTGCAGGCGCTGCAAGCCCTCGTCGATCGTCCTCAGGGCTTGGTCCTGGCGACGGGGCCTGCGGGGAGCGGCAAGACGACGACTCTGCTGGCTCTGATGCGCTGGCTGTACGCGACTCATCGCGAGCGAATGCGCGCCGACGGCCAGGCGGCGCTGAGCGTGGTCACTCTCGAGGACCCGGTAGAGTTCGTGGTGCCAGAGTTCCATCAGACCGAGATCGCCGAGGCGATGGGGATGACGTTCGCGGAGGGGCTTCGCTCTATTCTGCGTCAGGATCCCGAGGTGGTGTTGGTGGGAGAGATTCGCGATGAAGAGACGGCCCGCGCGTCGGTCCAGGCCGGGCTGTCTGGCCATCTGGTGTTCTCTACGCTTCACGCCCCGGACACGGTGGGAGTCGTGCCTCGCCTGTTAGAGTTGGGCGTGGCGCCCTACCAGCTTGGAGCCGCCCTGGCCGGAGTGGTTTCGCAGCGACTGTTGCGCCGGTTATGCCACTGTTCGGGCGCTGGTTGCGACAACTGTGGGGAGAGCGGCTATCACGGCCGAACGGCTGTGCCCGAGATCTTGCCCTTCACTGAAGACCTGGCTCAACTGGTCCTGGACCACGCGCCGCTTAGAGAGTTGAGGGCCCTGGCAGTCGCTGCCGGGATGAGAGGGTTGAGGGAGGTCGCGATGGAGAGGAGCCGCGACGGCCTCACCGACGAGGCTGAAGTCCGGCGAGTGCTGGGGTAGCCATGGAGAGTTATCGCGAGCGTCGCACCAAGATCCTGAAGGACCACTTTCCCGACAAATACTTAGCCCTAAACAACCAGCCTCGGCTGAAACATTTGCACCTTATCAGTTTTTGTTAGTCGGGGTATCTTATGGGCAGAGGTTAACCCCTCTACCCTTGGCGGATGACCCCCCCCCGATGCCGAGGGTTCTTTTATTTTTCGAGAAAGCGCAAACCGCGCTCACCAGCCCTGCCG
>JAEXNA010000006.1 GCA_023447635.1 Vulcanimicrobiota bacterium | reverse complement strand
CCGTACACAAAACCACACGCGCCCCCACGCGGGGGGCGCTTCTTTACTTTCCGCGCTTTTTCTTTTTGGGAGCCTCGGCTGGAGGTCCGGGCGGCAGCGGCGGAGGCGCTTGCAGGCGCCGGGTCGTCCGGCTGTCGACTTCGTCCTGAGCTGCGGCAGGAGGTTCGGGTACCTCGACGGGGGCCGAGGCGGATGACTCTACCGCCTTCGGCGGCAACGGAGCTTGGGCGGGTTTCGGCTCCACGGGAGCTTCCGGGGCCGGGGGCTCCATCGCTTTCGACTCCCCTGGAGCGGGAGCCTCGACGACCACCTGAGGCTGAGGAACGTTGGGAGCGGCTGCGGAGCCCTTGACGACAGCTGGAGGGGAGACTTCCGGTGCTGTAGAGGAGAGCGTTGCGGGTGGAGTGACGCTCGGAGCGGGCGCCGCGACCTCGACCCGGGTCTCGGCCTTGGGCTCGACCACCAGCGGCGGAGCGGGCGCCGGGGCGGTTACCCCTGCAGGAGCAGGTTCCTCGAGCGCTGGCGTGGGCGACGGCGACTCACCGCCCACCGTTACGGCAGGCTCTTCCACCAGCAAGAAGTTCAGGTGGAACCACTCGAACAGGGTTTTCCCCATGGCGGCGACGGGGATGCCCAGCAGCATGCCCCAGACCCCGGCCACTTCACCGCCCGCGAAGGCAGCGAACATCACGAACAGCTCGGACACGCCGATGGCGTCGCTCATCAGGCGCGGCTGCACGGTGCGGTCGATGATGATGTTGACCACGTTGATGGTGACCAGCACCAGGACTCCGAAACCGATGCTGCCTTCCGTCACGAAGCCCAGCACCCCGCCCAGGATCGAGGTCGCGATGATTCCGATCACTGGGACCGGATAAGAGATGCCGGCCACAAACGCGACCAGGCCTTTGTAGGGGAAGTCTTTTCCGGTGACCGTCGTGAGCAGAAGCAAGAACACGAAGGTCGCGATCATACAGGCGATGGCGGTCAGGATGGTCGCCTTGAGGTAGCCGCCGAAGATTTCATTGAGCTTCAGCGACAGAGAGCGAACTTCACGGCGGTACTGGCGCGGTAGCTTCTCTAAGAAGTCGCCGGCCATGGTGTGCCAGTTCATCAAGATGTAGAGGGAGACCAGGAAGGCCGAACAGACCAGGAAGATGGCCGAGAACAGCTGGGCGATGAAGGCTCCGATATAGGTGACGATCGCCGAGGCCCAGGCGCCGATCTTCGAGGCGCTCTCCTGGATAAAGTTCGAGGAGCGCGCCATCAACTCTTCGCGATACTGTTCCGGCACGCGAGCCATCAGCGGCTCGACCTTCTGGCGGATGATGATCGGCAGGTCCTGGGGGTTCCCCAGCCGAGTCTGAAGCGAAATCAGCTTCTCGACCTGCTCGGTCAGTTGCGGTAGCAGCATGGCGCCCGCAGCGATCAGCGCGCCCAGCAGAAGACCGGCGACCAGCCCTACGGCTTGACCGCGGCTCAGCGACTTCACCGGGCCGACTTTCTTGCCGCTCAGGTAGTCCACCGCAGGGTTGAGCAGGTAAGCGATCAACCACGCCATAGAGAAGACGATCAGGGTGCTAGGGATCTTCGAGAGCGCCCACAGCCCAACCAGCGCCACGGCGCCCCATAAGAGATGTTTCCAGATCGGCGCCTGAACCACCGGTCTGACGGTAACTCGGCCCCCCCCCTCGGCCGCCTCGCTCATTTGGGCTCCGAGCGGATCAAAAGACCCGTATCCAGTTCATTGGCTAATTCCACGAAGACCTCCAGAAGTTCGAACTCTTCCACAAACGCTTCATCAGCCGGCACGCTTTCCATGACAAGTTCGGCACCAACGTCGTTGAGCAGCCCCCAGGACGGGTAGCTGCCGCGGGTTACCGGGAACCCTACGGTCTCGCCGTTCGAGGAAAGACCAAAGAAACCACGCTCTTCTCTCCACATCTTCGAGAAGGTGTGGGGGATCGGAGTCCCGTGGGTGGCCTTGACCAGCAGGCCGTGCTTACTGAGGAACACCTGATAGCCGTCGTTGAAATCCAGCAGCGCTGGCGGCCCGTGCCCGTCCCAGCCAAAGAACTGAGGGCGCGCCTCCGGGTCGAAGTCGCCTTCCCCGTAGGTGACCCCGAACATGCGGGGCTGGGCGATCGGCCAATTCTGCTTATGGAGCTGCTGCTTAGTCCAGCGCAAGGAGAGCGCCAGGTCGCGGAGCTGATCGGGATAGATCGGCGTCTCGTCGGTCGGAACTTCGTTCCAGGGCGAGTCCGGAACCAGTTCGTTGAGGGCCCGGAACAGGATGTCCAGGTTGTTGACCGGACCGCGGCAACCTTCGATGCCGCCGAATACGGAAAGCGGGCACGGCTCGCAGTAGCCCATGATGGCGGTGTTACCAGAAAACACCAGGTCCTGACGCATCGCTTCCCACTGAAAAAGCGGGCGACCGTCGCTGTAGTAGTCGATAATCTGTTCCTGGGGCTCGCGGCAGGCGCGGCCGTCTACACCGAAGATATCGATGGAGAGCAGCCAGGACTTGCTGTAAGGGGTGGGCAGCATAAGGCGGACGATTCTAAGTCTGCCAAGGAGGCCCCTCCCCCGCCGCTAGCAAACCCACGGCGCTATGAGAATCTTCGCCATGAGCGACTTCCATCTCTCGCTTTCCGGCGAGAAGCCGATGGACAAGTTTGGCCCACACTGGACCAACCATCCCGAGAAGATCGCCGAAGTCTGCGCGGCTACCATCACCGACGACGACCTGTTCCTGATCCCAGGCGACCATTCGTGGGGTCTACGAGTCGAAGACGCCGAGCAGGACCTGCGCTTTATCGAGTCGCTGCCCGGGATCAAGGTGCTCTGTCGGGGCAACCACGACTACTGGTGGCAGGGGATCGGGAAGATTCGCGAGCGGTTCCCCGGGCTGACTTTCCTGCAAAACGACGCGACCACGGTCGGCGACATTTCGATCTGCGGAACGCGCGGCTGGACTTTGCCCGGAACGCCCGGCTACCAGGCCGGAAAAGATGAGAAATATCTCTCCCGTGAGGTTCAGCGGCTTCAGCTTTCCTTGGCCGGACTCGACCCCAACGCTCGCCTGAAGATCTGCCTGATCCACTACCCTCCTCTACTTTCCAGCAATCTTTACACACCGTTTTCGGAAGCGCTCTCGGCGGCCAAAGTCGATCTCTGCGTTTACGGGCACATCCACCTGTCCAAATGGGGCACCAACGAAGTCGCCTCCTACAACGGTCGCCATAACGGCGTTCGTTACCAGTTGGTGTCGGCTGACGTGATAGAGTTCCAGCCCTGGGAGTACGTCCCCAAGGGCAAAGGCTAACAGCCGGGCTCGCGAGGTCGAGCCTGGCCCTTCCTGGGTTGCGAAGTCAGCCCAGGGACGACGGGAAGTTGGAAGGGGAAAAACGAAGGTCATCCTATGGAACAGCAACCGTTCGTCCGCGGCCAGGGGCTGCTGGTGCTGCGCCGGCACACCACGGTGGCGCCTTCTCCCCGAGTTCTTCGACTGGAACCGGGACGCTTGCTGATCATGCCCCTCCAGGCCGATCCTGAAAGGGAGGCGCTGGCCCGGGCCTGGCAGGCGGCCGGAGGCAAGGTCCAGCGGCTGGCCCGCATCTGGGCCCCTGAACCCGCCTCCGCCGAACAGTCGGTCGCGGTCTACGGCAACGCGATCTTTTGCCAGGTCCTGGCCGACGCCCTGAACCTGCAGCTTTTAGGGCCGGAGGACGACCTGCTGGCACGTCTGCCTCGTCCGTTGACCGGACGGGCCGTGACCGTCAGCCGACTCGCTCAGGCGGCGCATCTGAACTACCCGTGTTTTGTCTCATCGTTGCCTCCCAAGCTGTTCACCTCGGGTATCGTGGGCAGCGCGCCGCGCCTGGCCTCGTTGACGGAAGGTCTCAGCCGAAAAACCGGCCTGCTGGTTTCGGAAGTGGTTCATTTCGAGGCCGAAGCCCGCGCCTTCATCTATGATCGCAAGGTTCTCGACCTCTCGGTCTATCGGGGCAAGGGAGAGCGAGACGAGGCGATGGCCCTGGCCGAGACCGTCGCCGCTCTCGAGGGGACGCCGTTTGGCTACACGGTCGACCTGGGCCTGGTCTCCGGCGCATGGACGGTCATGAAGTTCCACCCGTCCTGGGAGGCTCGCCTGCGCGGCTGCGATCCCGCAAAAGTCATCTTTTCCATCGCGGCTGCCACTCGAGCTTGACCGTCCGGTAGGTGGGCGGACAGCCCGGTACGAACACCTCGGATCAAGATGTGGAAAGGGTTTCTGGACGGCCTCAAGGGGTTGGTCAAGAGCAACGCTCCCGAAGACTGGAACTACACCGAACGGCGTGGTCTGATCCGACTGGACTGCCAATTCGAGATCGAGGGGCGCACGGAGAGCGGCAAGAAGTTCACCGGTCAGATCGTCGATATGGGCCTCAAAGGGATGCGCCTGAGGACCTTCGAGCAGCTGAAGTCGGGAGATCTGGTCCACATCCGTTACCCCGTCCCGATTCTGGAAGTGCCTTCGGACACCCTCCGCTGTAAGGTGCTCTGGACCCAAAACCGTCAGCGCGATTACGTGCTTTTCGCCGGACTGATTTATGACGAGAGCGAGACCGCCATGGCCCGGAGTTGGGTCAAGTATCTGCTCAAGCAGCTAGGGTTTAGCAAAGAGCGGATCTATCAGAAGCGGAAGTATGTGCGGGCCGAATGCTGGGTGCCAGCTCAGCTGATCTACGGCGCCTCGCAGCGGGCCGACGGACGTCTGTACAACCTTGGCGTGGGCGGGGCGCTGATCGAGGCGGCGGCGCCTCTCGAAGACGGTATGCCGGTCCAGTTGCTGGTCGGGCCCTATGAAGATCTTCCGGCTTTCACGGTTCCAGGCAAACTGGCCAGTCGGCGTATGGACGGGCGTCGCTACCTGCACGGCATCGAATTCCCCGAACTCGATGCCGTGCAGGCGCGGGCCGTAGGGCGCTACCTGTTTCTGCTGCTTCGCCAGCAGTGGACCGAGTAAGGCGCAGTCCGGGCAGACGAAGAAACTTCAAGCTGGAAAAAGTTCCGCTCCGATGCAACAAATCGGGCCTCCCGCACGTTATCTCGGTGTGCTGAAGAACGTCTTCCTCGAAGCCATCGCTTACGAGCTTCCTCCTTTCATCGTATCCAGCAATTCGATCATCGAGCAGCTCGAGCCGACCTCGCGTCGCCTGGGGATCGACGCCGGCCAGATTATGGCCGCGACGGGGGTCGAAGAGCGTCGCTTTTGGGCGCCCGGAACCACCATCGTTTCCGCTGCCACCCGGGCCAGCCGACGCGCCATCGAGCAGTCGGGCCTGGACCTTGCCGATATTGGCGCCCTGGTCAGCACCTCGGTCTGCAAAGACTACCTCGAGCCGTCGGTTGCCAGCATGGTCCACGGCGAACTTGGCCTGTCGCCCGGCTGCATGAACCTCGATGTCGGCAACGCCTGCCTGGGTTTTCTCAACGGGATCGCCCTGGTCGCCGACCTGATCGAGCTAGGACGTATCAAAGCCGGCGTGATCGTCGACGCCGAGTCGTCTCGCGAGGTGGTCGAAGCCACCGTCGAGCGACTGCGCCGTAGCGATGCTCGGATGGAGGACCTGAGGCTGAACTTTCCCACCTTGACCCTGGGCTCGGGCGCCGTGGCCGTTGTGCTGACCCACCGCTCGGTGGGTCAGTGCAAACATCGTCTGGTGGGTCACGTGTCGCTGGCCGACACGGTCCATCGCCATCTTTGTGTAGGCAAACCCCAAGAGATGCTGGTGCACGCCCAGGAGTTGTTGAAAGCCGGGCTGATGCTGGCTCGGCAGACCTGGGGGCTGGGCCAGAAGCTGCTGGGATGGACGGCCCAGAGCCTGGACTTCATCGTCGGCCACCAGGTCGGCTCGAAACACTTCAGTCGGCTCTTCGAGCTCTTTGGACTGGACCCAAGCCGCACGTTCGTGACCTACCCGTTCCTGGGCAACGTCGGACCCGCCTCGATCCCTTTGACTCTGGCGATCGCCGCCGAGCGAGGCTTGATCAAGCCCGGCTATCGGCTGGGGCTGATGGGGATCGGCAGCGGCCTGAACTGCCTGATGATGGAGATCGAGTGGTAGGGCCGACCTGGTCCTCCGGGGCCACTTAGCGTTCTTCGCAGCTACTTAACGTTCTTAGCCCTGGGAATCTCGAACAGTTTTTTCTCCCCCTGAAGATCCCAGGCCTCGAAGTGATCCTTGAAGTGCAAGAGAACTTTACCGCCGTCCGGGCAAAGTGTGACTCCTTCGCAGGACTGCTCCCACGACTCGGCCGGCTCGACCTCGAGCAGACTCCAGATTACGATGGATTTCCCGGTCCAGAGAACCAGGCGGCTCTCTTCCTCGTTAACGGCGGCGTCACGCGCGGTCGTCTCGAAACTTCGCACGACGACGGTGGGAGCGCTGTAGGCGTACTGCTCGACTTCGCCCTGGGTTAACCGGTAAAAATGTTCGCCCCCCAGACGCAGGCTGTCCATTGTCAGCCCCGGCAACTCTTGCGATGTCACCCCTTCCGCCGATAGACGCCACAGTCGGACGGCTTCATCCACACGACCGAGCGCCCACTCGCCTCCCGGGGACACCTGGGGCACCCCGAACGTCTCTGACGAGTAGGGTTGCATGAGATCTGGCAGACGGCTCGCGGTTACCGCTTCCGACCCTTCCTCGCCTTCGGCCTTCAACCTGACGATCATCATACTCGCGTCCAGGTCGCGGGTGCTGCTGTCGGTGTACCCTCCAACCTTCCCCTGCCCTCCCAGGCTGAGGCCTGTCAGCCCGTAAGAGGCCTCGTACTCGCCAATCACCTCCAGTTCGGGGACGGTCCACCAGTGCAGCATGTGATCGCCGCCGCCGGTCAAGGCGTAGCGTCCTGCCACGGCCATCCCGCTGAGCCAGTTCGGCTCTTCGCGGCCCGTGTCGGGACTAAACGAGATATAGACCTTCTCTGAGCCAGGTACTTGGGCGGCCTTGACCAGGTGGCCGTCTTGCCCGTCAAGCACTCGTAACTGACGCCCGCGCGCGGCGACCAGGTAAGCGCCGTCGGAAGTCCAGGCGGCCTGGTCGACGGGAACCGGAGTCTGAGCGAGCGCCACGCCCGTCAGAGTCAGAGAAAGCAGAAAGCGAGCGGCAAATAGTGTCATAGACCGGTTCCCGTTCGTCCCCTGCGGGACGTCCCCTGGATCCTCATTGGAAACTCGCCCGAAGATCGCCAGGCGCCCGGCCAACTTCTCCGCGCCGGGGATGCCCTGACTCTATCCTTCGGGAGAGGTTCGTAAGCTCGAGCATAGGTTAATCTTAAATCAAGGTGGCCGGGCGGATTGCGTCCTACGAGTCTAGGCTCACGACGCGCTCACCGCCGGTTCCAGCTTCGCGAAGGCGCGAATTCAGGAGGCACAAGAGCCCTATAAATCCCCTACCGTAGACCCCTCGTAACCCCTATCCATCCGGCTCAAAGTCCCTCGCTGGACCACGAACCTGGCGGCTCGTCTCTGTCGTAGCACGAACTGCCAGGTTCTCTTTATGAGGAGAGGGAATGGCCGGCTATGGGACCCGCTGGAAGCGCTCTTTCCGAACCCGCCTCTGGCTGGGAAAATCTCTTTCGACTAGCCAATTCGTTGGCCTCGGAAGGGCTGACCGAGCAGGCTGTGGCGCGTTGGCATGAGGCGCTGGCTCACCCGAGTTGGCCGGTCGACGTAGATGGCACGACTCATCCCCTGGCCGATTCTTTGGCCCAGGCGATCAAGGCACTTCCCGCTGGAGCGCTCACGCCGGCACTGCGGATGTTGCAAGGGCGGCTCAGTTTCGGGCTGGGCGACATGGAACGCGCGGTTCCGGGGCTGCACCTGGCCCTGCAAGCGAACAACGACGACCCCTGGACCATGGCGGCGCTCGGTCAGGCCCTCCATCACCTGGGTCGAGACGACAAGGCGGCTCCGCTGCTGCTGGGCTCATTGAAACTTCGGCCTCATGCTTTGACCTCGTACTGGCTGGCCCAGGCGTTGCTGGGTTTGAAGCAGGAGGCATCGGCCGCGCAGGCGCTGCGGAAGGCGCTGGCGCTGGACCCGGGGCTCGAGCGGGCTTCTCGGGCCCTGGCCGCGCTGGTTCCCACGCCAACTCCTCCGTCCCCTTCGCCTGCGCCGCCCGCGCCTAAGCCTTTGCCCGTTCCGTCGACTCCCGCCGTCGATCGGGTGCCGGAGGAAATTCCCTCGATGGTGGAGGCCCCGGAGGTCGAGAAGGTCGAGAAGGCCGCGCCAACCGCGACCGTTCCGGCACCTGTCTCATCGGCCGCGCTCCCACCGAGTCCGACTCAGCCCACCGCTCCGGCTGTGCCACCGGCTTCCCGTGGTCCCGCAGCGGGACCGACCCCCGCTCAACCTGCCGTCCCGGCGACCTCCGCTCCGGCAGCGCCATCGGTTTCTAGTGGTCCCGCGGCGGGACCGCTGAATCCCCTGCCCTCGGCTTCAACACCTCCGGCGGCGGTGCCATCGACTCCCAGTGGTCCCGCAGCGGGACCAACCCCCGCTCAACCTGCCGTCCCGGCGACCTCCGCTCCGGTAACGCCATCGGCTCCCATCGGTCCCGCCGAGGGACCGCTGAACCCCCTGACCCCGGCTCCAACACTTCCGGCGCCCGCTGCCGAGCCCACGCTCCGGGAAGTCGCGCCGGTCCCGTCGGAGGTCCCGCCCTCTCCCGCGGCTCCTCATGTCCCCTCCCCCTTTGTCCGGCAGAGGCTCTTCGAGCTGCAGTTCCAGGCCCACCGGCCTACCCAACAGCACCTCTGGGAGCGCAGTCTGGGCGAATATCTGCTGGCCAGCGCCGCGACTCGCACGATCAAGCAGCCGCGCGAGCTTGACGAGGCCGGTCGAGCCGAACTGTGCGCCCTCTATCAGCAGACCGCTCGTCGCTTTGTCGAAGCCGGCTGGTTAGAGCAGGCCTGTACCCTGTTGACCACCGCTTTGATGTACGAGCCCCAGGATCAAGAGGCGCTGGACACTCTCGAGGAGACCATCATCGAGTGGGTCGACTATCTAGAGACCGATGACGGCTACCTCGAGGCGGTCTCGCTGTTGGAGGGGCAGTGGGAGCGACGACCCAGCGACGAGGTGGAAAGCCGCCTGCTAGATCTCTTTAGCTCCTGGGTCTCCCAACTGCAGCGCCAGGGCGATCCGGCGGGGGCTCAGGCCGTGGACGCGCACGCCTCGCAGCGGATGCGCTACTGGAAGGCGATGAAAGCCGAATGGTCGGCTCGGGTCGAGAGGCCGCGAATTCCCGACTGGCACTTGGATTCCGGGCCCGGGTAGGCTAAAGTCGGGCCGTGAGCCAACCGAAGAGAAGCCGATTCTGGATCCGCCGCCGCGTCCTCGAGGTGCTGCTGCTGCTGTGGGTGGCCAACTACCTGTACGAGCGGATTCAGCAGCCGGACCCCCCGCCTCCCACCCCGGCGCCTACCGTCAGCACTCCGGCCCCCTGGCCGAAGTAGTTCGCCGGGCTGACCGCCAGGGTTAGCCCGAGCACAGCGCGCTCAAAAAAAAGAAGCGGGCCCTGAATTCCAGGACCCGCTCCTCTGTTGAGCGCTCTAGCGAACGGCAGCCGGCACGTTACGCAGCCAGCGGTAGGCCAGGCGGACGTCTTCCGGAGTCAGCCCGTGACCGCTCGCGACCTCTTCGACGTCGACGTGCGCGCCGAGTTCCAGCAGCGCCTTGACCAGTTCGCGACCGTTTTCCGGCGAAACCACGTTATCCTGAGCACCGATCAGCACCAGCACACGGTGGCCCGAGAGATCAATCCCTACCGGTGGGGTCCAGCCCAGCATCGGTCGGATCAGGATCGCCCGGCGGAACGCTTCGGGGTGGTTCATCAAGGTGTGAGCCGCGATGTTCGCCCCGTTCGAATAGCCGACCACCACTTTGTCCTCGCCCTTGGTGGCCAGGAACTTACCCAGCTCAGCGCTACGCTCGGCCAGGTCGTTCTGGTCGAAGATCCCTTCGCGAAGCCGCCGGAAGAAGCGGGCGTGCCCGTTCTCGGAGACCTGACCGCGCAGAGTCAGGAGCGGCGCTTCCGGATCCAGCTGAGCCAGCAGCGGGAGAAGGTCGTTCTCGTCGCCGCCGGTCCCGTGCAGGCCGACCAGGAGCGTCTCTCCTTTCCCCTCCCTGGTTGCCATACGGAACGGTGCGTCGAGCGGAGCCAGGTAGTCTTCCAGCGCCTGACGGTACTTTTCATACTGGGGAGGCAGCTGCAAGGTAGTACCGAGGGTCTCCACGCTGTCTTCATCGATCAACATACCGGGCGGGTCGGTGGCCAGTTCGTACAGCACCCCTTCCGGACCCCGGAAGTAGATGGAGTGGAAGTAGTTGCGGTCGGTGATCGGGCTGACCTGATAGCCGCGGGCCAGCAGGGCCGCCCGCCACTCTTCCTGAGCCGCATCGTCGGGTAGGCGCAAGGCGATGTGGTGCACGGTTCCGGGTCCGCCCGTCGAGTGACCGCGTTCGACGGTGCGAAGGTCCAGGAAGTCGTTGCCTCCGGGGAGGGCCATACGAACCCACCCCTCCTCTTTGGCGACCACTTCATAGCCCATGAAGGCCAGCAGGTCCTGAGTCTCGGCGCTGCTTTTCAGCGAGATGACCGCGCCAGCGAAGGTGCCCAGCGCGGGCGACTCGGCGGTCTCGGTTTCGAGGATCTCGAGTCCCATTCCGTGCGGGTCATTGAAGGCTAGCGCGGGCTTTCCGAACCGCTCGACACGCTCGAATTCGACCTCGTTGTCCCGCAGGCGCTGCTCCCACACCGGCAGCTGGCCGACCGGGACCGCGTAAGAGGTGACCGTGACCTGACCGATACCCGGCTTGCCGGGACGCCCCTCGTAAGGGAAGAAGGTGATCAACGTTCCGGGGCTTCCCACCTCGTCGCCGTAGTAGAGATGGTAGGTTCCGGGGTCATCGAAGTTGACGGTCTTCTTGACCAGCCTCAGCCCCAGCACGCGGGTATAGAAGTCGAAATTCTGATGGACCGCACCGCTGATGGCGGTGACGTGGTGGATGCCAAGAACTTTGCTTTTCATAATCTCTCCTCGGGGCGCCCCTGCCCTGGTGTCAGGTGGCGCGGTAGTGAACTTTTCTCTGACCAAAGACTACTACCGTTCCACCGGATTGACTAGATATCAATTTTTAGACATATTGTTGCTATGATAGCAACAACGGTCAGCCCCTTCCATGAGATGCAGATTCTGGTCACGGTGGTCGAGTGCGGCAGTTTCACCGCTGCCGCGCAAACGCTGGACTTGCCAAAGTCCTCGGTCAGTCGGAGGGTCACCGCCTTGGAGGAACGCCTGGGGATCCGACTGCTTCATCGAACCACCCGCTCGATCCGTCTGACCACGGCGGGAGAGGTCTACTTCGAAACCGCAACGCGCCTGCTGCGCGAGTTGGCCGACCTGGAAACCCAGGTGTCGGGCTTCTCGGACGAACCGCGCGGCGTGCTGAGACTTACCTGCCCTTCGGGCTTCGCACCGGCGAATACCGGGCTGTTCGCCGAATTCGACCGGCGCTATCCCAACGTACGACTGGCCATCGAAGAGACCGACCGTTTCGTGGACCTGGTGGCCGAAGGTTACGACCTGGCGTTCCGGGGCGGCCGCCCGCCGGAAGCCTCGCTGTCGGGGTTCCGTCTGCTCGCCTCCGAGCGAATCGCGGTTGCCTCTCCGGCCTATCTCGAGCGACGAGGGCGACCGGAAAAGCTGAAAGATCTGGCCGACCACGACCTGCTGCATCTGGGGACCAAGCACAAGGACAACTGGCTATTGCAGTCGGGGCGAAAGGAGTCGCAGGTCGAGATCATGGCCAGTATGGTGGCCAACAATCTCAGGATGCTGCAGCAGGCGGCGGAAGGCGGGATGGGCATCGCTCTGCTTCCCAGGGTGAACTGCGAAGCGCCCATCGAGGACGGTCGGTTGGTCCATCTGCTGCCGGATTGGACGGGCAGCGCGGCAACTATCTGGGTGGTCTACCCCAGTACGCGAGGGTTAGCGTCCTCGATGCGCGCCTTCATGGACCTGGTGAAAGAGTGGCCGTTCCTCTGTATCTGAGGGCGCTTCGCGCCTGAACCGGTGGAATGGAAGCGCTACCGGTCTTCGAGGATAGCCCTCGCCTCGATTCCCGTTAGTGCGGGCTGACTTTCTGTTCGTCAGGCCATCGCGAGTTGGGGCGAAAGGTTGGGCGCGGGCTCGAAGACCGAGCGCGGTTTAGCCTCGCTGGCCGCCTCTTCGTTACCTTCCAGGGCCCGCATGGCCACGTACTGAAGCGGCAAGATGCTGGCCAGGATCGCCATCGAGGCGATAGGCGGGATGCCGGCTTTGACGCCAATGGTGGCGAAATCGTTGCCGGTGGCCGAAAGCGACCCCAGGTTGGCCCCGACCGCGCTACCAGCGTACATCACGCTGTTGAGCATGGTCATCGCGCCGTAGCCCATCAGAGCGTGGCCAACGATGGGGCTCTTCTTTCTTAGCGCAAAACCGGCGCCGAAGGCCGTGGTCGAGATACCGATATCGACCAACGTTCCGCTGGCCGCTACCATGGCGCGCGCCCCGTCTTTGCCGAACTTCTCGCCCAGCGGTGTCAGTTCGCTAGGGCGCCACCGGGTCACTCCGCCTTCGAACGGGAACACCTCGACCGTAGGCTGGCCATTGGTGTAAAGCTTCTCGATGGCGATGGCGTGCCCCATCTCGTGGGCCCAGGTCGACGGATAGGCGGCGGCTCCGACGTAGGCCGCCGCGCCCAGGGTTCCGCCCAGAAGCGCCTTCTCGTTCCCTTTGATGAACTCGTCGATCGAGTCGACGATGTCCCTTTCGGCCTTCTCGGCTTTCGGCTGGGAGGAGAGGGACGACGATCGGAGGGGAGACGGCGCGGAACTCTGGATCAGCATAGGGCCAATCTAGGCGAAGGGGCGCGGGAGAGCGTTGCCAGGTTGTTAATTGAGAGCGATATTTCAACTCCCAACGTTCGACTTGTAACAAGTTTGTGAACCAGGGAAGAAGCGCGCGCGGCCTGCCACTAAGCCTCTCGTCCACAACCTTTTGCCGCACAGATAGGAGATTTCATGGCTACAGGTATCCAGACCGGGATCCGCAGGGGGACCCGGGGCTCGCTTCCCACCGCTTCCACTCCGCCTTCGCTTGGGCGCCGCCTTCAGAACCGCTGGCTCGAACTTCCCGGAGTCGGCAAAGCCGCTATCCTGGGCACCGCCTTGCTGCTCGGGGTGACCATGGCTCTGAGCGGCCTCTACACCTACTCGACCGGCTACGTCGATCTTTACCCCACCAAACTGCAGAGCGAAGAGGTTCCCGAGATCTCTCGGGCGCTGCTCGAGATGGGGATCGAGCACGACGTCGCTCCTTCCAATGACGGGATCCTGGTGGGAAAGCGCGACCGCTTGCGCGCTCGCTCGCTGCTGGCGGCCCGTCACCTGCCGCTGCACCGCGTTTTAACGCCAGAAGAGGTGCAGCCCAGCATGGTTCGCACCCAGGCGGATCGTAAGGCGTTGGAGCAGCGCTTGCTGGAAGGCGAGATCGTGACGGCTCTGCGCGGGATGGACGGGGTGCGCGACGCCCGAGTCAAACTGTCGCTGCCCGAGAAAAGCTATCTGAGCAGCGCCGAGGAGAATCCGGCCCGCGCCTCGGTGACGCTGCGGTTGTCTCCAGGACACACCTGGAGCCCCGAGGGGATTCAGGCCGTCGTGAATCTGGTAGCGTTTTCCGTACCCGGCCTGGCGCCAGAGAAGGTGAACCTGATGGACAGCGCGGGGCGCCCGCTTAAAGGTCGCAAGGGTGGAGGTGACGGTGAGCCAGGGGAGAGCGACACCCACTTCCTGGTGAGGGCCGCCGAGGAGCGTCGTCTGCAGGAGAAACTTCAGGGCGTGCTCGACGAGATCCGGCCGGGCAAGGCCAGAGCGCTGGTCAACCTGGATCTCGATTTCTCGGACCTGGAGCGGAAGATCTACACTCCCGGCAGCGAGCAGGACAACGGTCTGGTCAAAGACAGTTTCCAACTTGTCACCGAAATGCTGGACAGCAAGAGCGGCCCCTCCGACCAGAAGGGCTACGAGAACCGCAAGGAATCGGTCAACTACAAGTACCAGGAGAACTACTATCACATGGTAGCCCGGCAGGCTCGCGTCCAGCGGATCAGTGCCACGGTGTTCGCCGACGGACTGTCTCCCAAAGAGTGCGAGAGCCTGTCCCAGGCGGTGACCGGGTCGATCGGCCTTCAGCCGGACCGGGGCGACTTTATCTACGTCGACCCCACCCCGTGGGACCGAGCCATGGTTCCGGTGGCTGAAGAGTGGGCGCCTGCTCCTCCCCTGCCTCAGGAGTCGCCGATGTCCCCCGCGCTGCTGGTGGGAGCCCTGCTTGCCCAGGTTGCTCTGGTCGGCGGCGGAGTTGCCGGATACGCTTATCTGACCAGTCGCCGTCGCACGGAGAGCGCCCTCATCACCTCGTCCTTTGCGGGGCTGGGTCCGACCGGCATCGTCGACCACGGGCGGGCCAAATCGGGGGAACCGCTGGGCGGCTTCGGGGCGACCGGTGTGCAGTCGAGCACCGAAGCGCTCGAGGGGATCGTGCGAGAGCGGCCCAACCAGGTGGCCGACCTGCTTCGTTCGACCTGGCTGAGCTAGGGGTCCCCCGGCTCCGGTTGGAGGAGCCGGGCGAGGAGTTCGCAGAGTCCTCGCCCGGCCGCCGTAGCTCAGAGGCGCTCGACGCGAAGAGCGACCGTGCTGTTCAGGGTCGCTCCCGAGGGAATGCGATGCACGTCGGCTCCTTGCGGGAAGCCCAGGCGCGCGGAACTCCACGGTTCCAGGCAAACAAACGGCGACCCCTGCAGGGTCCAGAAGACCAGCCATCCGTACTCTGGTCCGTAGTCGACGGTGACCCTTAGCCCTCGCTCGGAATCTTCGAAGGAAGCGCTGGGCGCGGTCGGCTGCGGGAAGGCCCAGTCGATCTCGTCCCGGCTGAAGTCGAATCCGTGAAAAGGGCCGCTGGCGTCCGATTTGTTGTCCGCGTAGGTCGAGACGGGAAGGGAGAACTCTAGCCCTGTTTTGGCTCCCACCTGAAAGTAAGGGTGGAACCCGAACTGAGCCGGCATCGCTTCCTCGCCACGGTTCTCGATCGTCTGCTCGATCCGAAGCCCGTCGGGAACGGCCGAGTAAGTGAGCCGGTAGCGGAACGGGAACGGGAACTGCTCACGGGTGGTCGCGCTGTCGAGGAGTTCGAGGACCGCTCTGTCCTCGGTCTGTTCGAGCACCGTCCAGACTTCCGTGCGGGCGAATCCGTGCTGAGCCATCCGATAGCGCTTGCCCTCCCACTCGTACTCGCCGTCCCGTACGGGACCGACGATAGGGAAAAGCACCGGGACCCCGCCGCGGACGTTTTTGGAGGGGTCGTCGAAGGTCGCCTGATCCAGGTAGAGGGTCTCGACCCCGTCGATTTTCAGAGAGGTGACGATAGCGCCGCGTTCGGGAGAAAGGGTGACCTGGCACGGGCCGTGAGAGATGGTGATCATCCGCCACGCTTTGCCCAGCAGCGAGCCTATCCTTTCGAGGGTGGAGACTGTATCCCGCGGCGGGACCACGGGAACCGGCGAGTCCGTCAGACTCAGGGGTAGAGGCGGCTCGATTTCTCGGGCTGACCCTGAGAGTCGATGAGCGGGAGCCCGGTTTCAGGCGCTCGTTCCGTCGATACGGTAAAGGTAGACCCGTACGGGCTACGATCGCAGGCAACGACGCAGTCGCCTCGATGACCACCGGAGGGCTCCGCGGCAACGTGGAGCCCTTCGCTCTTACTGAGCTAAGAAGAGAGCTCTTCCTCGGCCGCCGCCAGGGCCGCCTCGAAGCGGCGATCGGGCACGAACCACATCAAGGCGACCGCAGTATAGAGCAAACAGGCAACGGCCGGGCTGACAAACGCCAGCCCCATGGCCGCGGCATAGAGGACGATGGAGACTTTCTCTTTCCCGGTCTGGCGCAGCGCCAGGCTCAGCTTCGAAGAAGCGCCGTGAAGCCTTCGCAAGCGGTTTTCCAACAGGCTGTAAGCAGCCGCGCACAGCAGGAGGAGCGCTCCATAGGCGGCCACCGCGTGAGAGCCGAAGTGACTGTTACCGATCCAGGCGGTCACGAACGGGATCAGGGAAAGCCAGAACAGCAGATGCAGGTTGGCCCACAGGACGCTGCCGTTGACCCGCTCGCTGATCTGCAGCAGATGGTGGTGGTTGTTCCAGTAGATGCCGACGTAGACAAAGCTCAGAACATATCCGGCAAACACCGGCAGTAGCGCCATGAACCCCGCGTCGTCTCGCGGCGCCTTCAACTCTAACACCATGATGGTGATGATAATCGCGATCACCCCGTCGCTGAACGCCTCCAGCCGGCCCTTACCCATAGCTCTTCCTCCAACCCGACTACCCCTCGATGAGGGGCCCGGTTCGCCTTTCTGGTCAGTTCCCCCTCATGCACTCCTCATGGGAGGTAAGGTGGAGATCCCGGGCTGGGAGGAGAAGAATGGAGGATGAAACGCGACGTCGCCTACGAATCCCCCTCGGAACTCAGCACCGGAGAAGGCCACCGGCCTCCCCTCTCCTCCCGGCCTCAGACCGTAGCGGCCGGTGTCACGGCGGTGGCCAACTCCTTCGCCTACGCAGCCCGAGGCCCGGGTCTGGTCAAAGGGACGCTGGGGATGCTGAAGCTCAATCAGGACCACGGGGTCGACTGCCCCTCCTGCGCCTGGCCTGACCCCGAACATCGTAGCCCGTTCGAGTTCTGTGAGAACGGCGCCAAGGCGCTGGCCGACGAGACGACGAGTCGCAGAGTCGAGCCGTCATTTTTCGCCGAACACTCGGTAGAAGAGATCTCGCGGATGTCGGACTACGCCATCAACGCTTTAGGCCGGGTCACTCACCCTATGTACCTGCCGGCCGGCGAATCGCACTACCGCCCTATCGAGTGGAGCGACGCCTTCGCTCTGATCGCGAGCGAACTGCGTGGCCTGGGTAGCCCGGACGAGGCGGCGTTCTACACCTCCGGTCGTTGCAGCAACGAAGCCGCCTTCCTGTATCAAACCCTGGCCCGACGGTTCGGCACCAACAACATGCCGGACTGTTCGAACATGTGCCACGAGTCCAGCGGGACCGCCCTGAGCAGCACCATCGGCATTGGCAAAGGGACGGTCACTTTAGAAGACTTCGACCGCTGCGATCTGGTCCTGGTAATCGGACAGAATCCGGGCACCAACCATCCGCGGATGCTCTCGGCGCTGGAGAGCGCCAAGAAGAACGGCGCTCGCATCGTCTCGATCAACCCGCTGGCCGAAGCTGGACTCTCGCGCTTCCGCAACCCGCAGGATTTCTTGAACCCTCTCAAGGCCGTGGCCACCGCGGTGGGACCTGGAACCCAACTTTCGGATAAGCACCTGGCCGTGCGGATCGGAGGCGATCTGGCTTTGCTCAAGGGCATCGCCAAGACTCTGCTAGCCTGGAGCGAGGAAGGGCGTCCGGTGCTCGACCGGGCCTTTATCGAGAGCCAGACGATCGGGTTCGAAGAACTGGCGGACGACCTGAGGGCCACCTCCTGGGAGGAGATCGTGGAGGCCTCCGGAGTCACCGAAGAGGAGATTCGCGATGTGGCGGCCTGGACCGCCGAGACGGAAAAGATCATCGTCTGCTGGGCCATGGGGTTGACCCAGCACAAGCACTCCGTACCCACCATCAAGCAGATCGTCAACCTGCTCTTGATGCGCGGAGCGTTCGGCAAGCCGGGCGCGGGCGCTTGCCCTGTTCGCGGGCACAGCAACGTGCAGGGCGACCGAACCGTGGGTATCACCCACAAGCCGCCCAAAGCGCTGGTCGACAGCCTGCGGCGCGAGTTCGGTTTCGACTCTCCGACGGAGACTGGCTTTGACGTGGTCGAGACCATCGAGGCGATGCACGAAGAGAAGGTCAAAGTGCTGATCTGCATGGGCGGCAACTTCCTTTCGGCGTCCCCCGACACGGCTCGGGTCGCCGAGGCTCTGCAGAAGACCCGGCTGACCGTCGGGGTCACCACCAAACTGAACCGCTCGCATCTGGTCACCGGGCGAGAGGCGCTGATCCTCCCCTGCCTGGGGCGCACCGACCTGGATCAGCAGGCCTCGGGGCCGCAGTTCGTGACCTGCGAAAACTCCATGGGCAAGGTCCAGCGTTCGCGCGGCTTCCTACAACCGCCGTCTCCGACCCTGCGCTCGGAAGTGGCGATCGTCGCGGGGATCGGTCAAGCCATGGCGTTCGAGGGGGGGCCGGACTGGGCCGCCTTCACGCAGGACTACGACCTGGTGCGGGAACGCATCGAGCGGGTTATCCCCGGCTTCGAACGCTACAACGAACGGGTCCGCGAGAAGGGCGGTTTCTATCTGCCGAACGGGCCGCGCGAGGGCCGCTTCACCACGCCCAGTGGGAAAGGCCACTTCACGGTGGCGGCAATCCCCCGGGAGGACAAAGCCGACGACGAACTGTTCCTGATGACCATCCGCAGCCACGACCAGTTCAACACCACGATCTACAGCTACGCCGACCGCTATCGCGGAATTAAGGACAGCCGGCGAGTGGTGTTAGTCAGCGATCACGACCTCCAGCGCCTGGGTCTACAGGCTGGGCAGACGGTTGACGTGGTTTCCAACTACGACGGGGTCGAGCGACGGGTGACCGGATTTATTCTGGTTTCCTACCCGATCCCGGCCGACAACGCGGCCGCCTACTTTCCCGAGGCCAACCCGCTGATCCCGAGTGGGCATCGCGACCCGGAGAGCGGCTGTCCTGCCTCGAAGAAAATCGCGGTACGCTTGCTCCCCAGCTGAGCGGGAGTCGGGTCCCCTGCGCTCAGGCGCTCTCTATCATAGCTCTAACGCCGGCCAAACTCGCCCGGCGGGCGTCAGCGTGTAGTCTAGAACTGGCAGACTCTGGACCTGGCTTTCTTGCTCCGCCCGAGTCCCAAAAATAATTGAACTCGGGCGGGGTCGAGAGCATCTCTCCTTAGGAAGCCGACTTAAGGAGACCCGATGCCAGAGAACGAACCGCCGCTCCCCTTCCAACTGCTGGCGGCCTACGCCGATGAAAGCGAGGCCGCCCCGCCCCACCTGCCTCCCGACCCTGGACGAGCCAGGCGTCCCGGCCTGGCCGACCGGTTGGCCTCGGCGACGCTCAGCGGGGTTCTGCCGCTGGGTTTACTGGCGACCCTGGCGCTGTGGCTTTGCACCAGGCCGCTCAAGGCCGATGCTGCTCTGCTCCTGCTGCCCCTCCTGGTCTGGTTCTTTGCCCCGCTGGTGCGGACCGGGCAAAGTGTGCATCCCGCCAAGCTGGTCGCTTCGGCCGCGCCCCTGTTCGGAGCCTGCGCTGCAGCGGGGCTCGGCGCGGCTGCGTTCGAGCACTCTTTGACGGGGCATCCCGTGCATCTCGAGTTCCTGGCCCAGACCTTGCAAGACGAACTGCAGGTGCTGACCCCGGTCCGAACCGCCTTGTACGGCGGGGCCGTGGCGCTGGCGGTAGCTATGGGACCGCTGCTGGCTCAGCGGTATCCGTGGGTCGACGGACCCAGGTCTTCCAGGTTCTCCGTGCGCTGGCGCCTGGCCGGAATTCTGCTGGCGATGCTGGGGCTGACCTGGGGGCTTCATGCCCTATCGGCGGACGAGGAAGGCGAGGCCGAGTGGAAGGCGCTGGCCGCCGACCGCTACGCGAAGCGGCCGCTGGTCGGTCTTCCCGAGACAGCCGCTCGGAACCGCTGGCAGGCGATTCCCTCGGGAGGGGATCTGGTGCCGGCTCTGGACCGCCTGGTCCTCGAACCGCATCCCGTCGACTCTCTGGCGGAATGGGAGTCGGCTCATCAGGCGATGATCATGGTGTCGAGTTCCGGCTCACTGGAAGAGCAAACTCTGGCGATGCTGGCCCAGGGTCGCTTGACCCTGCTGGCGCTGCCGGACGAGAGGGCGGACTTCCGCGGGATGGTGAACGACTTCGTCGTGCCCTACCTGGCTCAGGAGCCGCTCAGCGTAGCCCAGATGGAACGCTGGCTCGAGCGAGTTCGAGCTCTCTACTCCGAGATCCCCACCAGCGAAGGCATAGGAGATGTGACTGCCTACTACGCCCTCTGGCAAGACCCCTCAGAGCTGCATTCCCGTCGAGGGTTTGGCTGGCGGGTCGACCACGCCTACGATACCCTCCGTCCGGGTCGGACCGCGCCGGAGTGGCACTACCAGGGCTCCTTCCGCCCGACCCCGCTCAGAATCTTTGGCCGAGAGTTTTCCTGGTCTCCCACCCGGTTGGTCGACCTGGCCTTGAGACGACGGTTGACCCGGCAGTGGATGCAGGTTAGGGGGGAGATTTCGCCGTCCGATTTCCGCGCCTACGGCTGGCACAAAATTCACCACGAGCGCCCCATAGGAGGGGTGGAAGGGAAGTTCTGGGAGCGTATGAGCCGCGCTTCCAGCGTCGGCCGGGACCGGCACGCCCTGCGCACCGCCGAACTGGTTCTCGAACTTCGTCTCTACCAGGCCGAACGAGGCCGCTACCCGGCCGACCTGTCCGAACTGGTCGACGAGGTGACCTACCGCGACGATTTCGACAGGGAGTACTCTCTGAATCGGGTCGACGGCGTCACCATCTTGCGTAACGAGGACACCGAACGCAACATCAAGCTTCTCGGCGGGAGCGCCGAGCGTGGCTGAGCAGGACCAGGTAAGCCTGGTTCGCCGGGCTCAGGCCGGCGACCGCGAGGCGATGGAAGCGCTGCTGAGATCCTCTCAAGGGCTGGCGCGACGTATCGCCGTGTCCGTGCTGGGGCGCCAGGGGCTCGATGATGCCCTGCAGGAGACCTACCTGCTGGCTTTCCGCAAGCTGCCGCAACTGCGCGAGCCCGAGGCGTTCCGAGGCTGGTTCAGCCGTCTGGTGCTTTACGTCTGCTATGGGCAGCAGCGAAGGATCAAGGTCGAGGACGAACTGCCCGAGTCGCTGGCCGCGCCAGACCGCTCCGAGGCCGTGGTGGCGGCGCTGGCCCTGCGTCAAGCCATGGCTCGACTCAGCCGGAAGGATCGCGACGTGCTGATCCTGCGCGAGGTGTTGCAACTGTCCTACGACGAGGTGGCGACAGCGCTGCGTTTGCCCGTGGGAACTGTCCGCTCGCGCCTGTCGGCAGCGCGGAAACATCTGGCCGAAAGGATGGCGCTGTAGGGGGCAATCGGTCCCGCAGCGGGACCGCCATCCACGGGCTCGAGATGAGGCGCGGGGGGGAGGGTCTGGTGGAGTTCCTCCCGCGGGGCCAAGTTCCGCGGAAAAAAGTCCCGCTGCGGGACCGAAGCCGGGCACCGACGAGGTCGATGGGCAAGGCCCGTCGGGGAAGCCGAGGTCGGTTGGGAACGATAGAGCCTGAGACGAGAGGGGACAAAAAGTCCCGCCGCGGGACCGAACTTGGCAGAAGGAGCTCCCATTCGGCAGAAGAGAGCTCCCTCGAAGGGACCGAGGCGCGAAAATTTTCGCGTCTCTTGACGCTAGTCTCCCCTCTTTCGTCAGGTCGTCTATCCTACTCCCCGTTAACGGATTGTTTCCGCCTCGTCACGTTTCAGGGACGGACCGGCCATTCGCTTTCGAGGCGATGTCGCTCCGCCCGACGCCGGGAGCCTTTCTCAACCCCTACCTCTGCTCCGATCCGAGCTCAGCCGCGCCTGGACCGACGGAGCAGCCAGCCCAAGCCGAGCCCCAGGCTCATCATCGCGGACAGGAGCAGGCCCAGGTAAAGGGCCCATTCCGGGTGCAACGAGCCCAGCCGCGAGGGCAGGCGGTCGTCGACCAGAGTGCGGGCCTGGACCAGATAGTAAGGCGAGGCCAGCTCCAATCCGGCCTCCCGCCACGCCTCCTCCACATAGACCGGGACCGTCCCGGCTTCCGCCACTCCCTCGAGGGTGGCAGGTTGGAACTCGGCCTCCGGATCAGGTGGAGGCGACCCCGGGGTCCAGAGCAGGGCTGGCGCCGAACCCCGCTGCTCCATCACCAGCACGAATCCTACGGTCGACGCTTCCGCCGACTCGGCGAACGGAATATAAAGCTGGTGGGTCTCACCGTAGTCCTCCCGGACCGTGTGCTGGGTCTGAGCCGGCAGGTAGCCTCCCTGAAGTCGCACCAGGTGAGGGCCGGAGGTCAGCAGCGGCAGAGGTTGAGCTCCGAGCTGAAAGGACTCGAGCGGCAGAGCCGTCTCCTGGGCGTCCCGCGCGATAAGATAGTCTCGTCCCATCCATCCCACGAGTGCCGGGCTTAGCAGGAGCAGTCCGTACAGCAAGGCCATCTCGGCCTTCGATGAGGTACGGTCCAACCCCAGTCGGCCTCGAAACGGGAGCAGCGGAGTCAGCAGCGCCAGCGCGCTAAGGCCGGAGGCAACCTCGTCCCAGGCGACGCCAAACCGCTGCAGCATCCAGCCCGTCAGATGGCCCGGTAACCCTCGTCCCTCCACGGTACCCCAGGTGACATAGCCAACTACGGCCAGGAAGTAGAGCGAGGCCAGCAGGCGTCCGGCCGTCACTACGGCAGGGCGCCGGAGACCTGCCGGCCGCCTCGCCAGACCGAGCTGATGCGGCGCAAGTTCAAGATGTCGGCCGTCGGGTCGCCCTCGACTACGAGGAAGTCGGCCCGTTTGCCGGCCGCGATCTCACCGCGATCTTCTAACCCCATCAAGGCGGCCGCCTGCCCGGTGGCCACGGTGACCGCCTGCAGAGGCGTCAGCCCGGCCTGGACCATCAGTTCCAGTTCACGATGCTCCTCGAAACCCGGGATGCGCAGCGGATTGGCTCCCGAATCGGTGCCGAAGCCGACCTTCACTCCGCTCTGATAGAGCTTGGCGAAGTTCCGCAGGTTGACCCGCAGCGACTCTTTGTCCCGGGCGACTTTGGCCGGGTCGGCCAGGGCCTTCTTGCGCCAGGCCGGGTCGTCGAACTGAGCGGCCAGGTCAGGCTGCAGCGCCTGGCGGAAGAACTCGCTTCGGGTCCACTCGGGCGCTTCGCCGTAGATGTAGAAGGTCTCATCCAGAGTCAGAGTGGCGATGTACCAGGTGCCGTTCGCTTTCATCGCTTCGATCAGGGCGGGTTCCACCTCGCGGTCGCGGATTCCGTGAGCCAGAATGTCCACGCCGGATTCGACCAGGCGGACGGCGTCCTCGTAGTAATACACATGGGCTGCCACGCGAACGTTGTGTTTGTGAGCTTCATCGATCACAGCCTGATAGACCTCGGGCGGCATCTTGTGGCCCAGGGTGTGGTGGAAATCGTCGACCCAAATTTTGATCAGGTCGGTCTTACGTTCGACCATTTCGCGCACGGCCTGGCGCGCCTGCTCGGCGGTTTTGGGGCGGTACAGCTGGTCGGGTCCGACGTTGACGGGCGGGGCGCCGTTGGGCGCTCCGATCCCGCGATCGGCTCCGAACAGGTCGGCGCCGTCGATCTTGCCGGCGTGGGCCTGGTCGCGCACTTCCAGGAAGACCGGCCCGTTCATACCCAGCGAGTTAACCGTGGTAACCCCGTAGCGCTGGTAGTCGCCCAGTTGGCGGGCGATGTTATCGCGAGTAAAAAACTCCGGCCCACTTCTGGCTCCGAAGGTCTGTCCCACGTTGGAATGGTCGCTGATCAGGCCCGGCAGCAGAGTCTTCCCACGGAGGTCATACACCTTGGCGTCGCTAGGAGGGGTAAGACGAGCGCTAGGGCCCACCGAGAGGATCTTACCCTCGTCGACCACCACGGTCGTCTCGGGCGTCGCCTGGCCTTTGCCGTCGATGACTCGGGCGTTGGTGAACGCCAGCGGTTCGGCGTTGGCCAGAGCGGCGAGCAGGGTCCAGGTTAGCAAAGTCTTGGAAATCGTCATACTTTTCACTGCCACCCGAGACCGGGAAAGCCTTTTTCTGGTCAGCCGAAGTTTTTCAGAGTTCCTTCAGTCGTGAATGAGATAGTGCTGTCAAGAGAAACAGATACCGCCTCAGATAAGACCACAACGCTTAAGGAGTTCCCTCGTGATTACCACTAACGCCGCCGCTGTCGCCAACTACAAGTCCATCACGTCGCAGATCCGCGCCCAGGCCGGGAACAACCCCGACAAGATCAAGGTTGAAGGCGAGCGCTACGAGATCACCGACGCCTTCCAGGTCAGCTCGCCCGAAGGCGACTACACCGTGCGCAAGGGAAGCTTTTTCGACAACGATCTGAAGACCCGCGACAAGGTCGCCGTGGACATGGTCCGCACCGCCGACGGCATCAAAGAATCCCGCGAGTTCGAGCACTACAGCGAGAAGAAGCTGATCTTCTTGACCGACGAGCGTATGAACGTCAAAACCCAGGGTGTCCAGGAGAACGGCATGTCCTGGTCCACCTTTGGCCGCGAATGGAACTTCTCCGTCTAAACTTATTCCTTCGACACGAAAAGGCCGCGCGGCTCAAAGCCTGCGCGGCTTTTTCCATGAGGGCCGAGCGAGCGAGGAGCGGACGTCTCGGCCAGGCTGGAAACGTGCCGCCCGACGTCGCTGAGCATCTGGCAGATCATTCTGGTCGCCTCTTTGTCCTGTAGTCCAGGATCCTGCCGTCCGTGAGAATGAGAACGGTGTTGGGCTGGGCCGCCTCGAAAACCTCACCGGACGTTGTCACGATTTGCACGGCGCTTTTATCGAGCAGACCCTCGACCTCCAGGGTCCGCTCTACCCGGCCGCGCTCGTTGTAGACGAGCAGAGTCGCTCCCGCGAACGGTGGGATCGCGATCGGCTGGAAGAACTGATACCCCACCCAGAGCACGAGGGCCACCGGAGTCAGGCACGCCAGTCGAAGTGGGGACAGGAAAGGACGCCAGGCCGGGCCCCAGTCGCGGACCTCCCCTTCCCTCCAGTGGAAATGTGGGTTGTCTCTGGTCATGCCGGAAGCCTAGCACGGCTCCGTGTCAGTCCTGTGGCAGAGCCAGCGCCTCCCGCTCGAGCCGGTCGAGGATCGCTCCCACCCTGAGCGCTTCCTCGCCTTCTGGCCGCACAGCGCTACGGTACGCCTCGCGAGCCTGCTTGATCTCGCCCAGGGCGTTCGATCTCTTGTCCAGGACGATGTAGATTTCGGCGACTTGGCGGCGGATTCGACCGAGAATGTGGGAATCCAAGGGTGCGTTTTTGCGAAGATTCTCGTGTCTCCAACGAATTTCGGCCTCAGTTATCTTTCCGCAACCGCCGCTCTGGAGGCTGTCCTTGAGAGCCGCCCGAAGATAGGCCAAGGTCGCACCGTCCCCTTCAGAAACTCTCATCCGCTCCCCCTGGCGAAGGGCGTCCTGCCATTTTTCCTCCCCCGGGTTCGCTTGTTCCCGTTCCTTGTTCGGGGTGCTGGACGGCTTCGGGGGTCTCTGGATCAAGGTTCGAGGTTCAGCAGGCGTGTTTGTTGAGATAGACCCTTCCGTTTGTCCCACAAGAGCGGACACACCCAATGCGGCCACGAAGGCAGCAAGCTGAAAACGACGGACTCTCATCTTCTCAGTCTACCCTAAAACATTCCAGCTCGCCTTAACCCGCCCCTACTCTTCCAGCAGTCCCTGGTCGGAGTCGTACTGCGGACGGTCGGCGGGTAGGCCGGCGTTGGCGTGGTTGTGGCCGGCGCAGTAGAGTTGGAAGGTTGGAGTGCCGTCGTCTTTTTTGGTCTTCTTGTAGCTGGCCGAGTAGGTGTCGGTTCGGGAAACCGGGCAGAGCGGAGGCTCCAAGAGATAGTCGGGGTTCAGTTCGGAGAGGGTCTCCGGGTAGACGTTGTCGTGGTCGACGGCCCACATCTCCAGACCGGTGGCAACCATCACGAGGTTGTTCTTACAGCCGGAAAGCTGGGCGTTCTGCTGTGCGGCTCGGTAGTTTGGCACGAAGAGCGCGGCGGCCAGCGCTCCGGTTCCCCCGAAGAACGGCGTGCTGGAGAAGCCCCGGCCCTGGTAGCGCAGGCCGGTCGGCGTCGCTTTTAGCGCGTGCACGTCGTAGAGGTCGCCGGTCCACCGGGCAGCCTGCTCGACCACGGCCAGGAAAAGCTCGTCCTGAGGGGTTGCATCGGTGCCGGAGAAGGCAGCGCGAGCCGCCTCGTAGACCCGAGTGTAGTCGACGTAAAGGTAGCCCAGCAGGGCGTCCTCTCCCCAGGTCAACGTCTGAGCCACAGGCCCGGGCTGCTTCGCCGCTGGAGACTTGCTCCACTCCTCGCCTCTGGCTCCCCAACCCAGAGTTGCGGTCTTCGCCTTGTCATCGAGAACGACGGTCATCCCGCCGACCTCGTATTCCCGAGTCGCCTCGGTCGAAGGCACGGGAACGACCTCGCTGGGAGCGATTTCGGCCACCGGACCCGTGATCAGCCCATCGACCCCGTTGTATCGAGGGTAGTCAGCCTGCAGTTCCGGGTGGTGATGACCGGCACAGCGCAGGGAGTAGAAGTCCTGATACCCCTCCGTATTGCCCCGGGCCTTCACCCCGGTCTCGAGTTGATAGGTCGGCTTGCCCGCCACCGGGCAGGACGGAACAGCTTCGAGATGGTCGGGGACCAGAGCTTCGAGGGTCGTCGGGTAGCGCCCGGCGTGATCGGTGGACCACATCTCCATAGCGGTGCCGACCTCTTTGAGATTCTGGTAGCACATGGTCAACTGGTCGACGTCCTCATCCTCCTGGGCGCTGGCGACCGCCCCCGAGATGAAGCGGTTGGCCGGCTCAACGGCCTTGACCCCTCCAACCAGGCGAACCGAAGGCTCCGGAACCTGATCCTGCTGAGTGGCCACGATCAGCGTGTCCAGCAGGTCCGAGGCGCCCACCCAACTGCCGGTGAAGCCCTCGAGCATATCGCTCTGGGCTTCGAGGTGAGGCGAACTTCCCAGCACCATCTCGGCGATCGGTGACGAGTCGACTCGCGCCGCGGCCAGCGCCTTGTAAACCCGCGCCAGGTCGATCCCGCCCTGCAGCGAGGACTCGGGAAGCGAGCCGACCAGGCGACCCTCCAACCCACCCGGCGCGCGCAAGGCATCGGCGAACTTCGTTTTCGGGGTCTCGATAGCGACGAATCCGTCGGTCTGCTTTTTGCCGAAATCGACCGAGAAAATGGCGTAGTCCCAGGCGTCGAGTTCGACGGTGGTGAAGTAGCTGACCAGTGGAACGTGGGCCACCAGGCCTTCTTTCCAGGCGGCGGCATCAGCATAGAGGGCAAGAGCGCTGTTGTCCGTCGGGACCTCTTTGAGCGCCTCCTTGTACTGAGCGGTCGAGGCGACCGTGGGGCCGCTCAAATCCTTCAGCAGAGCCGCTCCACCTTGAGGACTGTTCGAGACGACCAGCCATCCCTGACCCAGGGTCGCGCTCCAACTCTCTCCCACCAGCCAGAGACGCTGACCGTCCCCGGCCTTGCCGGGCTGGAGCCTACCCTCTCCAACCTTATCCAGCCACTGGGCCAGGGCTTTGTCCTTACCCTTGGCGACACGCCAGGCGCTGCAATGGGCCGGCTGATCGCTTTGGGACGCCGCCAGGGTCGCGAATCCCGACCCGTCAAAGAGGTTGAGGATTTCGGGCAGCTTCAGCCCGCCGCGCTCTTCGAGGTCTACCAGGAGACGGGGGCGACGTTCGGGCTTTTCCTGCAGCGCCTTGACCAGGGCTGTTCCGTCGGCCCGCCCCTGCAGCGACCAGCCCAGGACCATGGCCGAGTTGGAGGGAGCTTTTCCGGCAACCTCTACGGCACGGGGGCCGGGTTTTCCGGGTCCGTACCACTGGGCTGCGGCGGGTTGACCGGCGGTCATCAACAAGCCAGCCGTCATCAACGCGGCCGCCGTTCTCTTCGTAAAACCTCTCATCGCACCCACCTCCGAACTTGGTCCCGGCTCATTTCTTTTCCTAACGGGGACTCCTGGTTCACAGACTGTTCACATTCGCCCGGAGGCTTGCCGTCTTCAGGTCACCGGTCCCCGGTAGTCTCGAGAAAAGCTCTACGGAAGGTCCCACACGATGTTTCTGAACACCGCCTACTCCCACCCTCTGCAGGCCCCTTGCTGGAACGCCGCTCCCTATGCTCCCTCCCTCTCCTCGGCGATGCTCCCGATGCTGATGATGCAGATGATGAGCACGCGGAACACCTTTATGTCGACTATGATGGGAGGAGGTTCGATGGGAGGCGTCCGCTCCTTTCCTGGCTTTGGCCAGTACCCCGGCGGGTCGGCCAACCTGGGCGGTTTCCTGGGCTCTCCTGCCGGACTGTCAGGAGGAGGCCGTGCCGGTGGGAGTTCTCTGGGCAGGGTTGGAGGGGGGCGGAACGGAGGCAACGCCGGTCCCAAGGTCAAGCCGAACAACAGCGGCGCCTTCACTCCCTGGAACCACGACGACTCCCGTTTCAAAACTGCCTCGATCAACGTCCGTAGCTATCCGCTGATGGACCAGAAATCGGTGGTCCACGACGTGCGCAAGGCGGCCCGGCAAGCCGACCTGATCGGTTGGAACGAGATCGCGCCCGGTCGCTACGCCAGAGCGATCAAAGACCTGGGCCCGGACTGGGGACACTATATGCCGATGGACGGCAACCACCGTATTCCCAATCCGATCTCGTGGCGAAAAAAGGAGTGGAGCCGGATCTCGGGCGGCTTCGAGAAGGTGGCGAACCGCAAAGCCGGCGTGGCGCCCTCCACCTATATCACCTGGGCCAAACTACAGCACAAGGCCACCGACCAGAAGGTCGTCCGCATCAACACCCACGTGGTTAGCGGCGCCTTCGGCAACACCGCCCCGAACCGCGGAGCGCGTCAGGCGCTGTGGCACAAGCACATCAAGATGCTAGAGAAGCGGATCGCCAAGTTCAAGAAGCAGGGGTACGAGGTGATCGTCGGCGGCGACTTCAACCGCAACCGCTATAAGGTGCTGGGAGATAAAGTCGGCTACGACAACGGCGCCTGGACCGGCACCCACGGCGGCCCTCGCAGTGCGATGTTCGACTACCTGATGCACGTGCGCAGCCCCGAACTCAAAAGCGTGATGGGAGTCGTCGACCGTGGCTACCGTTCCGACCACGACGCGGTGGTCGCCGGCTACAAGCTGAAGGCTAAGCGCTAAGTGACCATGATCACTGGTGAGGCGGAGGGCCGTCGCTGAGTCCGGAGTTCGTGAGGGCTAAGATGAGCTTAGAAATCACGGAATGAGGATATGCAGATGAACACCAAGATTGACAGCAACTTCGGACCCCGCGCTCAGGCTTATTTCAAGGCGGCCGACGCCCAGTCCACCAGTCTCTATAACGCTAACGGCACGGTCAACAAGGACAGTCTGGCGGGGGTCAAAGGCGATCTGCCCAAGCTCCCTCAGGGCTCCCCCAAGCCCCCGAAGAAGCAGGCCAGCATCCCCACTCAGGACACTGTGGCGTTCTCTTCCGAAGCCAGGGGCAGTGAGAAGGCGAGCAGCCTCGCCAGCAGTTTTGCCGCCGCCTGGGGCTAGGGCGCCAACACCATCCATCGTGAGAAGCCGGACTCTCCAGGTTCGGCTTTTTCCTATTTTCCGGCCGTGGCTGTCTGGTGGCGTCCAGTCGGCCGTTCAGGCGCGAAGGCGAAGTTCGATGGTGCCGTGATAGCTTGCCTCCGGGCCCGCCTCGAGTTGAACCTCTCCGTCGAGTTCCCAAGGACCGCCGCCGTTGAGGGCAGTGACGATAAGGATACCGCCTGTCAGCGACCGTTTCTCCCCGTCCACCTCGAGCGCTCCCCCATGGATCAGGAGTTCGCTCGAGCGGAGACTCCCCAAGTCATAGCCCTCGCCCTGGACCGCGTCCGGTGGGAGGGTCAGGTGGAGAGAAAACTCGGGGGCTCCTCCCACCGCCTCCCCGGTCACCTCCAACCCGTCTCCGGAGAGACGAGCGGACTGAACCAGATATTCTCGAGACCGTCCCTCGATGTCCAACCGAAGCTCCCCGTCGTTGCCGACCGGGCCGGGTGCTCCTGAGTCCGAAGGCGGAGTGGGAGTGTTGCCCCAGTTCCCCATAGCTAGAAGAACCAGAAGAGAGAAGCCTGCGGAGGGGGTTCGTCTTTGTCGCATCGGTCTGGCTTCGAGGTCGCCCAAGCGGGTCCTGGATACTCTTCCAGGCCCTTCGGGGGGAAGGGCGGTATCTTGGAGAACGCCACCGTATGTCTACCGATGTGTATGAACGGCTGCGAACCGCTGGCAACGATGAGGGCTCTGCGGTCTACCTCGAGCAACCGATCAGCCCTGCCGAGTGGGAGGCCTGCCTGCAGAGAGGTCGCGCTGAATTGGGATGGGAGGGGCTCGAATGGTACCGCGACTTTCTGGAGACCAGCAACGGGGTGCAGATCGACAACGCCATTTTCGAGTCGGCCGAGGGACTGATCGAGGCTAACCTGGACTACCGGGCCTCAACCCAGGCGCAGCCTCGCTTCGTCCTGTTCGGCAACAGCGGAAACCTGGACGCCTACCTGCTGGACCGGGAGGCCACCTACGGCCCCTTTCTCGTTGCCAACTTCTACGGCGACTTTTCCCGAGACGAGGAGATTTTGGAGCGCTATCCTTCGCTGGAGGCCCTGCTCACGACTTTGCTGGACCGAGAGGCTGGCGTTGTTTGAGTTCTTCCGGAAGCTGCTCGGACCGAGCGAGAATCCCGACGACAAAGTCGAGCGGCGGTACTATCGGTTCCGCGACCAGGGAAATCCGACCGGCCCTGCGCTGACCTATGTCGAGGCGATCGACGGTTGGCACCTGCGGGAAATCAGCGTTTCAAGGGACGACACCCTGGCTTCCAATGTCCGACACCCTGTTTGGGGCCTGGTACTCTGCGATGACCATTGTGATTATTCCGATGCTGGTGACGGTGGAGAACTCGAACTCGTGGAGATCACGGCGCAGCAGTTCGAGCAGGTCTGGGGGGACTATCTCGAGAGCCGGGCCGGCTCCTGGGTAGAGCTTCAGCGGCGTTACCCTGAGGGGAGGCCGGTCGCAGGAGAGATGGTCGCCTATTATCCTCAGGGGATCGTGGTGGATTTGGGAGATGGCGATCTCGGTCTGGTGGACCACCCCATGTTTCGTCAACGGGCCGGCGCGGACGGCTTCGCCAGATTTCGCCAGTTACGCGGTACGGTCGAGGGGTACGACCAGCCTTTTCAGTGGCTGCTGCTGCGAGACATCCAGGTGAGCAGAGCCCGCGTTTGAACTGCTGGCCTCTTCGCAACGCGGGCGATGAGGCGGGGCAAGCGCTCTGCAAAGGGGCTGGCCGGCTCGATTGGGCTCAGAGTTTACCGAAGAACGTACCGATGTCGAAGTAGATCTTTCGTTCGACCCCTTCGCGGTCGACGATAGTGAACAGGTCGAACGGCTTGCCTCCTTCGTTGACCAGGGCGCGCCCCTGGATACTCCAGCCGGCCATCCGGCAGACGGCATATTCTTCCTGGACGCTCACTACCTTGTAGGGCTGTTCGGGAGTGCTGCCGTCGCCGTCGTTGCGAATCGCGCCCGAGAGGCCGGCCAGCATGTAATCATGCTGGGCTTTGGCGGCTTCGTCTTTAGCCCGTGCGGCAAGCAGGCAAAGGAGGACATGCTCACTTTGGGCGGTCCCGCCGTGGAGCCCGACCTCCGCGCTCCCGGCGTGGGACGAAGCCCCCGAGTTCCTCCGAAGGCAAAAGGCCAAAACTGAAGGATTTCTTCCCGTGGGAGACAAGAATCTAATCAGCATTTCTGTGCAGAAATGCCGAGACTCGAAATCCCAGGGGGGAACTATGGCTAAACTTCCTACGTCGGTCCAGCCGCAGCACTGGTCGGTCGACAATCTGATCACCTTCGGCGACCATGTCATCCACGAACTCGCCGTCAAATCTACCGGCACCACGACCTCGTATCGTCTGGTTCTGGGACGATGCCTGATGGCCGTCGACGAGACCAAACTGTACCAGCAGTTTGGCTGTAGCGGAGCCATCCACTACGCGCGTAACATCCTGGGGCTAGGTAAGAAAGAGGCACAGACGCTGCGCCGGGTCGCCCGCGAACTCGAGCGTCTTCCGCGCTTGCGTCAGGCGGCCGAGCACGGCACCACTTCGTGGAGCAAGCTTCGCGAGATCGTGGGCAAGGCCACGCCTGAAACGGAGGAAGCCTGGCTGGCCCTGGCCGGCCGGATGTCTCCCAACGACCTCGCCCGCGTCGCGGCCCGCACCGAGTTCGGAGGCATGCCCGCAGAGATGCCGGAAGACGAGAACGCCAGAAAGCTCGTTCATTTCCGACTGCAGTTGGGAGAAGAGACTCACGAACTTTTCCAGCGCGCGGCTCAAGTCGTCTCGAAGAGCCTGGAGAAGGCCGTCTCGGTGACCGAGGCGCTCGAGTACCTGGTGGTAGAGCACCTGGAGAAGAAGCCCGCGACCGAGGACCGGGTCGACAAGGCTCGGGAGGAAGCCGCGCACAGCCGAGCCCGACGTCAGGCCCAACGAGAGCGTCTGCTCGACCAGGCCCGCACCATCGTCGCTCAGGAGAAAGAGCGCGAGGACCCATTGGTCGCGCTGCAGCAGGCTCTGGGCTCGGAACCGCTCTTCCTGGAGGACGAGACCCTGGTGCAGGGCGAGGATGTCAGGGTGGAGGGGAACCGCGTCCAGGTGGAGTGGGACGACGATGCCGTGGACCTTGATCTGATCTCGGCGGAGAGAGATTTGCGTCCCGCGAGGGACGTCTCCGAGGAAGATGTACCCAACGAGGCGATGTGGCAGAGGCAAGTGGGCGGTCCCGCGCGGGACTTTTCCGGGAGCGCTTCTCCCATCAAGGCGGCGCAGCGCAACGGAGCAGACGGTCCCGCGTGGGACCATTCCGAGAGCGAGAGCACCCCCGAGCGGACTGAGCCCGGCCTGACCAACGCCGAGCGCCTGGCTCAGTGGCGCGCCATGTTCGAGGCCACCGACGAGAAATGTCCGGGCAATCCCGACCTGTTCCTGGTCGACCCGGACCACTGGAAGGCCCGCCGACTACGCTTCAATCCGAAGGCGCGCAAACTCACCACCGCCCAGCGCCGCGAGATCCTGCGCCGCGACGGCCATCGCTGCCGAGTTCCCGGCTGCACCCATCACGTCTGGCTCGACGTCCATCACTACATTCCGCTCAGTCAGGACGGGCCCACGTTACCCTGGAACCTGCTCACCCTGTGCACCCGATGCCACGCCAACGTGCACGCCGGCTTCTTGATCATCGAGTTTGACCCGGAAAGCGGCTTCCGCTTCCTGAACCGCGGGCTGACGCCGGTCGACCAACCCAGCCTGCTCGAGGTCGCCCACTGGATCGACTTCTGGCTGGGTTGGAGCGGAGGCCCTTACGACTGTCACAAGGGCCGAGACTGGGCCTTCGAGGAGGCGAGTTAGTCTAAGGGAGCCCACATCTCATCGGAACTGATGAAAAGGTCACCGAACTGGAACTCGTAGGATCTAGCTGACCGCGCATCGGTAGAAGAGGCTAGAAGGCTATGGAGATTCTCCTCCCGACCGACGATTTTTGCACTAAGCTCGCCCACCATAGCGAATCTCACCGCGTCATTCCAATGTCGGTGGCTTTGGGACCAAGCGATCCTGGCTTTGATATTCTCGAAAAAAGATGAGTCGAGGAGCGCCTGATCCTGGGCGAGCCGCTCGGACCACTCACTGACCGGCCGTGCAAAGACATCCTTCAGCAATTCGACCTGATCCGCCACGTCGGCCTGGGCCGGGTTAGCAAGGCTCATCCCAAGAATCAGCGCGCAGATGGCTCGCTTGAATACGTTCACTTTGCGGCCCAGGGGCCGACGCCGCCAATCTTTATGACCTTGTAGCGCAGCAGGCGACCGGGACCTCGAGGGACGGGGAACTCGCCGTCGAGGCCGATCCAGATCACCGAGACCTGGGGACTTCCGTCGGCGTTGGTGGTGCTGAGATGAGCCATCGGGCCCGAGAGTATGAGAGCCTTGAGTTCCGGGTGCAAAGTCGACATAGCGGGAAGCGTTCTTCGTCCGCGTGAGGCTACCTTGAGTCTGGCGACGACGGGAGGTAAGAGCCGCGCGTTGCAACGAACCGAGCTTACAGTAGTTAACTTGAGAGACCGCAGTTTGAGGTCTGAGATGGGAGCGCCACCTATGGCGACAGAGAAGAACACGGCAGGCAAAAGAGCCTCCAGGAAGAGTCCGCTGAAGCCGGTGGCTGGAGAGCCGATTCTGCTCGCGGGTGGGAACCCTCAGATTCCTAAAGGCTATGGCGACGGGCCCGTCCAGGACTACATCGCGGCAATGCCCGACTGGAAGCAGAATGTGGGTCGACGTCTTGATGCGCTGATCGTCAAGGCTGTCCCTGAGGTGACCAAGGCGGTCAAATGGAATAGCCCGTTCTATGGGCTCGAGGATCAGGGTTGGTTCACCTCGTTCCACTGCTTCAACCGCTACATCAAAGTGACTTTCTTTCGCGGCACCTCCCTCGACCCTGTCCCTCCAGAGTCTTCCAAGCAGGAGGAGGTCCGCTATTTCCATATTCCCGAGAGCTGCGAGTTCGACGAAGAGCAGTTCGCGTCGTGGATGAAACAGGCCAGCCGACTGCCTGGTGAAAAGCTCTAAAGACCCTCTCTGACCGGCCTGGATGGTCCCGCGCGGGTCCATCCACCAGGCGCCGTGAAATCTGTCCGTCTCGTTCGGGATGTTCGGGGGGCTCAGAGAGACGATGAGGGCTCTCCAACGTCTGGGCCACCTTACGAAAGCTTACTCGCGCTGCCCTGGAGGTCCAGGTGAGAGGAGGGCGGTCCCACGCGGGACCGCCGTGATGATGCCGACCTGAAGCCCCGCGAGGAAGCATGGGTTGGGTTCTTGGCGACCCAAATCAGGAAGGGCGCAGCTCCCCGACTCGCAAAGCCACGGCGATGAAAAGACTGCTCGCTATCAGCCTCCTCTGCTGCCTCTTGACCCCCTCTCTGGCCGACGCTAAAGCCGAGGATGCCGTCTCGAAAGTTCTCGACGGGTTTCACCTCGCCGCCTCGAAGGCTGATGGAACTGGCTACTTTGGCTACTTCGCTCCTGAGGGGGTCTTTCTGGGAACCGACGGCGGAGAGCGCTGGACGGTAGAGGAGTTCCGCGCTTACGCGATGCCCCATTTCAGCCAGGGAAAAGGCTGGACCTACCATCCCAGCAACCGGCATATCGCCTTCTCGCCCGACGCGACCACCGCGTGGTTCGATGAAGCGCTGAGCAACGCCAACTACGGCGCCACCCGAGGCAGCGGCGTGCTGCGTCTGGTCGGTGGAGAGTGGAAGATCTGCCAGTACAATCTCTCCGTTCCCGTGCCCAACGACCTCCTCCCCGAGGTGGTCAAGATGATCCGGGCCAAGTAATAGCCTCCAACCGGCAGCCCACTGGAAGGCAGCCGGTTTGGAGACGTTTTCCCGGGCGGTTCGACTCGAATGGTAGACAGCGTCGAGCAGGTTCGATCCGTCTGTCTTTGCAGTGTGTTGGCGCCCCCCCGGCTTTACGTCCTTCGCTGGAACTAGTCCGCCAGGCGGAAAGGCGCCTTGATCAGGAGTTCGACGTTACGGTCGTTGGCGTCTCCGAGCTGAAAATCCAGGTTGATCTGAGGGTCGTTGGCCGAGAGTTCGCGGCTGATGGAGGCCAGATTTCTGACGTCGCTCGTTACTGTTCCCGTAGTCTGCGCTGGCCCAGCGTGGTCGATCAGAGTGGCGAAGATCGAGAGCGTGCCATCCCCGTTGTCCGCAAGTTCGACCACTCGAGACTGCTGCGGATAGTCGATGTGGGACGGCGTGTTGACCTCCCAGAAGCCTCCCGTCCGTCCGCTGCCGTCAGCGTGAGCGAAAACCCGGCAGATGTGGCTGTGTCCGTTCATCCACATCACGACGTTAGGGTAGCGGTGGAGGAGCGCCTCGAAAGCGTCCGCGGTGACTCGAGGATGGTCTGGGTCGTTGGGGTCGGGCAAGACGTTGGTCAACGTCTCCAGCGTATGGTGCGAAAACAGAACGACCAGCTTGTCCGCGTTTCCGGTCCTCACCAGGTTGCCCTGGCTATCGTAGTACTGACTGTGGACCTCCTGCAGACGGGCCTCGAGCCAGGCGATCTGAGTCTGGTCGATGGAGCCGCTCGAGTTTCCGCCCGGGTTGACCGTGTCTAGAGTGATACCCCGTACTCCGGCGACCGGCTCGAAGGTGTAGTAAAGCGTATCGTTAGCAAGGTTCTCGGCAGTGAAGCCGTGCCCCACCGGCCCCGGAGCGGCCGGGCTATCCAGGTGGGCCTGTGCGAACTCTTGACGGGAGATGATGTGGCGTTTCGCGTCAGCCGTGACCGTGCGGGACGGGGTCAGCGCTCCGTTCCAGCGGTCGACAAAGTGCGCCCACGAGCCAGAGATGTTGTACGGATCGAGCCACTCGGCCAGGAAAAGATCGACGCCGCTACCCTTCTCGGCGAGTTCCAGCAGTTCGTAGAACAGTGGCAAAGCGGTGATCTTTCGGTAGCCGGTCGCGATCTGTTCAACAGCGTTGACCGGCGCAATCTCGGCCTTGGTCACGAAGTTGCCCTGCTCTCGGAGTCGGCCAGGTGCACGTCGCTGACGTGCGCGACGCTCATCAGCGGTCGGCGGGTCGCCTTTCGGCCTTCCTCCGCCGCAGCCAAGTCTTCTCTGACGACCACGGACCAGCCCGGCCCGTAGCTCAGCCTTTTATAGAGCTCAGCTGGGTTGGAGACCTCGATCGCCTGGTCCAGGGTCGTCAGAGAAGACCGCCAGGTCGATGGCCGGGTCGGTAAGGGTCAGCGTCTGGCCCGCCGAGAGTTCGATCTCCGTCGTGTGGGCCCCGATCTCGACATCCGGCTCGGGGTCCCGATCCAGATACTGGATTCTCAATCCGGTCGTCGAGGTGGGTACCTCCGAGCCCTTCCGCTCCTCTGCCGCTTGAATCGGCAAAATCTTGATGTTAGGATGCCGACAAATTCTGAAATCAAGGTAATCCACCATGCTACATACCAACAACGTTCGCCGTCTGGGCCTAGCCCTTCTCACCCTTTTTATGGTCAGCTCCTGCGCTTTGTTCCAGGACAGTCCTGACAAAGTGTTCCAGGTGGTTGGTCTCAACTCGAACCTGCTTCCCACGGACTTCGAACGTCACTTCAAAGAAGTTCGGCAGCACAAGGCTCAGGATTCCTTGCAGATGGTCGATCCCGAGACGAATTCGATGAAGAAGGTGACTGCCCAGGAGTACTTCGACTTCCTGTACGGAAAACGGTTCGAGGACGTTCTGAAGAAGGTTTCCGCCCTCAAAGACAACGAGGAAGTCACCCCCATCAAGAACGCCGCTCTGGATATGTTCAAGACCGCCGACGAGATCTACCAGAAAGACTTCCCGCCGATCGCCAAAATGATCGACGACAAAGCGCCCGACGCCGAGATCGACGCCGCCATCGCTAAACTGCAAGAGACCAGGGGCGAAGAACTGCACAAGAAGCTCAAGACCACTATGGGTCTGCTGGTCCCCTACGCCGTCAAGCACGGCGTCGAATTCAAAACTATCGAGATGCCTTAGACTCGATCACCGCCGGTTCCATTTAAACTTCCGTGCGTTGACTGGACCATGAATTAAGCCTCCTCAAAAAACTGTCGGACCAGGCCCCGAAGCGAGGCTGGATTGCCTTGATACCGGTTGAAGCGACGGAACAGACGGTCGCAGAGATCCTTGAGGGTGGCGAAGTGACGGTTGTGTGTCGTCGCTCGTTTCGTCAACCGCCACAGATTTTCGATGGGGTTGAACTCGGGCGAATACGGAGGCAAGAAATGAAGCTCAATGCGGTCGCTGTTGGCCTCGACCC
>JAEXNA010000141.1 GCA_023447635.1 Vulcanimicrobiota bacterium | reverse complement strand
GGCTTGCCCCCCTCGGGAGCCCTCGCCTAGCGCTGGCTCAGCGTCGGCTCGAGCCGAAGCTGGATCTCTTCGAGCGCCTCCCGACCCAGATAGAGCCGGATCCGCGTCGGCATCTCCCGCTCCCACTCGGCCAGATCCTCGACCAGCGCCGTCTGGCCCCGCTCGTCCGCCCAGACCAGCGTGCGTCGGGCGAACAGCCACTCTTGCTCGTAGGCCAGACTCTCCCCCGCCTGCCCGATCAGATGGCGCGTCTCGTGATACAGCGTGCACAGCGTGGCCACCACGTCGCAGCCGTCCGGCTTTAACGAGCCGCACATCCGCCCATTGGCAAAACAGAGGTTCGGGTTGAGCAAAATCCTCCCCCGTTCGTCCGTGTAGCCGAAGGTGCCGCGCTCTTCCGGGCGCTCGAAGGTCGACGCCTCCATCGCCAGCAGGCGACCCTCCAACAACATCCTCCGCAGCAGGACGACATCGCCATCACGCTCCTGAACCGGCATCGATTCCCACACCGCCAGCGCCTGCATGACGATGCGCGTCTCTTGCGGGGTCAGTCGGCGCGCCACGAAACGGCGCCCCTCGTGCCAGGTGACCATAGAGGCCAGGAAGATCCCGAGCGCCAGACAGAACACCGCCCAGACCCAGCCCGAGGGTCGCCTCCAAAAGCCCGCCTCGGGCGACAGTGCCGCCTCCCCCTCCACCTTACCTCCCCACGCTCGGTTCCTCTGCCGGCAGTCCGGCGTCGGCGTGATGGTGCCCGTGACAGGCCAGCCGATAGTGATGCGGGTCGACCCCGCGCTGGTAGCCAGGGGCGTAGGTGTTCACCCCGGCGTGAGGACAGTCGGGGAAACGTCGGATATAGTCCGGAGCCAGTTCGCTCAGTTCGGCCGGATAGACCCCCTGATGGGTCGAGGCGTAGCGGTCCAGCGCCTTGCCCAGCAGACGCAGGTTCAAGCGGCAGCCGCTGACCGTGCCCACCGAGCGCCCGCGCTCCCAGTTGGGCGACAGCACCGGCACCAGCAGGGCCAGCACCACCGCCGTGGTCGCCAGCCCCGTCACCCGGGTAGGACGATGAGCGCCGAACGAGCCCAGCGCCGCGTCGACCCGCGAAGCCAGGCGCCGCCACCAGGATCCCTCGACGGAGCGCTCCTGGTCCAACCGCTCGATGGTGCGAGCCGCCAGCCCCGCCGGGGGCTCGACTTCGACCGCCGGGCCCAGCACCGCCAGCGTCTCGCCGATCGCCTGATACTCGCCCTGGCAAACCTCGCAGCCCTCCAGGTGGGCGCGCAGCGGCCCCACCTCGTCCGGGGGCAGCGCCTCCATCAGCAGCAGCGGCAGATCTTCTTGATAGTCCTGACAGCTTTTCATGTCTCGTCCGTTGGGAACCCCACGTGGTGTAGTTCGTCGTGCAGGCGCGCGATCCGCCCTTCCCACTCTAACCCGTCCCGAACGCCGAAGCCGCTCAGGTCGGTCGGCACTTCATCCACGGCCAGCACGGCCACCACTCCAGGCTGCCCGAAGTCGTAGGGGAACCGCTCTAACAGCACCCCGTGCCGCACCAACTGTAGCTCTCCACCCCCATCCCCAGGCTCGAGCCCCAGCATCAGCCAGCAGGGGATGCGCCGCCCCGCCAGCTCCCGAGCCACCCGAGGCGGACGCCGCGCCCGACTGACCGCCGGAGCGCTCAACCCGACCCCAGCAAGATAAACCTGGCGCAGGGTGCGCTCGTCGCCCCACTGCGTCGAACGGACGTCGGCCCCGGACAGCCGCACCGGAATCGGGCTCCAGGCGCAGTGCTCGACCAGACAACGAAGCTCGGCCCCCAGGTCCAGACGCCAGCGCAGAATCTTCACCCGCAGCGCCGGCCCCTCCACCCCCGGCTCGGACCAGTGCCCCTCCGACCCCAGTACCAGGCGTTGGCCCGCCTGCTCGACCACCACCCGCGAAGCGCCCGCCCCCAGAGCCGCCCAGGCGCCCACCGCCAGGTGATGGCCGGCAGGCTCCTCCGAGCTCAGAAGCTGCCCCAGCAGCCCCTCCAACCGGACCTCCGAAGGCGGCTCCCAGGCCACCTCAACGGCCCACCAGGTCAGGCGGAAACAGATCTCGGCCGCGCCTCCGGCCACCGCCGCCTGCACGAACTTCAGCAGGTAGTGGTGGGGTCCGGGGAAGCGCACGGCTGACAGTCGACGCAAAGCGGCTTCCCCATTGATGGTGAACGCCCCCTGCGACTCGACGGGGCCGACCTGGAACTCCCTCAGGCCGGACACGGCTGCTCCAGCCGAGCGCGGTTGCTCTGGTACAGGAACGAGGTGGTCATCAGTAGCGTTCCCAGCACCAGCGTGGTGGTCGACTTGTCGAAGGCATCCAGGACCCAGATATCGACCGCGTAGATCTTGGCTACGCACGACACCAGCACAGCCAGGCCGAACAGGCGGAACAGTTTGGCCTCGCGATGGATGCCGTAGGCGATGAACAGGAGCGAAGCCAGCGCCCAGAAGCCCGAGAGCATCACCTGGAAGCTGTCCAAAACTCCGTACAGACGGAACAGCACGAAGGTGGTCTGGAAGGCGAAAATCAAGAGCCCGAACAAGGTGTAGTAGTTGCGCACCTCCGGCTGCTCACGCATCCAGCGGGCGGCCAGCGCGTAGCAGCCGATCACCGCCGCCACCAGCAGGAGCCCTCCCACCTCGGGGGCTCCCACCGCCAGGCTGAAGCCGGCCTGCCCCCAGGTGAAGTTGGCGTCAAACAGGATCGACTTCAGGAAACCCAGGAACATCACCGACAGGGCCGGCCGCTCCCACCCTGCCTTTAGCAGCGCCAGCCCCAGCAAGCACCAGAGCAAAGTGCTGCCGGCTCCGACATGAACCAGCAGTCCGGTCCGGACCAGCAGCAGAGCGCTGCAGGTCAGGGCCACCTGCTGCTGTTGCACCAGCTCCTTGCGTCCGACCGTCAGAGGGACCAGCGCCGCCTGCACGACCGTCAGGGCCAACAGCCAGGCCGCCCCCTGCCAGGGCCAGAACAGCACCACCACCGTGAGCCCGGTCATCAGAGCCGGCGACAGGTAGGCGCCCAGAAATAGCGTCGACGGGTAGCGGCGATATCCGGCCAGCATCAGCCAACCTAGCACCGAGGTGCCCAGCAGCGCCTGAGGCGCGGGGAACTGGTAAGGGAACAGTTGGTAGCCGACGACCCCAGCGACCAGGGCGACGAAGTTGCCGAAAAGCTGCTCCTCACGCCGTCCTTCGGCCAGCGTCTCGTGGCGGACGAAGTACCCCAGCAGTGCGAGCAAGGCGGCCAGTTGAACCGTCCAGGCCGCCTCCATGGTCGGCACCACGTAGACCAGTTGAGCGCTGGCCAGCGCCAGCGACAGGTACGAGCCGCGTCGGGTCAGGCGCGCCAGGTCCGGAGCGAAGCGGCGCGACAGCGGCAGCAAGGTCAGCGCCTGCGCCATCCACAGCGCAGCCACCCCGGCGAAGTAGCCGGTATCGTCGGATAGGAAGCTCAGGAAACTGACGGCGGCGGCCGAGAACAAGACGGCCAGCGCCGCGTTGGCCAGCACGATGGGGCGATAGGCCTGCCCCTGCCCTTTCATCTGAGCGGCTCGCCAGCCCAGTTCGGCGTGCAGAGCGGCGATGGCGGTGAAGACCCCCAGCGAGAACAGGTTGGGCAGCTTCAGCAGCACCGGGTAAGCCGCGCAGGCAAACAGCAGCGGGTTGACCATCGACAGCCCCAGGTGGTAGTCGCTGGCGGTGCGGCGCCAGAAGTGAAAGACGTTGCCCGAGGCCAGGAACAGAGTGTAAGTCAGCGCCAGGAAACCCAGCGTGGGCAGCGGTCGGCTCAGGCCGAACTGGGCGAAGAATAGAGCGTAGCTTCCGCCCAGGGCGCCGATCAGCAGGCCGTCCCACTTTTTGCGGTAGGCCACCAGCGTGGTGCCCAGGTTAGCCGTGGTCAGGTAGACGATCACCACGCCTATCCGGTCCAGCGGCAGCCCGCTGAGCATCGGCACGGCGAACTGTCCCAGCAGCGTCCAGGCGGCCAGCGGCAGGGAGTCGTGGCGCAGGGCGGCCCTGCCGGCCCAGCCGACCACGGCCAGGTTCAGGAGCAGCATCAGCCCCACCGGATAGAGGCCGAAAGTGGCGTGAGCGGCCGCGTTGGTCAGCATCAGCACGGCCACTCCGGCCGACAGCAGCGCCAGGGCGTACAGTCGGCGCTGGGCCTGGAACAGGCGCTCGCCCTGGTAGGTCAGGAAGGCGCCGACGGCGGCCCCCAGCAGGCAGGGGAAGAGGCCGGGCGGCAGCAGCCAGGTGGAGGCCATGGCGGCCGGACCTCCGGTTGGATCCGCGGCTTGGAGGCCGGCTTGGCTAGCGCTTTGGCCGTCACTTTGGCCCGCGTTTTGGCCCGCGTTGTGGCCCGTCACGCGCAGAAAGGAGACCAGGCCGCCCAACAGCAGCGCCAGCCCGGCCAGGTTCAGCACCTGACCCCCGACCAGCAGTTCCAGCGTCGAGGCCTTCTCGCTGTAGCGGGGCGGCGGCTGGAAGGACGGAAGGTCGATCAGTCCGTCCTCTTCGACCCCATCTTCTCTCCCTAACGACACTCGACACCTCCGCGGCTGTGGTTTGGGCCAGCTTTGTCCTGACCTGAGGCTGATACGCCGGGGGAAATGCGGAGGTTCAAAACGTTCGACACCAAAAATGAGCGAAGATGAGCGAGTTGTCGGATGAGGCGCTGATGGCCCGAGTCCAGCAGGGCGAGACCGGCCTGCTGGACTTGTTGGTGCGCCGCTACGAGAAGCCGCTCTACAGTTTTGCCCTGCGTCAGGTCGGCAACGCGGCGGCCGCCGAAGACGCTTTCCAGGAGACCTTCCTACGCGTTCTGCGCAAGCGCGACACCTATAAGACCGAGGCTCTTTTTCGCCCCTGGCTGTACCGCATCTGTCTGAACATCTGCCGCGACTGGCACCGCTCGCGAGCCCGCCGTCCCGAGCGGGAACTGCCCGAGCACCTGCCCCTGGTCGACCCCGCTCCCGGTCCCGAGGCGGTGTCGACCCAGGCTATGCTGGCCCAGCGGATCCGTCAGGCGATCGAAGCGCTACCAGAAAAGCACCGCGACGTGTTCGTGCTGCAGTACTACCAGAATCTGCCCTACGCCGAGATCGGAGAGATCCTGGATCTGCCCGTGGGGACGGTGAAGTCCCGGGTCTTCCACGCTTCCCAAAAACTGGCCCAAACTCTGCGCGACCTGCGCTGAGAGGGTGGACAGAGGGGACGCGGAAATCTCCTCTCAGTGAAATGGCCGGCCCGTCAGAAAGCGCTTCTTTTTCGCGGTCTGGCCGTCTTGCTGAACAGCGGGGTTCACCTGGTCGAGGGGCTGCAGAGCCTGTCGCGGCAGGCCGAGGACCCCGCGCTGTCGTCGGCCATCGCGGCTATGGCCGGGCGTCTGGCCAAGGGCCAGCCTCTGCATAAGGCGTTAGAGGCGGCGAGGGGGTTTCTGCCGCTGGAGGTGGGCCTGGTCAAGGTGGGAGAGACCAGCGGAAGCTTGCACACCATCTTGCTGCGCCTGGCCGACCTTTGCGAGAAGGGCGACGCCACCCGGCGCAAGCTGGTTTCGGCCATGATCTATCCGGCCTTCGTAATGACGCTGTGTGTGGTGCTGCTGATTTTTGCTCCCGTCTTTGTCTTCGCGGATCTGCTGGACTTGCTGCGCGAACTGAACACCGGGCTGCCCTTGCCCACCCGGATATTTCTGGCCTTCAGCGACCTGGTGCTATCGCCGCTCTTCTATCTGCTGGCGCTGGGAGGTCTGGGGGCGACGGCGGTCGCGGTGCGCGATGTGTGGACCCGTCCGGCGCGCCGGATGGCCTTCGAGGGGGTGCTGTTCGACCTGCCCGGGATCGGCCCGGCGCTGCGCAACGCCCTGGCCGCCGATGTCTGCCAGGCGATCGCGACCTGCTACGCGGCCGGTATTCCGATGCTGCGCTGCCTGACCTTGAGTCGAGAAGTGACCTGGTCGCGGCTGCTGGCCCAGCGGTTGGAGAGTTCGAAGGCGGACTTGCAGAACGGCCATTCGCTGTCCGAGGCGCTCTCGGGCACGGGCTTTTTCTCGGGCATGAGCTTGACGATCCTGGCCGGGGGTGAAGAGGTCGGGCTGATCGCCGAAGCTTTGAACAACGTGGAAAAGACGACGCGCGAGGCGATGGAACATTCGCTGGAATCGATGCAAAAGCTGTTAGAGCCGCTGGTGATGCTGTTCATCGGCGTGATCGTGGGGTTCATCGCTATCGCTACGCTGGCCCCGACTTTGCAGGTGGTGCAGGGGATATGAGGTGGAGGGGACCGGGTCGGGGGGCGTTCACTCTGTTGGAGGTTCTGGTGGCCTCGTCGCTTTTGCTGCTGGTGCTGGCGCTGACCTTCGGCTATCTGGTGCCGGCGCTGCGCGGCGCCGCGCGGGTGCGCGTGCTGGGTCAACTGCAGCAGACTTCGGGCGTGGTTTTGAGCAAGATCGGGCTGGCTGCGTCGACCACCGCGCCCGGCGGCTTTAGCTGGTCGTCGGAGCCTCAGGGGTTGATGGCGCTGGGCTTCAACCCCGTCGACGACCTGCAGGGAGTCAACGCTTTGCTGCGCTGGACGGAAGAGTTCGACCTGTTCTGGTGGGACCGGGATGAGTCCGTGCTGCGCCAGCGCACCTGGCCTCCGGGGCCTCCCACCCCGGGAGAGGGAGAGACGGGGATCGTGCGGGCCAAAAGGCTTAGCGCGTCGCGCCTGGCCGAGGTGGTCGCGGCCGACGCGCCCTCGCTGATCCTGGCCCGTGGGGTGACGGACTTTAGCGTGACCCAGCGAGGCGGTGAGGACGGCGAACTGGTGCAGCCGATCACGGTCCGTCTGACCCTGGTCGAGCCGGGGCGGGAGACGTCGGTGCAGGGGGCGGTGACCCTGACCCAACAGTTGGTGTTCCGGGTGGAGAGCCAGCAGTGAGGCGCGCCGGGTTGTCGCTGGTAGAGGTGATCATCGCCACCTCCTTGATAGGCTTGATCATCCTATTTTTATTCGGGCTGCTGCCATCGAGCGGATTCATGGTGCGGCAGGCCGAGCAGCGCACAGGGGCGACGCTGTACGCGGAGGAGATTGTGGCCGAGTTGGCTTCGATGCCTTTTGGTTTGCTGAAAGGGGCGGTGGGAGTGCTGACTCCGACGGCTCCCGGGCCTTTGGGGGGACGGTTGGTGGAGAGGACGCTGGCGGACGGGACGGTGCTGCGGCCCCGGGTCGAGATGACGGCGCTGGATCCGCCGGATCGGTTGATGCAGGCGCTGGTGGTGGTCGAGTGGACCAGCGGTCGGCGCCCTTTGGAGTTTCGTATGGTGCGACGGTTCTCGTCGGTGCTGCGATGAGGGGTTGGCTGGGCCGGTTGGTGCTGGCGGGGCTGTTGTTGAGTGCGCCGCTGGGGGCTCAGACCGGGGAAAAGATCACGGTGACTTTCAAGGCGGAGCCGCCCCAGACCAGAGTCTACCTGCTCGGTTCCGCCGAGGCGGTGCGAAAAGACGCTGGGCCGCCCTCGCTCGGCGATGCCAATAAGCCTCTGCTTCTCGAGCGCCGCCTGTTCCCTGGTGGGAACTTCCCGGTAACGTTTCGCGCCGACGGGTATCAGGACTTTACCACCACCTACAGCGCTGCCAATCAATTCAACAATTCCGATGTCATCGTGCTCCCGCCCGACGGCGTGCCGGTCAAACTGATTCCCCTCGGCTGGAACTGGCTGGGGATTGGAGCCGGGGTTCTGGGGCTCGGTCTGGTGGGAGGCGGCCTGTTCTATCTGCGCGGGCGCAAGACCAGGGTCCGCGACATGAAGCGCTGGGTGACCGAGAATATCGTCACCACGGGAGAAGAGGATCCGCTGCTCGGTCGCGCCCTGGGGCCCTACTGGATCGTCGAACGTCTCGGTCGGGGCGGGATGGCCACCGTCTATCGCGGAGTCCGCGCCGAGGTGGGAGCCGACGACGAAGAGGTCGCCATCAAGGTGGTGCATTCGCACATCGCCGACAGCCCCGATTTCAAGGCTCGCTTCCGCCGAGAGATCGCGATCAGCACCAGCCTGTTCCATCCCGGGATCATCTCGGTCTTCGACTCTGGCGTCGAGGAGGCTCGTCCCTATCTGGTGTTAGAGTTGGTCCGCTCGAGCGACCTGCGCTCGCATATCCCCGAAGGCGGCTTCTCGTTCACTCGGGCGCGTGAGATCCTAGTGCCGATCTTCGAGGCGGTCTCGTTTGCCCACGGCAAAGACGTGGTGCATCGCGACCTGAAGCCCGAGAACGTCTTGATGACGCCGGAGGGGAAACCGAAGTTGACCGACTTCGGTCTGGCCCGCTCGCACAACTTCACCACGGTCACAGCGACCGGCAACATCCTGGGCACGCCGGGCTATATGGCCCCCGAGCAGATCTCCGGCAAGGCCCATCAGGCGGCCACCGATCAGTACGCTCTGGGCGTGATGGTTTTCGAACTGTGCACCGGCCGGCTACCGTTCGAAAACGAGGACGTCATGCAGATCATCATGAGCCATCTCTCGTTCCCTCCGCCCAACCCCAGCGAGTTCAAACCCGACCTCCCTCCCGAGGTCGACGCGCTGGTGGAGAAGATGATGAGCAAAGACCCCGACGCCCGCTACCCCACCGTCGCCGCCGCCTTAGCCGCTCTAGAGTCGATCCGCGCCTAAAGCTTGCCCGCTTCGAGATCGCCAGGCCGACTTGACCGCTTCGAACGGGCCAAGCTTGTCCGTTACCAACGCGCAAGCCCGACTTGCCGTCTTCGAACAGGCCACGCTTGCCCGCTACGAACGCGCAACCCCGACTTGCCCGCCTCGAACAGGCCAAGCTTGTCCACTACGAACGCGCAAGCCCGACTTGCCGTCTTCGAACAGGCCAAGCTTGTCCACTACCAACGCGCAATCTGGCTTAGTGGTGGCTTGGCACTCCGGGAAGTGGCGGCGGCGGAGAAGTCGAGTCGGGGCGAGAGAGCGGGGTCTGCGGCGGATACTCCCGCTGGCCTCTGGTCACCGCCTTGCTGCGTGCAGCCTGCCAGGTCGGCTTGGTCTGATAGTCAGCTTCGTGGTGTCCGCTATGGCACGGTCCGCAGAGCAGTTCCAGGCTCTCCAGACTGTTGTCGCCGCCTTCGCAGACCGGGCGTGGATGATGCACGTGCATCGCACCGTTCGAGCAGCCGCAGCGTTCGCAGCGATGACCAGCCCTCAGATAAAGCGCCCGTAACGTCGCTGCCGGCACATTCTCGCGTTTCGGCTTCTTCTCGGGCGAAGGTGTCGCGGTTGGCACGTTTGCGCGTTTCTGCGCGGGCCGGGGCGTCGCGGACGGTGCGGCCTGAGCGTCCGTTTCGCGTTTCGACTTCCCGGCGGGCAAAGGCGTCGACGACGGCGCTCCCGGCGTTTCTTGCTCGTCTTTCTGTACAGGCTCGCTGGTCGCCATTGGCATGCGGTCTTCGGCCGGCTTGCCCCGCTTGGCGTCCTGAGACGTGGCCTGCTGAACCACCTCGGGCGAGGCGGGTAGCGGTCCCTGTGCCGTCTCGTACAAGCCGTGGTCTTCGTGGGCCGAGGTGTGCACGACGACCTGGTACTTCAGTCGAGTTCGCGAGGTCGTCGCCGCCAGGTGCGCCTCGCACATGCGCACGACAGCCGCAGCCCGATCCACGCGCCCCCCGATCTGAGCCTTGGCGCACCGCTCGGACTGTTCGAAGACCGCGTACTGGTCCGGCGTGAACTCGACCGTCACCCGGATCTTTCGGGCTGCCGAATCCGCCAGCGTGGGCGGAGCGAAGGGCCGCTCTTCTCCCTCGAAGCTGTCCCTGGTGGGGAATGGCTCGCGAGCGTTCTCGCCTGACCAGGCCTCCCGACCCAAGGCCGTTTCGGAATCGAGGCCTGGTCCCGAGAGCCTCGACGCGACACCCGGCGTCTGGACCTCTGGTGCGCGACTATCAGGGCAAGCCTTAAGCGCCTTCTCCCTAGCCTCGCGGGCCTGCTCCTCCGCCAACTTGTCGAAGACTTGCTCCACATCGGGAGGCGCGACAAACGGCTTCTGCTTGAGCGAGGCGTTCAGTCCCTGTTGTTTTTTCCAGGCCCGAGGGCTCATCGCCACCGCGCTGACCACCTGTGTCGAGTTGTGCTCGAGCGAGTAAGCCAGCCAGGTCCTCTCGGTCTCTGGCGTCACCACCGACTGCAACGCGCGAAGCTTGCCCCAGCAGAGCAGCCCTTCCTGATACGCGGCCGAGAACAGCGGCAGATGTTCCAGCGCTCGCGCCGTGAGCATGAGCAGGTAGGCCTTCTTGCCCGATAGCTTCAGCGACTTCTCGGCATACTCATTGAGCGACGCGTAGCCCAGATCCAGATAGCGCTTGCTACGCGCCGTGGCCAGCAGACAGACGCCCATCTTCCACTCGCAGCCGCCCATACGCAAGTTCACCCCGTGCAGCTTCTCCGGCGCCAACTTCTTCAGCTTTCTCAACGATCTTCGCAGACACAAAGACATAGATGCCCCCCGACAGCTCAGTTTGGACTTTCCCAGGACTTCTCGAATCCGTTCAAGACACCTTTCTCATTGGTGAAGATTTGTTCACTCAATCTTTACCCCTCCTCTGGCCAGGGGTATCGAGTCCCTGCTAGGGACTCGGTGGCAGGCGGAGGCAGTTGGAGGCAGAAGCGGGCGGGTGGAGCCGGAGAGGCTCGCTGGAGGTCTTGTGAAAAAACTTATTCCCATATTGCTGCTTGCGGGCAGCGCCATCCTTAGCGGGTGCGGCGACTCGAACGACTACAACCAGGTCAGCGGCCAGCAGGGCAACCCGAACCCGTTCACGCCGACGCCGCCTGTGGCCGTCAACGACGTCTACGCGACGGATGAAGACGACGCCATCACCCTGACCGCCGCTCAGGGCGTGCTGGCCAACGACCAGGTCAACGACCAGGCCGAGTACGTGTCGGTAGATTTCCCGGCCGCTACGGCTCAGGGCGGGACCATCACCCAGACAGCGGATACCGGCGCCTTCACCTACACGCCCGCGCTGGGCTTCACCGGAACCGACAGCTTCACGTACACGCTGACCAACCGCGAAGGTAGCGACACCGCAACCGTAACCATCGAGGTCGATGCCGCCATCGTCGCTCAGGGCTACTTCGTCGATTCGACCAATGGCAACGACACCACCGCCGACTTCAACACCGGCGCTCCCTACGCTACCATTCAAGGCGCCGTAGCCGACGCACCGGCCAACGCGACCATCACGGTCAGACCGGGCAACTACACGGGCACCGTCACGCTGAAAGATGGCCAGACGCTGCGCGGCGTGGCTAACTCGACGCGGCCTGTCTTGGCCGGTCCCGTTGTTCTCGCAGACGGGAATATCCTAAACTTCTTGCGGATATCCGGGACCAATGGCGATGCGATTGACGCTATCGGGCAGAACGGTGGGACAATCACCAACTGTGAAATTTCCAATGTCGCGGGAGGTGGCGATGCAATCGAAGCAAGTCCGTCCACAGGCAACTGGGTAATCGAGGACAACATTATTACCAACGTCGAAGGTATCGGTATCCACTTCACTACCGAAGGCTCTACTTCGGCTGTGCTGCGAATCAATCGTAACGAGATCACGAACGCTGAGTTCGCTGCGCTAGGTTTTACCTCATCTGATTCTAGTCAGCTACGTGCTCAGATCAATGACAACGTGTTGCTCGACACGGTTGTTCCTGGGGCCACCTTCGAAGCCATTGCAGGTGGAAGCTCAGTCTCCACCTTTCAAATCATCGGTAATGAGAATGACGATGTCTATGCCTTCTCTACAACCTCAGCTGCAGGCGAGATCAACGTAGAAAACTATTTAGATCTCATCGGCCTGAACAACAATCAAGGTACCATCGACACGACTGGTTCAGTTAGCTCACCAAACGACATCAACGACGCTGGTTTCTAACCCTCGATGTAGAATAAGTTAGATGACCGTAAGCGGTCGTTGACATTAAGGAACTCGTTGAGATCGAATCTTAAGATCTCAACGGGTTTTGTTTTATTCTGAGCTTCCAACTTAAGGGCTTTGATTACGGATAAAGCAACCGACTCATTATAGCTCTTCGTCAGAGCGTCAATAATACTGCTGGGTATGGGAGCTACCAACTGTTCTGGGGAATCGTAGGTGCGCTCCTTGTAACGGATTTTCGTAAGAGAACGGATGCCTGCTTCATCGACAATGAATTCCCCATTGACGTACAACTCTGCTGCTGTAGGCGCGATTATCGCATCCCTGCCACCTGCGGCAGCACCCTGTCCTTTGATACCTGGGTCCACGAAATCCTGGATCACAATCGCGACATCTTCGCCCTCTGGACTCGCAATCACCTCAGAATCCGTAATCGTCATCAAACTCCCCACCTCACCAGACCCAGACGCCAGCGCCGACCCAATCGTCTGCGTATCCTTCAGCGCCAAGTTCCCATCCGTAAAAAGCAGCCCCGTAAACTTCGAAATAATCGCGTTCTCTTTATCCCGAGACCCCGTCACCGTGAGGTCCCCACCAGCCACCACAGCCGCCAGCGAATCCGCCTTCACATCAGCCCCGCCCAGAATAGTCACCTTGCCTTTAGCAACAAGCGCCCCACTCCCAGACAGCTTCTTGTTCAAAACCACGTCGCCATCCACATAAACCAGCGCCCCGTTGAGCACCAGGTCCGCATTAAACGTGGTCACCCCCGACGGACTCGAATACCGATGCATCCCGTACAAAGGACGCCCATCGGTGACCACCGGCTCCGCATGCGCCGAATGCTGCCACCCCTTAATCGCAGGGTCGTAGTCCAGAAACTTAATCTTCGGCAACTCCTCTTGCTCGGTCGCCTTCTTGATCTCACCCCGGCTCAAATTCACCGAAGCTTCCACGGTGTGCGTCCCCGTCGTCTGGGCCACCCCGACAACCTCCACCGCATCCTTGAGCGTCAGCGTCGCACTCACCCCATTGGGCAAAGTCGAATTCGGAGCGCCGTTGGCCACAACTCCACCCTCGACCAACTCCTTAGACCGGTCCAGGCCGTCAGCGAGAACCGCCGCACTCTCCACCCCACCAATCACCGAGTTCCCCCCAGCGATAACCGCGCCAGAAGAGCCCAGCGAGAACGGCAGGGGAGGCCCCGTCACCATCTCATAAACTTCCGTGCGTTGACTGGACCATGAATCAAGCCTCCTCAAAGAACTGTCGGACTAGGCCCCGAAGCGAGGCTGGATTGCCTTGATACCGGTTGAAGCGACGGA
>JAEXNA010000258.1 GCA_023447635.1 Vulcanimicrobiota bacterium | reverse complement strand
GTCGTGTTCGAGGTCACCGATGGAGCCAGCGGTCGTTCGGTAGCGCAAGAGCTACAGTCGAAGGGGCTGATCCGCGACGCCATGGCGTTCCGGCTTTTGCTTCGTCTTAAAGAGCGCAAGGACGGTTCCACCCTTCGAGCCGGCCATTTCCGCATCGACCCGACCGAAGACACCAAGGGGGTCCTGGCCGAACTGCTCGAGGGCGACGTGCTGACCCGCAAGGCGACCATCCCCGAGGGCTACACTCTCGAGCAAACCGCGCAGAGCCTGGCTAAGCAAGAGGTCTGTCCTGGGCAAGACTTCTGGGCTGCGCTCGAAGTCGATCAGGATCTGGGCTGGCTTTTCCCCGATGAACTCGAGGGGTATCTCTTCCCCAGCACTTACGAGTTTCCGTATGAATGTACGGGAACCATGGCCGTGCGTCAGATGACCGGCCAGTTCCGGACCAGCGTCGAGCCGCTGTGGAAGAAATATGAGAAGACGGCTCCGCTCTCGTTCAAGGAGACCATTATCCTGGCCTCGCTCGTAGAGCGCGAGGCTCAGGTTCCCTCCGAGCGCCCCACTATCGCTGGAGTTTACGTCAACCGTCTGCGTAAGGGGATGAAGCTCGAGTGCGACGCCACGGTGCAGTTTGCTCTTGGGAAACAGAAGGCCGTGTTGCTCTACAGCGACCTGGAGATCGCCTCTCCCTACAACACCTATCGCTATCAGGGCCTACCGCCGGGACCGATCTGCTCGCCCGGACTGGCCTCGATCGAGGCGGCCATGAATCCGAAGAAGAGCAACTATCTCTTCTATGTTCGCAACGATATCAAAAACGACGGCAGTCATGTGTTCGGAAGAGATTTCTACGAGCACGAGTCCAATATCGCCAAGTATCAGAAATAAGGGAGATTATCGTGACATTCGTGGTAGGTGTGGCCGGAGGAACCGGCTCTGGGAAAACGACCGTGGCTCGTAAGCTGCTCGATGAATTCAAGGATCAGCCGGTAAGGTTGATCCCTCAAGACGCCTACTATAAAGATCTCGCCGGCGTCTCGCTCGAAGAGCGAGCCAAGGTGAACTATGATCACCCTCTGGCTTTTGACAACGATCTGCTGGCTCAGCATCTCGACGACCTGCTCGCTGGTAAAACGGTGCAGCAGCCGATCTACAACTACCACACTCATTCTCGCTCCGAGGACACCATCACGGTCGAACCGGCGGCTATCGTGCTGGTCGAGGGGATCCTGGTTCTCGAGGACCAGAAGCTGCGCGACCGTATGAATATCAAGGTCTATGTCGACACGGACGCCGACGAGCGATTTATTCGTCGTCTCAAGCGCGATCTGATCGAGCGCGGGCGTAGCATCGATTCCGTCATCGACCAGTACCTGGGATCGGTTCGGCCTATGCATCTGCAGTTCATCGAGCCCACTAAGCGTTATGCCGACGTGATCGTTCCTGAGGGCGGCGCTAATCACGTCGCCATCGACCTGCTGGCTTCCAAGATTCGAGCTATTCTTGGCGCTTCGACCTGAACCGGCTGGGAAGTCTGGCACCTAACGCCGAGCGAAGTGCCGCGTAATCCCCGTCCCCGAGAAGGCAGGGGTAGGTGGCGAGCAGCAGTAGGGGAAACGACGCCGTCGAGACGGTAAAGAATTGACCCGTGTGAATGAGGATTCCCAGTGCCAGGGCGGCTTTGCGTGTTTTGGGGTTGAGCAGTAGCAGAGGAAAGAGAAGCTCCCAGGCTGCGGTCAGGTGGGTGAAGGCTTCGACACCGCGAAGAACCCAGCTTTGGGCCAGCCAGCCGTCGAAGTTCAGGCGCCGCCAATCGGGATTGGCCAACATCAACTTCACCGCGTCGCCGTCCATCCAAGCTTTCCCCATCGCTTTGTAGAAGCCGCTTTTGAAGTAACAGATGCTCATCTGCAGGTAGAGTAGCCAGCCCGCCCAGGCCGGCGGCCCAGGCTGTCTCACAGAGTTTTTTAGTCCGGGGGGGCCTCCCAGGTCGAACCACATCACGATGAGGAGAAGCTGGGTCGAGAGTATGGGTGCTCCGGTCATAACGTAGACGTTGCGGTCGATGAACGAGAGTTGCAGGAGCCAGAGGAGCGGCCCGGTCCAGCGAGTGCGCCACCCCAGGGCAAAAAGTGCGGCTGTGACCAGAAGCCCGATGTAGCAGAGCAGAACCCAGGCCGGTTCGTCAGATAGCCCAAGCAGGTAGAGCGGGCCGGGGTCGGGTCCGAATTCTCCTCGGGCGGACCACGGATAGTAGCCGAGGCTGCTGAAGTCCTCGAGGACCCTTGGGGCGAAGGTAAGGAATTCTAGAAAGCACGCCAGGCCTAATCCCAGGCGCAAGATGGCGAAAGGTTCGTTTTCTCTCCGTCGGAAGGCGCCGTTGAGCCATCTTCTCATCAAGGTTTGCTCATCCAAAGGGTTCGAAGGGGTAGCTTCTTGGTCGGTTGCTTCACGACTTGTCCCCCTTCGCCCAGGTCCATTTTGACGTACTCGACCCAAAGAGAGAGGCTCCTCGGCCGGGGTTGCCCAGAGCGAATCAGACGTTCTGCCTGAAATTGAAGAAATCGCTCTTGGAATGCCGGGAGTCGAAAATTGTCCACGAACTTGACCGTCGGGTCGTAATGGAGTCCGACCCCGGCCCGTTCCAGTTCCAGGTCGTCCTTCCAGACGGTCGAATCTGGGCGGCCCTGCCCATAATCGGCTGTGATGCTGTGATGGCGATAAGTCATCGGCGGAACCGGGGCAAACGTATTCCACTGCTGGTTCACGCCAAGCGCGTAGCAATAAAGGCTCAGAGGAGTGGATTGCTGGGAGGGGTTTCTGGCTAGCAGCTTTTCTAGCCTGGCCAGCACGTGGTACCCGGAGGCGGCTTCGGCCGGGGGGTACAACAGCCTGGATGGGCGGGCCGATTCCAGAATGGCGACGGCGTGCACCAGGAAGAAAACAAGGGCTAAATAGTGTCGCCACTGCAAGGGCGGCGGAGGCGCGTGGGTCTCTGGTTCGGCCGCCACGGCTTGTGTACTCATCCCTGTCCGCATCTTAGCTTAAGCTTCCTGTTGTGCCAACCCGAGAGGTACCCGTGGTATAAGCGTCCAGGGGTATTCAATTTCAGCGCGGATAGGGTAGTCACAGAGGAGATCGATCCGGGCTATGGAAAAGTCCACGGTAAGAATTTTTCGCGGCCGACGGCCGAAATCTCGATGCGACGCTCACCAGTCGTCGCTAGACTAAAGACAAATGGAGTCATGGAATGCTCGCAAGCTCTAGAGAAGAGTTAGGCTCGCTACTCGTCGAGGAAGGGTTCATCACCCCCAGGCAGCTCGACAAAGCGGTCGAAAAGTCGGAGAACTCGGGAGACAACCTGCAAAAGGTCCTCATCTCCATGGGCTTTGTTACCGAGAAGGACGTGGTCCAGACCCTCGGTATCAAGATGGGCGTCAACTTCGTCGACCTCGAGAAGATGCAGCTCGACCCCGAGCTTGCCCGTCTGATTCCCGAGGACCTGGCCCGCCGCTATAAGGTCGTTCCCATTGCTCAAGACGATCAGAACCGATTGACTCTGGCGATGATGGACCCCCGCGACGTGCTGGCGACAGATGACATTTCGCTCATCACGGGATTCAATATCAGCCCGGTGATCGCTACCGAAGAAGCTATCTTGAAGTCGATCAACCAGCAGTACGGTGTGACGGACCTGGTGGAAGTCGAAGAGACGGTGAAGGACATCTCCGCTCAAGACTTCGGCAACATGGACTTCGAGGACGATATGGATGAAGAGATCGCCCTCGATAAGCTCAAAGAGATGGTGGACGAGGCGCCGATCGTACGCGTGGTGAACCTGATTATCTCTCAGGCCATCAACGACAAAGCGTCCGACATCCACATCGAGCCGGAAGCGAAGTCCGTCCGAGTGCGCTACCGCGTCGACGGCGTTCTGCACGACGTGATGAGCCCGCCCAAGCACATTCAGGCTCCCATGGTGTCACGTATCAAGATTATGGCGAACATGGACATCGCTGAACGTCGTGTTCCTCAGGACGGCAAGATCCACTTGACTCACGATGGTCGTGAGTTCGACCTTCGCGTCTCGACCATTCCCACGGTCCACGGCGAGAAGACGGTCATGCGTATTCTCGACAAGTCGAACGTTATGCTCGGACTGAACAAGTTAGGCTTCTCTCAGGATAACCTGGAGTTGTGGGAGAGCGTGGTCGACAAGCCGTACGGGATGCTCCTGGTGACCGGTCCGACGGGTTCTGGGAAGTCGACGACTCTCTACTCTTGTCTCAACAAGTTGAACTCGGGCGACAAGAACATCATCACCGTGGAAGACCCGGTCGAATACCAGATTCAGGGTATCAATCAGGTGCAGACCAACAACAAAGCGGGTCTGACCTTCGCCTCGGCGCTGAAAAGCTTCCTGCGACAGGACCCGGACATCATCATGGTCGGTGAGATTCGTGATGGTGAGACGGCGAAAATTGCCGTCGAAGCGGCCTTGACCGGCCACCTCGTGCTTTCGACCCTGCACACCAACGACGCCACTGGCGCTATTTCTCGTCTGGTGGAAATGGACGTCGAGCCGTTCCTGGTCTCTTCGGCGCTTATCGGCGTGCTCGCTCAGCGACTGGCTCGCTGCATCTGCCCGAACTGCAAAGAGAGCTACACTCCCCCTGTCGAGGCTGTCCGAAAAATGGGAATGGCGATGTTTGGCGATACGGATATCCAGTTCTACCGAGGCCGCGGCTGCGACCACTGCAAGATGACCGGATATCGCGGCCGTTCTGGAATTCACGAGGTGTTTGCTCCTTCGGACCGGACCCGCCAGTTGATTCTCAACCGCGCTTCCTCTACCGAGATCCGTCAGGCAGCGGTCGAGGAAGGCATGAAGACCATGCAGGATGACGGCCTGCAGAAAACTCTCAGTGGTGTCACCACCATGGAAGAGTGTCTCCGAGTCGTATTTATCGAAGGTTAAGCCCCAGCGGGTGGTTCCGGCGCAGAGACGGGGAGGGAAATGTCTCTTCGCAGGCAGATATCCTTTGAGGGGTATCGAACGGGTTTCGTACGCGAGCCTTTCGCCTGGACAGAAAAGAGGATGGATAGAGTATGGCACTAGCGCAATCACTAAGATTCACGATGGACGATTTGTTACGTCTGGTCGTGGAAAAGGGGGCTTCGGACCTTCACTTGACGGTGGGGCTGCCTCCGGTTTTCCGTATCAACGGAAAGCTGGTGCCGACGGAGTACGCTCGTATGTCTCCGGAAGAGACCAAGCGCCTGGTCTACTCGATCTTGAACGACAAGCAGAAAGAGAAATACGAGAAGACCTGGGAACTGGACTGTTCTCACGGCGTCCGTGGCTTTGGTCGTTTCCGTGTCAACGTTTATAAGCAGCGTGGCGCGGTCGGCGCTTGTCTACGAGCTATCTCGAGCCGGGTGATGCAGCGCGAGGAGCTCATGCTGCCTCCGATCGTGGAACAGATCGTCCACCGTCAGCACGGTCTGATTCTGGTCACCGGTGCCACGGGAGCGGGCAAGTCGACGACGCTGGCTTGTATGCTCGATACCATCAATCGTGAAAAGAAGTTCCATATCATCACGATCGAAGACCCTATCGAGTACATGCATCCTCATAAGATGTCGATGATCAACCAGCGTGAGGTTGGGCAGGACACCCAGAGCTGGGCTAACGCCTTGCGGGCTACCTTGCGAGAAGACCCCGATGTGATTTTGGTCGGCGAGATGCGCGATCAGGACACGATTCAAGGAACCATGACGGCGGCCGAAACCGGACATCTGGTGTTCTCGACACTGCACACCTCGGATGCTGCGCAGACGGTGGACCGCATCGTGGACGTATTTCCCCCTCATCACCAGCATCAGATCCGGGTTCAGCTCTCTTCGGTTCTCGAAGCGGTCTTCTCTCAGCAGCTCGTGACTCGGGCTAGAGAAGACGGACGGGTTCCTGCGATCGAGGTTCTTATCGCCACTCCGGCGATGCGCAACCTGATCCGCGAAGGGAAGACTCATCAGATTTACAACGCCATCCAGACCGGCGGCTCTCAGGGAATGCAGACAATGGAACAGTCCTTGTTCGAGCTGGTGAAGAAGCGGCTGGTCACGCCTGAAGAGGCGATGGACTGCACCATGCATCCCGAAGATCTAAAACGGATGCTGGATCAGAGGAAAGGCTAAAGAAGTTCCGAAATCCTCGAATGGGTTAAGGTTATGCCAGGTTCGGCCTGGTGAGGAAGGAGAAACGACATGAGCATGATTTGGTGGCTCGTCCCGTTGGCCATTCTTATTGCTGGCCACCTGACGAATGTCTAGGTAGTATTGACTGATGTACGAGAGTAAAGACACTTAGGGAGGTTGGCTCGGATGCCAGTATTTGTTTATGAGGCAAGAGACGCCAGCGGCCAGCGAGTAAAGGACACGATCGAGGCTGCCAACCGAAAGGCGGCCACTCAACGTCTGCAGGAGCAGCGCCTCACCATTATCTCGCTGGACGAGAAGGCGGGCGGGGCTTCCGGTGGCGACGTCGGGGCTTTCTTTGACAGGTTCAAGAAGGTCAACGAGCAGGCGCTAACGGTGTTCAGCCGGCAGTTCGCGACGATGATCAACGCGGGTCTCGCGATGGTTCGTTGTCTCGATATTCTGTCGGAGCAGACGGAAGATAAGAAGCTCCAGACGACTCTGGATCAGGTTCGTAAGGATGTAGAAAGCGGTCAGACCCTCTCTGCGGCTTTGGCGAGACATCCCTCGGTGTTCTCTACTCTGTACATCAGCATGGTTAAGGCCGGCGAGATGGGCGGTGTGCTCGACGAGGTGCTAGAGCGCTTGGCTGGCTTTATGGAGAAGGACTTCTCCCTCAAAAAGAAGGTCAAGTCCGCACTGACCTACCCGGTCGTTATCCTCGTGATGGCGCTAGGTATCGTGTTCTTCCTGGTGACCTACATCTTGCCGACTTTCGTCGAACTCTTCAAAGGGATGAACTTAAAGCTTCCCTTGCCGACGAAAATCTTGATCGCCATCACGGAAGGGGCGCGAAACCCCTTGATCGTGGGGCCGGCGTTCGTCCTGTTGATCGTCGCGGGCGTATTGCTCGGGCGCTACATCAACACCCCGGTAGGACGCAAGCAGTACGACTTGCTGAAGCTGAATATCCCCGTTTTTGGTCTGCTGACCAAGAAGGTGGCCATCTCTCGCTTCTGCCGCACGCTCGGTACCTTGCTCAGTTCTGGTGTGCCGATTATGCAGGCGCTCGAAATCGTCGGTAAGGCCTCGGGCAACGAGATCATTGCCATGACGGTGACGAAGGTTCGCGAAAGTATCCGTGAGGGTGAATCCATTGCCTCGCCGCTCGGCGCCAGCGGTCTTTTCCCTCCGATGGTGACCCAGATGGTCGCCGTTGGTGAAGAGACCGGTAACCTCGACGCGATGCTCGGTAAAATCGCGGACTTCTACGATACGGAGGTCGAGTATCTGCTAGCCTCCCTGACGTCGATGCTCGAGCCCATCATGATTGTGGGTATGGGCGGGATTGTCGGATTTATCGTCATCTCCGTCTTCTTGCCGCTCTATCAGTTGATCGGTAACCTCGGATAGAATTTCATGTCAGCAAGAAAAAGGGAACGGGCCACCGTTCCCTTTTTCTTTTTGGCAAAAATTAGGGCCTCGCTTTGTTCGCTGGCACTCTCTTGTTTCTGCTAGCTCCGTACTCCTCACCAATGGAACTCGAAACCGTCGGACATAAGCCAGACGATGAAGGCGAACTTTTTCGTCGCTACCGCGAATCGGGCCGAGTCGAGGACCGGGATGAGCTCTTTTCCCGTCATCTCTCTGTCGTGGAGATCGTTTGTCGCAACATCCTTCGATCCGGGGCTCATCTTGAGAAAGACGATCTGCTTCAGGTGGGCTACCTTGGCCTGCTTGGGGCTATCGAGCGCTTCGATACCGAGCGAGGAGTCAAGTTTTCGACTTACGCCAGCCATTGCGTAGAAGGGGAGATTCGCCATTTTATTCGAGATAAGACCGAATCTATTCGGCGGCCCCGATGGATGCGCAAGCTTTCTCGGCAGGTCGCCGTTTTTCTTGAAGAGTATTTGCAGGCTAATTCTCGGCTTCCGACGCTAGGCGAGATTTCTGAGGCTCTCAATATAGCCGAGCAGGGCGTCGTCGCTATTCTTCGAGCCAAGCAGCCCCTCTCGCTAGAAGATGATTCCCCTAACGGGCAGGTCTCATCGGAGGCGATTCGCAGTCTCAGGCACGTATCATTCCAGTTGCCGGTAGAGGACCGGGTCGCCATAGGAGAGGCGTTCGAGCGCCTGATGGCGCTCGAGCAGAAGGTCATCTATCTGTTCTTTGTTCAGGACCTGACGCAGAAGCAGATCGCGGGTCAACTGGCCCTGTCGCCACGTAAGGTTTCCCGGTTGATGCAGAAGGGCCTGGACGGCCTGCGCGGCTGGTTGGATGGTGACGGAGTTGCAGATGTAAAAAGGAAATGAAAAAAAAGTTAAGAATGTGTGTCTCAATCTCCGGTACCTGGGTATAACGGAGAGTGCGGGTGGATGCCCGTAAAAAGAAAAGGAGGAAGCATCAATATGCTTTCAAAAATCAGACGCAGAAGCGGTGGTTTTACCCTCATCGAGCTGATGATCGTGATCGCGATTATCGCAATCCTTGCAGCAATCCTCGTGCCTAACTTTATCCGTGCTCGTGCTCAGGGTCAGCTCACCGCTTGTAAGTCCAACCTCAAGAACATCGGTACCGCTCTGGAAATGTACTCGACCGACTGGTCCGGTAAGTATCCCACCGGTACCACCGTTCTGACCCCCAACTATCTGAAGACCATCCCGCTGTGCCCTGCGGCTGCGTCCAACACCTACCAGGCCTCCTTCGGTACGGCTGCTACCACCAACACCCAGAAGTACCAGGACTACTACTACGTAGCATGTAACGCTGGTAACCACACCGCCGTGTCGATCACGGGTAACTACCCCGCTTACGACGGCGTTCAGGGCCTCATCGAGCGCGCTCCGTAACTCGAAGTCGTCTGACTTAAAAAAAGAGCCCGGTTTTAGCCGGGCTCTTTTTTTTGCGTTGGCTAGAACTCATGCTATGCCAAACTCGAATCCAGGGATGACGGTGAACCGAAGCGGTAACGCCTTCGGCTTAGAGGCGCGATTCTGGCCACGCGGCGAGGCTTAGGAGGGGGAGGGGCCAGCGGTTGGCTGGGTGTCGTAGTGCCAGCGGTTTCGCCGTCGTGTCCTCTCAGATCAGGACTGACGTCGTGGGGGTTGACGTTACCCCACAGGCGACGCTAACCGGGAAAGAGTAGCCAGTCCTGGAGTGGTGCCAGAAGGGCGTCCGTCCCGAAGAACTGGACCAGGACGGCGGCGGCGGCCATGAAGGTGCCGAAAGGGATCGGGTCTTTCCCCCCCCCTTTTCTCGCTACGAGCATCGGGACCGCGAAAAGGGCTCCCAGGAAGAAGGAGCCCAGGAAAGCCCAGAGCGCGGCGGTCGGCCCCAGGAAAGCCCCGATCAGGGCCGCAAATTTCACGTCTCCGCCGCCCATGGCCTCTTGCTTGGCTAGCGCAAGTCCGATCACTTGGATACTCCAAAAAAACACCAGCCCGAAGAGAACTCCCGCCACGCTCATTACAGCCGAAGGGAGTTCAAATCCCAGCAGGTCATCGAGGGCCTCGGGCGGGACGAGAGGGCTGGAAAAGCTGAACCCCAGGCCAAGGATGACTCCAACAAGATTGATCTGGTCCGGGATGATCCAGTGGTCATAGTCTATGAAGAAGACGGTGAGGCAGAGGCAGAAAAGGACGATAGATTTCCAGAAGTCGGGATGAAAAACGCCAAAGCGGAGAGCTGCCGCCAAGAAAAAGGCGCCCGTTACCGCTTCAAGGGCTGCGTAGCGGAGGGAGTATCCTGAACCACAGTACCGACATCGTCCGCCTTGCAGGAGATACGATAGCACGGGAAGATTCATGGACCAGTGCAGCGGAGTGTTGCAATTGGTGCAAGCCGATGGCGGAGACACCACGGAACGGCCTAGCGGCAGTCGGTAGATGACAACGTTCAAGAAGCTGCCGACGAGCAGGCCGAAGACAAAGACCCACGGCGCAAAAAAGGCTTGGGGGATATCGAGCAAGGCGTCTGAGGGCACGATAACGTTCTCTCTCCGTTTGTAGTCTAGGACCTTCTCAAATCAGGCCCTTCGAGGGATTCCCGCAGGTGGTCCACGGTCCTCCAGGTTTGCGCGGACCACGATGGCGTTTGCTGAGAGGGAAGGGGAGAGGAAATCGGATCAGGGACGAGAAAAGCCCTGCCGAATGACCCCGGGTTGCCGCCGAGAATAAAAGTATAAGAGGGTCTAGACGTTCGTGTCTCTCTAAGGGATAGGGAGTGGCGGTCATCGTGAAGCAGAGGTTGGATTAGTGGACTTCATCAAAAAGCTATTTGCAAAGGCTCCGGATCAAGGAGCGATCGATATCGGAAGCAGCTTCGTGAAGCTCGCTGTCGTAAAGAAAGAGAAATCGGGACCGCCCGAGTTGGTGCACTTTTCGGTTGCTCCGACGCCACCTATGACGATCAAGGATGGCTCGATTCTGGACGCACAGACGCTGGGCGACACGATCAGCGGATTGCTTCGTTCGAACAATATCGATCCTAAGAAGTTCAAGTTGGTGAGCGCGGTGGCTGGGCAGCAGGTCGTGATTCGCCCGATTCCGATGACCAAAATGAAGCCGGAAGAGGTCCGTCAGGCCATTCGCTTCGAGGCGGAACGGTATCTTCCGTACCCGGTGGCCGACGCTACCGTTTCAGGTACCATTTTGTCCGACGACACCGGGGACGGGCGCACGATGGAAGTTCTCCTGGTCGCTGTTCCCAACGAGATCGTGGAAGCCGCTCGTGAGGTCATCAAGATGGCGGAGGCCGAGCCCAGCCAGATTACCCTTGAACCCCTGGCGCTTCAGAAAACGTTGCAGTTCTGCCTTGACGAGAAGCAGTTGAATGGCACGGTAGCCCTGGTCAACGTCGGAGCCTCGTTCTCTTCTATCAACATTTTCAGCGCCCAACGCTTGCGGCATAACCGTACGATCTCGATTGCCGGCAACAATTTTACCAAGGCCATCAATCAGAATCTCAATGTGAGCTTCGAAGAGGCCGAGAAGATCAAGCGGGAAAAAGGCGTGATCAAGGTGGATCCCAAGGACGAGGACTCCGCCGCCCCCGCCACCCAAAAGATTTTCACTCTGATCGAGCCAGTGCTCAAAGAGCTGGTGACCGAAGTCCAGCGCTCGATCGATTACTACCGGTCTCGTTATAAAGACGGCACGATCGATCTGGTCGTTCTGTCCGGCGGCACGGCGGCATTCAAGAACATCGAGGCCTACCTCTCGAAAGAGTTCAAGGTCAAGTGTATGGTCGCCGACCCGTTCTCGCATATGGACGTAAGCAAGGTGAAGGGGATGACCCGCGCCGAGCTGAGAGACCTGGCTCCCGGAGCCATGGTGGTGCTGGGTTTGGCGCTTTAAGGCGCCGCTAAAGGTTGTGGTTTTTGCATGGAGGAATAGCCTCTATGTCTGAGAATTGTGAGCGCTCATGGTGGAGGTTGTCTCCAGGCGCCGCAAGCACTTCTGAACTACCCTGTTCAGAAGATTGGGAGAGGTTGCTGAAGAGAGCAAGCGAGTCGCGAAAGCGGGTCGTGAGATAAGCTCAAAAGAGATCGCTTCTGTTTCATTCCATTAGGGAGGTGGGTTTGGCATATGCCAAATGTTAGGTACACTGGTTGCCGCGCCGCTGCGCTTTGGGCCATTGCACTTCTGATGACGACCGTATCCTTTGCACAGCCGATGTCGACTGTGACCGGAGTTAAGGTCAACCAGAAGGGCGAAATGCTCAGCGTGGACGTGGGAGCCACCGGACGAGTTCAGCATAGGTCTAAAGTGCTGACGAGTCCCCAAAAGTTTATTGTTGTAGATGTATTTCCCGCGAAGCTCAAAGACGGAGTCCCTGCCTCGACTGCAGTGAACCACGGACTCGTCGAAAAGATTCGCGTCGCACAGTATGCGGAGAACACTGTGCGGATCTACGTCGACGTGATCTCTCCGCCCGAGTTCAAGGTGACCACCGCGGCTGATGCCAAGGGTGTAACGCTTGCAATCAACACGAACCAGATGGCTTCGGGGGAAACACAGAGCGCCCCGGCCGCCGCTGTCGTGGAGCAGGCTCCTGCTGCAAAGCCCCCTGTCGCCGCGACGCCCGCCAAGGTGGCTCAGGCTCCCAAGGTGGCTCAGGCTCCTAGAGTGACCCCCGCTCCTGCCCGTCCTGCCGTGGCCCCCGCCCGTCAGGCCTCGCTGGAAGGTCAGGGTTCGGCCCCTGTCTCGGCGCTGCGCGCCCGTCAGGCCCCCCGTGCTCCTAAGGTTGCTCCTCAGAAGCTGGTTACCCTCGACTTCGTGAACGCTGACCTGGTCTATGTTCTCAAAGTCCTGGCTAAGGAAATGGGACGTAACATCTACGTTGGTCCCACCGTTCAGGGTTCCGTTACCGTCACCCTGAAGAACGTCCCCGTCGAGGGCGCTATGGCCCTCATCCTGCAGATGCAGGAAAACGAGTACGACTACAAGATCCTCGATGGTCCTTCCACCCGGACGGTCGTCGTGGCTCCTCCGGACAAACTCGCCGAGATCGCTGACACCATTCTTCAGACCCAGAAGGGTCCCAAGCCCGGTGTTGTCGGCGGCGTCCGTATGGAATACCTCCTCGAAGAAGCTCCTTCCGCCAAGGTCGTGGACTTCCTCAAGGGCCAGTACCCCGATGTAGAGTTCACCGCTCATCCTACGATGAACGGCTTCTACGCCCGCGGAACCCGCGATGACCTGCTCCAGATCAAGCGTGAGCTGGCCAACCTGGACCGCATCCCCGAGCCTCCGCCCGCTCCTACCCGCGAGTTTCTCTCGGTTAAGTACGGCGACATCAATGAGGTTCGCGCACTTCTCTCGACCCTGGTTCCGGACGTCGTCTACAATGTAGACACGCGCCTGAATCTGCTGATCGCCGAAGGTTCGCCCGGCGCTATCGACCAGGTCCGCGAGCTTCTCGCTGAGCTGGACAAGCCGGCCGACCAGGTGATGGTCGACCTGAAGGTCGTCGACATCTCTGACAACGGATCGAAGAATCTGGGTGTTACCTGGGGCTCCGAAGGCGCTCCTTTCACCGTCGGATCCACCTTCAACGAATACGCTGTCGGTCAGAGCATCAATCGCGGTCCTAACGGAGCGGTGACCCTGAGCCCTCTGAATGTCCCGGCTCTCCCTGCGAACGTTCCGATCGCTATCGGCAGCTTCGCTCGTAGCCCGCTGGCCATCGACGCTTCCATCTCGTTCCTGGTCACCCAGAACGAAGCCAAAATCCTGGCCTCCCCCCGCGTGGCTGCGATCTCTGGTGAAGAGTCCTTGATCCACATTGGTGATAAGTATCCGATCGTGTACTTTGACCCTCGTGCTGGCCAGTTCCAGGTTCAGTACGTCGACATCGGTATCAAACTCGATGTCACCAGCACCGTGAAGGCTGATGGCTACGTCCTCATCGACGTTCGCCCTGAGGTTTCCACTCTGCTCGAACTGATCAATAACCAGTATCCTCGTACCGCGGTCCGTATCGTCGAGACCAAGATGCGGGTTAAAGATGGTGATACCATCGTTATTGGTGGTCTGATCCGCGAAGAAGACATCCAGAACGTCTCGAAGGTTCCCCTGTTGGGTGATCTGCCGATTCTGGGACCGCTCTTCCGCAGCACCGTTATCACCAAGAACCGCAACGAAGTGGTTCTGATGATGACTCCCAACATCATGCGCTAAGCGATTCGTTTCGCGCCGATGAACAAAGGAGGCCCCTCACGGGGCCTCTTTTGTTTTTCCTCGAATGGCCTTCTTACTCTTCTGGAGGGACCCATGCCGAGAGGGTCACGGCAGGAGCCGCAACCTCCTCCGAGAAATTGGACTACAGGGGCGTGACGGTTTGTCTTCCTTGGTATTGCCCGCTCATCGTCGGGTGAGGTAAGGGAAGGCGGCCGCGAAGTTTCCCCTGCAGGAGGTTCCGGGAGTGAGTTCAGCCACCGCGCTATTAGCAGACGCCGAGACTTCCATCAAGTCGGGCGAATGGGACACGGCTCTCGAACAACTCGAGAACCTGAAGAAAGACGAGCCTGGCCAGCCAGAGGTCTACGTAAAGTTGGCCGAGGTCCTGGCCGTACGAGGTAAGTTCGGTTCGGTGATCACCACCTATCTCGAACTGATCCGAGTGCTGGTCGAAGAGGAAAGCCTCGAGCGCGCTGATGGAGTCGTCACCAGAGTTCTCGAACTTCGCCCGGAGAACGGCGAGGCGCGCGAGCGTCGCATCGAGATCGAGAATAAACGAGGCAACACGGCCCGAGCAGTTTACCTCTCTCGCGAGTTAGCCAGGCTTTGCATCGACCAGGGCGATGGCGAACGTTCGATCCGCCTGCTTCAGGACGCTCTCAAGCACGAGCCCGGAAATCTTGATATCGCTCTGGAACTGGCCGAGATGTTCGTTTCGCACGGACACATTCAGGATGGAGCGAACCAGTATCGCAAAGTTGCCAACGCCTTCCAGGAAGCCGGCAATATAGCCAAGGCCGCCGAAGCCTATCGTCGTATGAAGGTCGTCCAGTCTGACGACCCGGAAGTTTTGCTGACCCTTGGTAGGTTGTACACCGAGTTGGGCAAACTCGACGAGGCGGAGCAGGAGTTCCGCTCGGTTCTGCGCCACGACCTCGAGCATACCGAGGCGCTGCTTCAGCTGGGCCTGGTGTGTCAGCTCAAAGGGCGTTTCCGAAGCGGTATCCTGGCTTTCAACAAGGTCCTGCAGAATAACCCCGGTCTGGTTTCGGCCAAGCGCAAACTCGGCGAACTTCATCATTCCCAGGGTATGATGACCGAGGCCGTCGACTTCTTCTTGCAGGCGGCCCAGGGTCATCTGGAGGCCGAAGAGCGCGACGAAGCGATCGAGTGTTTCCAGATCGTTCTCTCCGTCGACGAGAATAGCGCACCGGCACAGCAAGGGTTGACGAACCTTGGAGCGCCCGTAGTGCCCAAGATTTTCGAGCCTCCGACTCCTCCGACGCCTCCTGAAGAGGAGGCCTCGTCCCCCGAGCCGCCACCGCCCCCTCCCGTTCCGTTTGCCTCTTCGGCACCTGAGCCCGTCGGCGGCGGGGCAGCCAGTGAGATGACGGAGCGGCTACCTCACACGGTTTTCGAAGATCCGAGCGGTGGCGAGCCTCCGAAGCCGGAGCCTGCTGCGCCACGACGCCCTCCCGCAGGTCCGGGAGCAGGCGCTGGCTCGGGATCGAGCAGAGCCGGTGGCCCCCGGCCTGGGCTGGGTGGTCTTCGAGAAGGTTTGACCCATGCTGGCGGCGGCGACAAGCCGATGCTGGGTGGGGGTGGCAAGCCGACCATGGGTGGGCGTCCGGGGCTCGTTCGTTCCGGACTCGGTCAGAAGACCATGGGCGGCATGGGCGGCGGCATGGGAGGCGACAAGCCCATGCTGGGAATGAACCGTCCCCAACTCGAACGACGAGAACCGGTCGCCCCTCAGGCGGCCCCGCCGCGTCCGAGTTTTGCCGAACCGGCGCCGTTAGACGATTTCCGTGACGACCTGGCACCGTTCGAGGACGTTTTTGACGAACCGGCGCCGAGCGAGGCTCCGGCGGTGGCCGCCGTTTCTTTTGACGATGACGACTTCCATCTCGAGAGTCCCTTCGGCGAGCCCTCGGCAGGTGGCGCTCTCGAGTTTGGAGACGCCGGGGACGATCCGTTTGGGGATGATTTCCCTGCGCCTCAGAGCAACGGGAGCCCTCAAATCGGGAGCGTCTCTTTCGATTCCGAGGAAGAGGCGGGCGGCGGCGAGGTTGGACTTCGGCCCGACTACGCGGGAGAGACCCCTGATTTTGGCAACGAGATCGTGGATGACCTGTTCGACTTTGATGGCGACGACAGCAGTCCGCAGGCCAGCGCCATGCCGACCCTGGGGCAGAGCCCTCTGAGCTTCGACGAACCGGAGGAGGGCGAAGACCCCTTCGGCTCCGACAACGATCTTTTTGGCGACCCGCCAGCCAGACCTTCGATCGGTCTGTCGACGGAAGCCTCCGATGGCAGCATGTTCGAAAGTGAAGGAGATCCGTTCGGGTCGCTCTTTGGAGAGCCAGACGGAATGGACGCCGGAGCGAGCGAGACCATTGGTGGCCATCGCTCCGACCCGGGAGCCGGACTTCAGTTCGAAGACGATGGTCAGCCTCCGTTAGCCGACTCGACTTTCGAGAACCTTTTTGACGACGAGGGCGGGGCAGAACCCGCGGCATCCCTTGCCGACGACCTCTTTGGCCCCGTGGGTGACGATCTCTTCGATGAAGAGCCTGTTGCGGCGGCGGTGGCGCCGACCATCGGTCACGAGGCTGATCCTGGCCTTTTCTCCAACGATGGCGATGCCGGTGGGCTATTCAATGATGACGACCTCTTCCCCGGAGAGGATGCCGGACTGAATCCTGGCTTCGGGAATCCAGTGGACGCTCCGTCCTCCTTCGATGACGACTTTGCCGGGGGGGGTCAGGACCTGTTCTCCGAACCTGCCTCGGATTTTGAACAAGGTGGGCTCGACGCGCCTCTCGATGGCGGTGGGGACTTCGAGAGTATGGGCGGTCTGTTTGACGATGGCGCCTCGGACGGCGGGCTGTTCGATCCCGCGCCAGGAGATATCGCCGACGACCTCTTCTCGCAAGAGGCGAGCGACATGAGCGACCTGTTCGCTACCCCTGCAGCGGTCGAGGGCTCCGATGACGGGCTCTTCAACGAGCCCGGCGATTTCTCGTCCGATTTCTCTTCGGGTGAGGTCGAGAGCGGCTCCGCCGAAGAACTTTTTGGCAACGATTTCGACGAAGCGCCAGCAAGCGCGGGTCTGTTCGAGGGACTGGAGACCGGTTCCGATACCGTCTTTGGCGCTTTCGATAGCGCCCCGGCGGATGAGCCCGAGCCCCCTTCCGAGGGTGGCGCAAGCGATCTCTTCGGCCAGGGAGGCGGACTCTTCGAAGATTCGGACTCCGGCGACCTGTTCAGCGGTGACGGCGGCGGAGGCGGACTTTTTGACGACGCCCCGCTCGACGCTTCGGCGGCCGAAACGATAGAGCCCGAGGTTTCTACGGGCAGCGATAGTCTGTTCGACGACTTCCCCGACAGTTCGTCGGCGGAGCCGGCCGAGCTTGACTTCGATCTTCCTCTGGATGCCCCGATGGCCGACGATGGTGGCCTTTTCGGCGGGGGGGGCGACGATCTGTTTGCAGACGCCGGCGAGGCGGCTCTCGGAGACCCTTACGAAGAGCCTGAGGCGATCAGCATTCCGGATCCCGAGCCGCAGGTCGACTTCGAGGCCAGCAGTGGAGAGCCTGAAGGCGACCTCTTCGCCCAATCCGAAGAGCGGGACGACCTGTTTTCTCCAGCCGGATCGGTGTTCGATGAAGAGCCCCTGCCGCTCGACCTGGACCTCCCGATGCCCGACGATCTGCCACTTCACGCCGAGGTGGCGGAAGAGTCGCCGTCGCAGCAAGATCCTGAGGCCGGTGGGCTGTTCCAGGACGAGTCCACCGGCATGGACGACCTCTTTGCCGACGACTCGGGCTATGAGGCCCCCCTCGATATCGAGATCCCGGAGCCTTCGGTCGAGCCGCCGCGGCCCCTCTTCGAGATTCCTGACGCCCTGGCGGCAGCTGAAGCCAGTGTCGAAGAGGACCCCTTCGACATCCCGAACCCTTCGGAAGAGGTTTCGACTCCCGTCGAGGAGGAGTTCGATCTTCCAAGCCCTTCGAACGGAGAATCCGAATTCGACTTACCGGAACCAGCTGACCTGGGCGACATCTTCGCCTCGGCCGAGCCAGAGACGGAAGAGCTCATGGACATCTTCGACTCGACCATGCCGGTCGAGGAAGAAGAGGTACCGCTCGACGTCGAGATTCCCGAACCCGAGCCGATCTCTATCCCCGAGCCGTCCCTCGAGGCCAGTGCCGAGATGCCGGCACTGACGGTGGATGACGAGCTGTTCGAACCGTCTTTCGAGGCGGTGAACTCCGCCGAAGAATCGGTGTCGATCTTCGAGGAGCCGGTGGCAGCCGAGCCTGACCCGATGGATCTCCTTTCGGCGGAAGAGAAGGCGGAGATCGCTCAGACGGCGCAGGCCGACGCTCTCGAAGAGCAGTTGGCTCTGGCCGACGCGGCTTCGAAAATCGCGGCCTACCGAAAGGCGCTGGAAGAGTCTCCCGACAATCTGGTGTTACGCACTCGACTGGCGGATATCCACTTGAAGTTCGGACTTCTGGAGGACGCGGTGGTTCAGTACCGTCAGGTGCTGCGCCGGAATCCTGACTCGATTCCGCTCCTGCACAGCGTCATCCAGGCCGAGTTCTGGAACGAGAACTATACGGAAGCGGGAGACTCGCTGTTGGCTTTGGCTAAGCTGCACCTCAAGCATGGGGAGCAGCATGAAGCGCTCGATACCTTACAGTCGGTTCTCTCCCTCGACCCTCTCCATTTCGAGGCTCGAAAAGAGCTGGTGAGCGTTTTCACGGCGCTCGATGACAGCAAGTTGGCGGCTCACCACCTGCGCCAACTGGCCGAGACGGCTCTGACCAAGGGAGAGGTTGCGGGAGCGATTTCGGCCTTCCAGCAGCTGCTGGAAATTTCCGAAGACCCCGCTCTCGAGGAGCGTCTGGCCCAGATTTACGAGGGGCAGGGCGATGTCGTCCGAGCGCTCTCGAGTTTCCAGAGCCTGGTCGGACGCTACCGAGCCGAGGAGCGCTGGGAAGAAGCCGCCCGGGTGACCGAGCGCATCGTCGAACTCGACCCCAGTCAGCTCGACGACAGAGAAGCGCTGGTTCAGCTGTACCAGCGGCTCGGTCACGCCGAGCAGGCCGTGGAGCAGCAGTTCCAGCTGGCCCGTCGCTATCAAGAGCGCGGTGAGACCGAGCGTGCGATCGGACTCTACGAGGAAGTCCTGAAGGTGCAGACCGATAACCAGGAAGCCCGCCGCTTCCTGGTCGACGCCTATCTCGATGGCGGCCGGGTGTCGGCAGCTCTCGAGCAGGCGGAAGCGCTGACCGAGCACTACCTCGATACCAAGGACCACGGAACCGCTATCTCTCTGTACTCACGCCTGGTCGACGCCGATTCCGAGAACGTCGAGCTGCAGGAGCGACTGGTCAAGTTTTACGGACTGGCCGGCGACCCCGAAAACGCCAAGTCGCGCTGGCTCCATATCAGCAACCTGCACGAGCAGAACGGTCGCTACGACCGGGCCGCTGAGGCCGTACAGAAAGCCCTGGAGCTCGATGAGAGCCAGCTTGACCTGCAGTTTCGACTGGCCCTGCTGTACGCCGAGCGTCTGGGAGACAATCAGGCTGCCCTGGCACAGCTCCGCAAGCTGTTCCAGATGGCGCCAGACCGTACCGAAGCCGTCAAAATGTACATCGACCTGCTGCTTCACGAAGAGCAAGTCTCCGAGGCCGGCCAGGTGCTGCAGCGTCTCGAGCAGGCGGGTGGAGAAGCCGTCGAGATCAAATCGAACGTCATCGCCTCGCTGCGAAGCAGCGTCGAGGCCAACCCGGGCGATCTCAAGGCGCGCTTCAACTACGGCGAGCTTTGCTACCACCTGGGCGACCTCGACCACGCCATCGAGCAGTTCCAGCAGACTCGTCGTCACCCCGACTACGAGTTGGTTTCCTACAACATGCTGGGCCTCTGTTTCGCCTCCAAGAAGGGCTATATGATGCTCGACCTGGCTATGAAGCAGTTCCAGAAGGGTCTGGAAAGCAAGGCGCGTTCCGAGCAAGACTACCTGGAGATCCGTTACAACCTGGCTATGGTCCAGTACCAGAACGGCCGAGCCAAAGAGGCTCTGGCCGAACTGAAGGAATGCTACAACGTCGACATCGCTTACCGCGACGTGCGTAGCTGGATTCAGAAAATCGAGGGCGAGTTGGCGGCCGGCGCTTAGCGCCGCGTTTCTTCCCGTACAGCTCACGACACGCCCAGGAGGACACAATTGACTGACAGAGATCGCACGGCTCAATGGTTGGAAAACGGGAACATACTCGTCAACCAGGGGCGTTGGGATGAGGCCACGGCGGCCTACAAGGAAGCCCTGAAAGGCGACCCTCACAACCTTGACGTTCGGACCTACATTATCAACATGTCGATCAAGAGTGGGGACTACGCCGAGGTGGTCGCTCAGCACATGGAGTGTGCCGAGATCTTCCGGCAGCAGGGCGATGCCGATGCGGCCGTGGACCGCTATCGCGAAGTTCTGCGTCTAGAAGAGACCATCGAAAGTCAGGGCGCTTCGCTCAGTACCAACGACGAGATCGCTCTGGTCAAGGAATCGGTCAAACGCGTCAAACCCGAGGTCTGCTTGCAGATCGGGCGTTTCTTCCTGCAGCGAGGCGAGGTGGACCAGGCCGTCCAGTACCTGCGCAAGAGCATCGAACTCGGACCGGGCCGTTGGGAAGCCCATATGTCGCTGGGCCGAGCCTACATGCAGCTCGGTATGGACAAGGAGGCGATCGACCAGTTCCAGGAAGTCTCCCGTCTGGCTCCTCAGGAAGCGGCGCACGCTTACGAGATGTTGGGCGAGATCTTCGCCCGCAGCAAGAAGGGGCGTAGCGTCCAGAATACCAAGGTGTGGTTCCAGCACGCTGCGGAGATGTACGTCAAGAAGAATCTGCTTGCCGACGCTACCCGCGCCTATCTGCTGATTCTGGATCTCGAGCCAGAGAACCGAGAGGTGCTGCATAGCCTGGGCGAACTGTACGCCAAGCAGGACATGCTTGCCGAGGCGGTCGAGACCTACCGAGCCCTGGCCGGACTTTACGCCGACAATAAGCCGCTGGACAAGGTGATCGGACTTTACGAGACGGTGGTCTCCTGGGATCCGAACGCCCGTTGGGCGATCGACGCCTTGATCGATATCTACGAGTCCGTCCTGGAACGGAACCCAACGAATATCAATATTCGGAAGCGCCTGGTCGAGCACCTTATCGCGGTGGACAAGAAGGGCGAAGTCGCCCCTCACTACCTGCAGCTAGCTCATGGCAACATCGAGCGCGGAATGCTCGACGAGGCCGTCAAGTCGCTCCGCAAACTGCTCGAACTCGACCGGGGCAACATCCCCGCTCGCGAACTGCTGGGCGATATCTATCTGAAGAAGGACATGCAGTACGAGGCGCTGGAGACCTTTCAGCAGATCGTCAAGCTGCACCGCTCGAAGGGGGATGAAGAGGCCGCTCTCAAGTTCCAGCAGAAGATGGTGCAGTTCTTCCCCCAGGCGCCGGACTTGCTGTACGAGGTGGCGCTCTCTCTGCGGGATAAAGGCGACCTGGAAGGCGCCCTCAAAGAGCTCGAACGAATCGTGGCTCAGAAGGCCGACGACGATAAAGCGCTGCTGTACCAGGCCCAGATTCTGACCGAGCTCAAGCAGTTCGACCCGGCCATTCGCACCTACGCTCGAATTTTGCAGCTCGATCCTCAGCGGGTGGATATTCGTAAGCACGTCATCGACCTGCTGCTGCGCACCAATCGCCTCGACGAGTCGTCTCGTCAGATTTCCGTCTTGCCGAGCTCGGATGATGAAGTGCTGCGTCTGCGCAACCGCCTGATCGTCTCGAACCTGGAGCGAGGTCGCCTGGCCCAGGCGGAAAAGGAGCTTGACGCTCTTCCCGAAGACAACGAGAAGCGCCTGATTTTCCGCAAAGAGCTGGTCAAGCAGTATCTCGATGCGGGCAATCTGGAAAAGGCGTTCGAGGGGCTGCCCCAGATCCCGCGCTCGGACCGTGAGCGCAACGGCCTGGTGACCCGGCTGCTCGAGATCCCGCTGGCCAAGGGCGAGCTGGAACAAGCCGCCGCCACCATTCACCGCTTGCCCGAAGACGACGCTCTTCGACTGACCTTCCAGCGCCGACTGATCGCCAGCTATCTCGAGGCGAACCGTCTAGCCGAAGCTTCCGAAGAGGTCACACGGCTGCCCGCCGAGGACGAATCGCGTTCTGGTTTCGTGGCCCGTCTGATCGCTAGCTTTCTGGGCCAGGGCCAGCTCGAGGATGCGGGACGAGAGATCTACCGTCTTGCCGCTGATGACCCGCTGCGAAATTCGTTCATGGGCCAGCTTATCGAGGCGTATCTGGCCGGTGGCGATATCGACCGGGCGGCTCAGGAAGTCGCCAGACTCGGTGTCGACGACGAGATCCGCCCTCGCTATCATCGCCGACTGATCCAGGCTTATCTCAATACCAACCGGTTTGAAGAAGCCGAACGGGATATCCTGGAACTCGACGAGGATGACCCGGAAAAGCGTTCGTTCCTACGCTTGCTGATCCAGAAGTATCTTACCCTGGGCCAGTTGGACCGGGTTCGGGTTCTGGTCGACAAGATGCCGGACGACATGGAAGAAAAGAAGCAGTACCTGGACGGTCTGGTTCATAACTATCTCGATTCCGGCGACCTGGCCAACGCCCGCCAACAGATCTATGCTATGGCCGAAGCGGCCTCGGCTCAGGGCGACCATCACGAGGCCGAGCGTCTGTACCGAGAGATTCTCGCCTACCAGCCCGCCGACTCCGAAATCCGCTTGCGTCTCTCTCAGGAGATCGCCGTTCAGGGCAACACCGAGCGAGCGCGCGAAGGGATGCTAGTCCTGGCGGGCCGTTTCAATCGCGAGCGTAACGTCACCTCAGCGGTCGACGTCTACACTCGTATGTTAGACATGGACCCCACGGACTACAACGCTCGATTCAAGCTCGGGCACCTCTGGGCCAAGCAGGGTCAGACGGCCCAGGCGCTCGAGCAGTTTGCTACCCTGGCCAAGGTCTATCTGGACCAGAACCTGCCCGAGGTTGCTCATAAGGTTCTCGACCGGATTCTCGAACTCGACCCCAAGGATATCGAGCACCGACGTCAGGCCATCCGCCTGCTGATTCGGAACTTGCGCTTCGAGGAGGCCACCGGGCACTACCGTTCGCTTATGACGATTCACCTCGAACGAGGCGAAGTGGACGAAGCCCAGGAGTGCGTCAAGGAGATTATCAACCTTCAGCCGCTCAATCTCGAGCTACGTCAAAGCCTGGGCGGGCTGTTCCTGAGGGCGGGCTTCCTTGAACAGGGTCAGGGTTTGCTGGAAGAGCTGTTCCGAGACGCTCAGAGCAAAGGCGAGCAGGACCGCATGCTTCGCATCTTACGCGAACTGTCGGATTCGTTTGCCCATAACGAACAGTGGCAGACCTCGATGGAGTATCGGGACCGGATGGCCGATCTGCTGATCGAGTTGAAACGGCCCGACGAAGCGAACGAGCAGTACTACGAGATCACCAAGAGCTATCTGCTGCACGGTAACGACCAGGAGGCGGACAAGATCCTGGACAAACTGGTTCAGAATCTGGTCGCTCTCGGAGAGCTGATTGGCGGACTGACGCGCCTCGAAGCGCTCGAAGAAGAGTTGGTCGAAGCCGATCGTGGTCGGATGGCGCTGTCAGCCAAGCGCAAAAGGGCGCAGGTGCTGGAAGGGCTGGGCCGTCAGGAAGAGTCGGTGGCTCTGCACCGCAGCATCGCCGCCAGTCTGGTCGGTTTCAAAGAAGTCGACGAAGGCCTGGCAACTTACCGCTCGGCGGCAGAGAAGGCTACGACTTACGGACTCGAAGAGTTGGCGGTGGAGATCCTGTTCGAACTGGCCAGCGCTTCCATCTCCCATATCGGGCTCGAGCCGTCGCGGGGGATCCTCGAAGAACTGCGTCAGCGTTCCGAGAGTTCGCCAGAAAGCCTGGAAAAACTGGGCGATGTGCTGTTCCAGCAGGGGCTGTTCGAGGAGGCTCGACCGTTCTACCGACAGGTCTTGGACCTGGCTCCGGGACGCCCCGATGCCCTCTCGCGGATCGCCATCATCTACGCCCGTGAAGGACGGCTCGAGGAAGCGGCCGACGTGGCCAAGCAGATCTTCTCTAAAGGTCTGGTCTCACGCATCATTCGCGAGTACAAGAAGGCCACGTCGTTTACCGCCGGAGAGGCTTCCAGTCACCTGCGCCTGGGCCAGTTCTATCGTCAACTCGGTTTCTTCGAAGAGGCCATCCGGGAGTTCCTGGTGGCTTCGTCCGATGCCAGTAAGATGCTGGCAGCGACCAACAATCTGGCCGAGTGCTTTCGTCAGAAGGGTTACCCCCAGTTGGCGGTCAAACAGTTCCAGAAGGTCCTCGAGCAGCCGGGCTTCCGTGAAGAGGATTTCTTGGAGCTTCGCTTCAATCTCGCGGGCACACTCGAAGAGATGGGGCAGAAACAAGCCGCTCTGGCAGCATTTCAAGAGTGTTGGATGATCGACATACGGTATAGGGATGTCGCTTCGCGAATCGAAGTCCTCATGGAAAGCATGCAGGCTGAAGGCGAGCGATAATGCGGAAGTTGGGAAGGCAAAGACGAGTGACGAAACGGTGGTACCCCTACGGGGCGACAGGTCTGATGGCGATGACGGCGCTGCAGAGCGCCGCCCATGCCCAGGCCAAACCGACCGGCCTTGCGGCCTACGAAGGTCTGTTGACGACAGGTTTTTTTGGGCTGCTGGTCGCGTTTGTGGCGTTGGTCGCATGGGAGGTCGCTGACAACCGCAAGGCTTCGCGCTCCTCGCTTGATATCGCCAAGCTAGCTGCGGCCGCCGCAAAGAAGCAGAGCGCTGCGGGAGCCCCTTCGGGCTCGTTGGCCCAGCTTGACGCACCGCCGACCTCGCGCCCGTTTGCTCCTCCGCCCCCTCCACCGCCTCCCAAGCAGCCTCCTGCCCCGGCAGCCGAGGCCCCTCGCGAGCAGGCTATGCCCTTTGCGGCGCCGCCGGCCCGCGAAGAAGCGCCCAACCCTTTCGCGGCTCCGCCGTCGGAGATGATCGGCGCCTCGGCCGGCAGTTTGGAATCCACCGTCGCTTTTGCCCCCCCCGGCGGCGACGCCGGCGCCAGCGGCGGTTGGGCCGACCTGCTACAGAGAGTTCGCGCTGGTGAGCCGGAAGCGGCCTCTTTTGAAGCTGCTCCCCCGCCCTCGACCGAAGAGAACGTCTTCGGGGCGTCTAGCGAAGCTGCTGCGCCTACGGCCGCTTCCTCCTCGGAAGCCTGGGAGGCTTTGCTACGCCGGACAACGACGGGCGAGGGTCCCGTCGCTCCGAAGAGTCCCTCCGGCGACGTGGGTAAGATCTCCCTCAACTCGAGTTTTCAAGTGCCTGGCTCGGCCGAGACCCCTCCGGCTCCGTCGCCTTTTGCCTCCCCGGGAGCTTCTCCGTTCGGAGGAGGCTCCTCCGAGCCGGCTGGCATGTTCGGAAGCTTCGACGACGGTTCGGCCACGCTTCCCTCGGCGGGCCCGCCCGGGGCGTTTTCGCTACCTTCGCAGCCTCCGGCCGCGGCAGAGCCGCCGGCGCTTGGCATGGGCTTCTCTTTCAACGAGCCTTCGGCCGAGTCGGCCTCGCCGTTTGGCGGTTTCGGAGGGGCCGGATTCGGCACCGCACCGCCGACGCCCGGAGCGGGCGGTAGTGGTGGGTTCGAATCGCCGGCTTTCCGGCTTCCTGGTTCCGCGCCCAACGAAGACCTGGGAGGCGGTGGTGGCGGTTTTCAGCTACCCAGCGGATCGGCTTTGGGAAGCACCATCGGCACGAACCCGTTCGACTTTGGTGGTGGAGGAGGCGTTCCGGAGAACCCTTCTTCCTCAACCCTGCCGCTGAGCGACCTCTTCGGCTCGAAGCCGTCCGGACAGCCCCCTTCCTTCCAACTGCCCAGCGGTGGCGGCTTGGACTTTTCGGACGCAGGCAGCGACAGCCCCGGACTGGGGCGTACGATTTCACTGGACTTCGCCAAGGGAGGCGGCCAAAAGCCGCCGCCACCTCTGCCGAAGACCGAAGGTTAAGGTAGTCTCTCTTGAAAGCGACCATGAGCACCAATCCTGGTGGTGGCGATCAGCTTCTACCGCGTGGCAATCCCCTATTCGAAAACAAGACCCTGGCGGTCTCTGACATCGAGCAGATGCTAGAGAATCTGCTCTCGGAAGAGTTCGTCGGTGTAGTTCAGATGAAGCTGGCGTCCGCGACGGGGTTCTTCGTACTACGAAACGGTAAAATCCTCAGAGCTCTCGAGGGCACCTCACGGGGCGCCCTGGTAGCACGTCTGCCGGCTCGCATCTACGCGTTGATGCGTCAGCGCTCTACGGCCGAAGTGTCGGTTTTCGTCATGTCCGAAGCGATGGTGTCCGTGCTCAGCACGGCCTTTGCCTTCACGGCTTTTATGCCGGACAAGCGGATCGACAAGAAAGAGCTCAAAAGTGTGCTCTCGACCCTGGATTCGAATAAACTGACCGGCTTTATGCGGGTGATGGGGCCTTCCGGCTTTACCTATCTTCTTGTCGAGGATGGAGAGATCCTGACCGAGCGGTTCGCGGAGAAGTACGGAGAGATCGTTTGTGGTCCGATTCAGGTCAGCGCCTTGCTCGACCACGTCCACGAGAACGGGTCGCGTATCTCGGTGCGGGCCGAGAAGACGGACACGATCGATCGAAAGTCCGAGGAAGTCGACCTGGACCTGTCCAGAATTCGTCAGTTGACCTTGAAGAAGGCATCGGCCCTGTTCCGATCCGCCGAAGAGGTCAAGCTTTCCGAAGATGTCTTTCGGGAGTGGGGTGTGGACACCAAGGCAGCCTTCGAGGTCGAACTCGAAACGGCCGACGGCCGTATGTTCACCTACAAGTGCAAGTCCGGGAACTCTCGTCTGGGGCAGCGGGTCGAAGTTCATTCGAACATGCTCAAGGACATGAGCGTCAACGAGGGCGACCTGGTCAACGTTCGACCGATCATCAGTTAGGAGAAGCGCCGTGGCCGAACTTGACCAGATTTTAGAAAACTTTTGCCGCCTCGACCATGTGTTCGGAGCCGCCGTGTTCGACGCCAATGGGTTTGTCATCGACAAGTACTTTGTCGACGAACGCGAGACCGAACCGCTCGCCGAAGTCATCTTGCGTAGCCTGCAGCTTGGTATGCAGATCTCCGAAGACCTCGGCAAGGCGCCCCTGAACCAGCAGTACATCGAATTCGCCGAGAAGCAGATTACCGCCGAAGTGGTGGGGGATAACTTCGTGCTCGTCGTGCTGGCCGGCTCGGGAGCTAACCTGGGGCGAGTCCGACTGGAAATTCGCAAAAACCGTGGCGCTGTCGAGCGCCTGCTGGCGATCTAGAGACCAGGGAGGTCGACCATGTCGAAAACCATTCTGCTTGTTGATGACGAGCCGCACGTTCTGGAAGTGCTCAAAGTGACCCTCGAAGATCTAGGGTTCTCTTTGCTCGAGGCCGAGGACGGCCCTCGAGCCCTTCAGATAGCGCAAGAACAGAAGCCGGATCTGGTGATCCTCGACGTCATGTTGCCCAGTCTGAGCGGGCTCGAAGTTTGTAAGGCGTTGCACGAGGCCAGGGACACCGAGAAGATCCCGGTGATTCTGCTGACAGCTCGAAGCGGCGAAGAAGACGAACGGGCTGGCTATGAGGCCGGAGCCGATCGCTATCTGACCAAGCCGTTTTCCCCCCTCACCTTGCAGAGCGAAGTGATTCGACTGCTGGGCATCGAGCTGCCCTGAACGGGCACCGGTAGACGCTTCGTTCCGTCTCTGCCATGAGTGAGCCCAGCGTCAAAAGCAGCGTCCGTAACCGCACGAAAGAGCAGCTTGAAGCGCTCTATCTGATCTCGCGTACCCTGAATTCGACCCTCGAGGTCGATCGCGTTCTGAGCCAGATGCTGGCCCTGGCCCTGGAGATTTTCGAGGCGGATGCGGGTTCGATCATGCTCGAGCGGGACGGATTTCTGACCATCGAGGTCTCGGAAGGCCTCGATGATGAGATCGTGGCCAACACGCGTCAAAGGGTAGGAGAAGGGATCGCCGGCTGGGTGGCCCAGACCGGGGAGCCGCTGCACCTTGACGGTAAGGTCAACGACGCTCGATTCGTCGGCACCATCGACCGTGGGAACGAGATCCGCTCTTCCCTCTGTGTCCCGGTCAAGGAACGAGACGCAACCGTCGGCGTCGTCATGATCCGGCGCAGCGGCGAGACGACTTTTCACCCCCGAGAGCTGGCCTTCCTCGAGACCGTTTCCGACCTGGCTGCGGTCGCCTTACAGAACGCCCGACTGTTCGAGTCCGAGCGAAATCAGCGGAACCTGGTCCAACTCGAACACCAGAAGCTGCAGGCGACGCTGGCTTCCATGGCTGACGGAGTCGTCGTGGTCAATCGGGAAGGCGAGGTGCTGACCGCCAACGGAGTGGCCCGCAAGCTCTTGCGTCCTGTGGTGGGACCTAAGCTTTCGCTTCTCTGGAGTAAGCATCGGGAAGTCTTCGAGGGAGTCGAAACGACGCTACAAGCGGGCAAAAGGAGCCTGGCGGTTCTTCCCACGCCGCTTTATGTCGACGGAAAAAAAGAAGGTTCGGTGCTGGTTTTCCGGGACGAGACAGCCAGGCGAGAGCTGGAGCGGATGAAGTCCGAATTCCTCTCGATGGTCAGCCACGAGCTCAAAACCCCGATCACCACCATCAGCGCCTTTCTCGAACTGCTTCTGGTGCGGGAGTTTCCCGACGAGCGACGGGACCATTTCTTGGGGATCTGTCAGGATGAGTGTCAGCGACTGCATAACCTGATCGATCAGCTCCTGCATCTGACCAGGCTCGAGGCGGGGAAGTTCGTCCTGCAGCTTCAGGAGGTCCGTCTGGGAACGCTGGTGAGGGACTGCGTCCCCGCGTTCCGGGAAACCAACCCCCGCCATCAGTACGTTCTTTCCGAAAGCTTCGAAGACCCGGCTTTGCCGATCGATCCGATGCTGATTACCCAGGCCGTGACCAACCTTCTGTCCAACGCGACCAAATACTCTCCGTCCGGCGGGAACGTCGAGGTCGGAGTCGAGGTCGACGCTCGAGAGGCGGTCTTTTGGGTCCGAGACCAGGGTGTCGGTATCGAAGCCGAGAAGTTACCCCTTGTCTTCGAGAAGTTTTATCGTATCGACAATTCGCTGACGCGAGAGACGGGCGGGACCGGTCTGGGACTGGCCAACGTCAAGCATATCGCTGAAGCCCATGGTGGACGAGCCTGGGCGAAAAGCACACCGGGCGAGGGGAGCCAGTTTTTCGTGGCTCTCCCGCTGGTCGGGGAAATGGAAGAGTGAGCGTGCACATAGAACAGATGACCACCTTGGAAAAGAAGATCCAGCATTTTTCTCGGATTCTCAGCCAGCGCCCCGGCGACGAGCTGACCATCCTGGCCCTGGCCGAGGCGGCGTTCCGACGCGGGCTCAAGCTGGAGGCGCTGACCGCTTACCAGGACCTGGCCGGAGGCCGCCCGGTCCCCGAGGCGCATCTGGCTGTCGCCGAAATCTATTCGGCCCAGGGGATGCCTCACGAGGCGTACGGCGAGCTACGTCGTCTGTTCGAACTGGATCCGGACAACGTCGAGGCCCGCCTCCTGGTCAACGCGTTGCAAGAGGACGCACTGCCGCCCGAGGATGTGCGTCAGACCATGCAGCGTCCCACCACCGACGAAGCGTTCGAAGAGGCGCGGCTGCGTTTGAAGATTCAGCGGGCCATCTACAACCGCGAACTGCAGGAGCGTACCCGGAACGTGACGCTCGAGCCCGGCACGGTCATCCACGAGTATCACATGGAAGAGGCCAAGAAGAAGCTGATTCGGGTCGATGAACTGCTGCGCGAACTCGAGCGGTTCCGCGAGTTCAATCAGAGTCTGGTCGAAGCTCAGGAGCAGGAGTTGATGCCGCGGCCCGAGCCGGTTTCAGCCCAGGCCGACGGCGATTCCGAGGCAGAGGGCGAGCCCGCCGAAGTCTCGGCTCTCGAGCTGGAGCTGCCCGTCGGGGAAGCCGTTGAAGGCGAGCCCGCGCCCGTTCTCGATGAGCTGCCGGTCGAGCTGGTCGAAGCGGACTCTCCCCAGGCGGTAGCCGAATCGCCCTCGCTGGAGGGGGAGAGCGCCGTTGCCACGCTTGAAGGCGAGCCGCCTCTTGATAGCGCGCCCGAGATCGAAGTCGGGGCTGATGATGACGGCGTGGAGCCCGAAGCCGACCCGACAGAGGGCGCCGAAACGGCTCCTGAGATCGGGGAGCCTTCGCTTAGCGGGGAGCTGATCGGAGAGAACGTCGGTGAGGACGTCCCGGTAGAGCTCGTGGAATCAGCTCTCGAGGCCCCCGCCGACGAGGCCGAACCCTCCTCGGCCCTCGACCTCGCCCCTATGCCGATGGCGCAGCTCGAACCGGTCCCTACGACGGCTCATTTCCCCGCCCCCGAGTTCGACATCGGGATGGATAGCCTCGAGCCCGATCTGCCCGACCTGGGTCCCGAGCCGGAACTCGAAACGGTCGCATCGACCGAGCCGACCGACGATCCCGAACCGGTCGCCGATCCTGAGGTAGAGCCGCTTGGGCTCGAACCCGCCCTTTCGAACGGCACGGAGATGGTGGATCTCCAGCCGATCGACATGGGTGGGGTCGGCGGCCCGCCGACCTTCGACGATGCTCCGGTTCTGCCTGAGCCGGTGGCGGCCGACCCTCCCGTTCTGATGCCGATGATGGAAGACGATTCGACCATGATTCTGGTGGGAGGGGAAGCCGAGCCTGTCTCTCCTGTAGCCGAGACTGTGGTCGAACCTGTCGTCGAGCCGTCGTTCGATGCGATCGAACCTTCCATAGAGCCGACTTTCGCGAGCGCCGAAGCCGAACTGCCGCAAGAGGTCTCGGCTGCCCGCAAAGCCTTCTACGAAATGCACCACGAGTCGCTCTCGGGCCTTACCACGACGCTGGCCCGCACGCGTGGAGTGACCTCGATTTTCCTGGTCGCCCGAGAAGGTCAGACCATCGACTCGGTAGCCAAAGACGACATCTCGGAAAAGCGAGTCGGCGACCTGGTGCGCGAGAGCTTCGAATTCCTGGAGGCTTTTGCCAACGACCCTGCTTACTGGGTGTTAGAGTGTGCCGGCGGGATTTTTGTGATGCAAAAACTCGATGAGCGTCACGTTCTGATCGCCATCGGTCAGGCGGGGGCGAACTTCGGGGCGCTGCGTTACACCATGGACAAGACCCGCACCAAGTTCGAACAGATTCTGGCGCAGGCTCCCGCCTAGAGGCCGACCGGGCTTCTGGACCGTCCCCAGGGGATGCTTCCTTGGCTCGCTCGCGGATTATCTTCGCTACGTGACCTGGCACTTTCGCTGGGCTTCACAGCGCTGGTTCTCTTCCCGTTGCCGCCGCTGCTGTGGCAGCTTCTGGGCCAGGTCTGGCCCGAGGCTTACCGACACTATCCGCTGCTAGCTCTTCTGTTCCCCGGCTGGGATGGGGGAGCGCAGCAGCCAGTCGGTCGCGCCCTGTTTCGAGCGCTCTGCTTGAGCGTGCTGGTGGTCGGCTACAGTTTCCCGGCCCGCTCGGGTTGGCGCCGTCCGGCCTGGTTCGTCCCGGGCGAGTTCGCCCTGGGGTGCGGTCTCCTGGCGGCGCTCTTCGCCGAACATCGCTTCGCAGCTTTGCTCGAATGGCAGACCTGGCTGCTCGCCGGGCTCTGGGTCTACCTCGTGGCCTCCCAGTGGCAGCCGCGCTGGAGCGCCCTGCTGGTCGGCTGTGGCTACCTGATGACGGTTCTGCTGCTGCTTCATTCCCTGCTTCTCGGGCTGCCCTACTCCGAACGTCTGGGCGGGCCGCTGCACCATCCTAACGCCTACTCGACTCTTCTTCTGCTGCTTCTGCCGGTGATGGGGCAGCGAGCTTTGTCCTGTGCCGCAGACTCCCGGTTGGGTCAGGTCGGTGCGGGGGTCCTGATCGGATTGACCCTCTGTACCGGCTCGTTGACCGGGGCGGCGCTGCTGACGGCTGGCGCCTGGGCGGCGGTTCTGGACGAAGTTGGAGGGGCACGGCGCTGGAGCGGTTCTTGCTTTGCCGGTGGGCTTGTCCTGGGGGCCAACTTCCTGGGTGGATGGCTCTCGTTGCTGACGGCTCCCGGGCTTCTGCTAGCGGCGTGGCTCTATCCGATGACAAGGGGCAAAGCCAGAGGCTGGCTGAAGAGCACGGTCTTGGGAGCGTTCACGGTAGGGCTATTGCTGATCGTGCAAGTCGTACTGGCTCCGCCGGGAGGGGAGGGGAGCGGAGCGCTTCCTCGGACCTCTTCGTTCCTGGCTCGGGCCGAGTTTTATCGCGTCGGGCTGGGGCTGGCGGTGCAGAACCTCCTTCTGGGCGTAGGCCCCGGCGGGTTTCAACGGTACTACCCTGCAGGCCAATCCGAGTTGGCGTACTTCTCGAGGTTTCCCCACGGCTGGCCGGTCGAGATCGCGAGCGAATGGGGAGTTCCGGCTCTCCTGGCGCTGGGGGCCATGCTGCTGGGGTTGGCTAGAGAAGGCGGAAGCAGCGGGACTCGACGCTGTGCCGGCCAGGTTCTCGTCATTTTTCTCTTGCATGCCTCGACGGATACTCAGACCCAGTTCCCCTATCTGCTCTTTCTGGCGGCCTCGGCCCTGGGCGCTCTGGGCGCAGGACGGGTCGAGGCTGAATATGCGGTAGAGTCCTGGTCGACTCGCCTCACCCGGGCCTTGATCGCTTTAGGATGTCTCGCACTCCTGACGGCCGCCGTGCCCCAACTGCAGGCCGCCTGGCAGCGAAATCTAGCTACGGCGCTGGCGCGCCGGGTTCGTACCGAAGAGGGGGCGAGAGCGGTCGAAGCGCTGCTCGGGAACGCCCAGGCCCTGGACCCTCTCGACAGCGAGGGGGTTCGGCTCTGGGGCGTGGCGCTGCTGGCCGGTGGCCAGCCGCAGGGCGCCTCGGAACTATCTCGCCTGGGGTTGGAGCTGGATCCTCGGCGAGCGGCTCTCCACTACCTGGCCCTGGGCGCGGACCCCCCGTCCCCGCAGCAGGCCGAGCAAGCCTATCGAGAAGCGATCGCTCTAGACCGGCTAAACTACCCGATCTTCTACCGCTGGTTGGCGGAGGCGTTAGCCGCCCAGGGGCAGGGCCAGGAGGCGCGGAGCGTTATGCGAGCGCAGGCGCCCCACTATGCACCCGACCAGCTTCAGGCGGTTCTCGACTTTCGGCGCGAGGACTTGACCGACCAACTGGTCGAGTTTCATGCCTTGCTGGCCGTGCTGGAAGAGAGGAACGAAAAGAGCACTGGAGAGGCAGAGTTTCGTCTGTCCCTCCAGTGCTGCTACGGCTACCCTGCTCGGCTTCGTCGACTTCGTGCCTATCTAGGCAGCCTGACTTCTGGGCCGCTCGCGGCAGAGGCCGGCGCCCTGCTCGAGAAGCTCCCAGCGCAAGACCTCCCAGCCGCCGTCGAACCGCCTCGCGATCACCCCTAGCATCTCGAGCTGCCCTAGCCCAGAGGCGATCTGCTGCGGCGAAAGACCGAGCTGATGGCAAAGCCAGGAGATCGGAGCGTCATCGTCTTGGGCCAGAGCGGTCAAGAGCGCCTGCTGCTGAGGAGTGAGCTCCTCGCCCCTCTCGGAGGAGGGATGGGTGATGCGAAGCTCCTCGACCAACTGGCCGACAAAATCGTCGATGTCGAACATCGGGTTCGCTCCATCGCGCAGTAGGCCCAAAACCCCGGCGCTGTTGGGAGTGCCAGGACGGTTCGGGACGACCCAGACGTCCCGTCCCGCCTCGATAGCAAAACGAGCGGTGTGTAAGGAGCCGCTTCGCTGGGACGCTTCGACCACGACCACCGTTTGGCACAGCCCGGCGATGATGCGGTTCCGTTCGGGAAAGGTGAAGCGCGAAGGAGGGTGTCCCGGGGGGTACTCGCTGAGAACTACCCCGCGCTCGTCCATCCGAGCTCTGAGGTCGCGGTTCTCCTCAGGATAGACGTGATCCCAGCCATGGCCCAGGACGGCTACGGGGAGACCAGCTCTCGCGTCTCCTTCGAGCGATTTCAGCGCGCCAAGGTGAGCGGCCGCGTCGATCCCGAGGGCCAGGCCGCTGCATACCGAGACGCCCTGAGCGGCCAGGGCGGCGCCCAACCTTTTGGCCCAGGATACCCCGTAGCTGCTGGCCCGACGGCTTCCCACCACGGCGACCCGATGAGGGCTGAGTCGGGCTATCGACTGCCCTCGATGGAACAGGCGCAGGGGAGGGTCGGCCATCTCTTTGAGCAGGCTCGGGTAGTCCTCGCAGGCCGGGGTCAAGAAGGCGGCTTGTTCGCTGGGCCAGGCGGGCCGTCCCAGCCGGGCCGCCAGGGCGGTCACCGGTTCGCCACCTTCCACGGCTCGGGCGACGCCCAACGCGCCGCAGTAGGGCGTCCGAGCCAGCAGGTCGTAAGCCTCGCGCTCGGTCAAGCGGCCTCCCGCGAACCGAGGTAGCGGTCGGTCATCAGGGACAAGAGGTACTGCCGGGAAGCGTCGCTTTCCGTGTCGCAGATCAGCTGCCACTGCCCCTGCAGTTTGCGCCCGGGAAAACCGAGGTAGAGCGTGCCGTGAAGCCCCTCTTCGAGCTTGATACCACGAACCACGATGCCTGCCACGGACAGGTCGGCCAGGGCTCGCAGATAGGGGTGGTCTTTGACCAATCGAAAGTTGCTGATCATCGGGGTCATAAATTCCGCGTGAGAGTTTTTCATGGATATCTCCTGTTTGATAAGTGTCGACCGCTTTGTTCATCTCGTTCCTCTCCAGGGCAAGGCGCGGCCAGGGACCGGATGAGCGGCTCCGGCGGCCTTGTCGGGGGAACACCTCTATCATGCCTTGCAATTGTGAACGATTCGCACTCGGCTTGTTGCCGAAGCCTAAAAAGGATGTGACAAACTCTTGAACAAGCTCGGGAGATGAAAGCAAAGCTAAGGGCGACCACAATTTTGTGTGTACGCCGAGATGGACAGGTCGTGATCGCCGGTGACGGACAGGTCTCGTTGGGACAGACCGTGGTCAAGGAGACGGCCCGTAAGATCAGCCGGGTGGGAGAAGGCGGCTCCGTGCTGACGGGCTTCGCCGGGTCGGCAGCCGACGGCCTGACCCTTCTCGAGCGTTTCGAAGAGAAGCTCAAGGCCCATCGAGGCCAGTTGCGCCGCGCCGCCGTCGAGCTGACCAGGGACTGGAGGACGGATAAGATGCTGCGGCGCCTCGAAGCCATGCTGATCGTCGCCGACCGCGAGTCGACCTTGATTCTGAGCGGAAACGGCGATGTGCTCGAGCCCGAGCACGGCGTCGCGGCGGTCGGTTCGGGCGGCAACTATGCGCTGTCCGCCGCTCGCGCCTTGCTCGAGCATACCGATCTTAGCGCTAAGGAGATCACGGAGAAGGCGATGGGGATAGCCGCGGACATTTGCGTCTACACTAACCACAACGCCGTTTTCGAAGTCCTCGAGTCGTAAGACCGCCCGGCAAGGCGCGGTCGTCGAGAAACGAAAGACGCCCCCCCCGGA
>JAEXNA010000211.1 GCA_023447635.1 Vulcanimicrobiota bacterium | reverse complement strand
GGCGGTGACGCCGGAGTCCAGGCGGCGGCGCCGGCTGGCGGAGCCGAGGGCGGTCAGCCTGCAGGTGGCGGTGACGCCGGTCCGGCAGCGGGCGGCGGTGCCCAACCGGCCGCTCTCGCTGACGCTGGCGGGCAGGGCGCTGCGGAAGCTAAGCCTGCCGCAGCCGACGCCAAAGCCGAGCCTATGGCTGCGGCTGGAGGAGCGGCTGCCGGAGGCGCTGCGGACCAGGCCGTTCAACCCGCCGGAGGCGGAGAGAACGCTGGAGCAGGCGCCGATAGCGCTGACAGCAAGCCTCAAGCGGTCGCCGATTCCAAGGCCGGCACTGGAGGCCAGGGTTCGGAAGGCGGCGGCGACGCTCAGACGCTGAAGGCTGCTGGCGGTCCCGAGAAGGCCGAGGGCGGTAACACCGACGCTGCGGCTGGTGCCGCCGGCGCCGAGGCTGCGGCCGCCAACGGTCAAGGCCAGCAGGCTGGCGCTCAAGCCAAGGGCGGCGAAGGCGAGGACAAGGGTGTCGAAGCGGTCGGTAAGGCTGACGCCACCAAGGGAACCGAGCAGGCCAGAACCGAGTCCAAGCAGGCCGACGCTGCGGGCGACGCCGACAAGGCGAAGACCGAGGGTGCCGATAAGCGCGCCGATGAGACCAAGGCTGACGACAAGAAGGCCGAGGATAAAGACAAGTCCGAGGACAAAGACAAAAAGTCCGAGGAAGACAAGCGGAAAGCCGAGACCAAAAAGGACGACAAGAAAGCCCAGCAAGTCAAGCCGCAGCTCAAAGCCAAAGCCAAAGAGAAGGCCAAGGAAAAGGGCCTGGGTAAGGGCGATGGAGATGGTGACGGCGAAGGCGGCGGTGGCGGACTTGGCGGCGGTGCAGCCTCCAAGCGTTCCGGCTCCTCCGGTAGCGGAAGCAACAGCGGCAAGTCCGGTGACGCGAGTTACCAGATCAGCAAGGACAGCATCTCGGTCAACCTCAACGACTTGTCATAGTCTGACGACAACGTAGATAAAGAGCCCGCGAAGCCCAGCTTCGTGGGCTCTTTATCTTTACGCGGAAACGGGTCTCTCAGCAGCGGCGCCGGTCGGAATCGCTCGACGCTCCCTCAAAGCCTGGGCCGCAAAGCCTCTCCTGGGGCCGACATTTTCGAGCGGGGGAGGATCCTGGCGCCAATTCTCTAAAGGGGTCGACTTCATCCCGCATCAAAGCGTCGCTCGGAGGGTCCGTATGAAGTTTGGCATCACCTTTAAGGGAGATATCTCCCTGGAACGCACAGTCGCCCTGTGTCAACAAGCCGAAGAGGCCGGCTTCGAGTACGCCTGGTTCTTCGATTCGCACGTGCTCTGGCAAGAGTGCTACACGGTGATTGCCCACGTCATGGCTCACACCAAGAAGATCCGCTTTGGTCCTCTGGTCACCAACCCGGCGGCTCGCGAGTGGACCTTGGCGGCTTCCACCTTTGCCTCGCTGGCCAAGATCAGCGGCAACCGTTTCGACGTCGGCGTAGGACGCGGCGATTCGTCGGTGCGCATGCTGGGCGGTAAGCCCCGCACCATCGACACCACCGTCAAGTTCATGAACTTCCTCAAGAAGATGGGGAAGGGCGATAGCGTACACATCCACGATCGCGATCTCGAGCTTCCCTGGGCTATGAAGGACACGGAACTGCCCATGTGGTTTGCGGCGTACGGTCCTCAGGCGCTGAAGGCCGCTGGCGAACACGCTGACGGACTGGTGCTTCAGATCGGAGATCCGTGGCTGGTGAAATGGTTCTCCCAGCAGTGCATCGACGCTGCCATCGCGGCCGGTCGTAAGCGAGAAGACATCCAGGTGATGGCGGCGGCACCGGTTTGGGTCGGCGACATCGATAAGTGCCGTGCGCAAACGCGCTGGTTCCCCGGTATGGTAGGTAACCACGTGGCCGATATCGTCGCCAAGTACGGCGCCGACAGCGCGGATATTCCCGAGCGTCTGACCTCTTATATCGAGAAGCGCAAAGGCTACGACTACAAGAATCACGCGAACAAAGACGCCGACCACCTGGACTTCGTGACCGACGAGATCGTGGACTCGTTCTCGATCCTGGGTACCGTCGACCAGCATATCGCCAAGCTCAAAGAACTCGAGGCCGCCGGTGTGGACCAGTTCGCCATCTATCTGATGTGCGGCGACGAAGAGCGCAATCTCAAAGAGTACTGCGACAACATCCTGCCTCACTTTGTCAAGGACAAGGCGCTGGCCTGAGGCACTCGCCTCACCGCAAGCCCGCGGTGAAGGAGCCCTCGTTCGGGACGCTCGTCGTCTCGACCGGGGGCTTTTTTTTCAGAGCGATCCCCGGCCTGCCCGAACTACGAAGCGACCGGAGCCTCGCTAACTTCGTCCGCTGGCCGTCGACGCCCAGGAACTTCCCCCGTTCGGGGCCAAATCTTTCAGAGAAGAGGCCGACTCCCGCTGCAAGACGATTCTGCTCATAACCGCTCCTCCACTGGCGAGGTCGATACGGTAGCTTACGAGGCCCCTCCGTCCGGAGGGTTAGACCTCTACCGCTCTGTCGACGACGACAGTCAGGCGTTGAAAGCTGTGCGTATCTCGAGCGAGCAGTTCAAGAGCGCCCTGGCTCCGGTCATGCCCGAAGGCGAGCCGCCGCCCGAGATCTCGTTCGAAAGAGAGCCGGAGGGGGACGGCGAGGACGAAGCAGAATCGCCCAGCGACCCCGCTGTCGAGGGCCGTCGGCCGGAGTTTCGCGTGCGTCATTCCGTGCATGATCGCTTCCAGATCGAAAGCGACATTACGTTCGACCTTCGGCCTCGCGGCCCGTTCGAAAGCCGGCGTAAGTTCAAGATGGATATGTACCTCTATCTTCCTTACTCGCTCGGGGTGAACTCTTCGAACTTTGGGGGAGCCGAATTTTTTCGTCACTGGACCAGCTACTTCCGCGTCCGCGCCCCGATGTACCAGCAGTGGCGGGTGTTGCCGCCCGACCTGCTCTCCTTCCCCGCGGTGGACGAATACTTCGCCAACCACCTCTCGACCGAGGGGCGCCAGAGATTGGGGCCCCGAGTCGTTCAGGACATCAAGCTGTTCGGGAACTTTCTCTATACCGAACTCAAGAAGCTTCGGTCGGCTCTGCCTAAGAAGCGACGGAACCGAGACGCCCAGCGTCGTCGCTATCTGGCCGATGAGCTGATCCATCGGGTCTCGCTGCTCTGGAGCTTCCGGGAGATCTGCCTCAAGCCGCTGCGCGAGGACCGCTACCTGATAGACGAGACGGTCCAGCGGGTTTTCTATCTGACCGATGAGTACCTGAGCTATAGGGCCGAACTGGTGCTTCTGCGGGCCAGGGACTCCTTGTTCGAGCAGTCGGAAGAGTTAGGAGAACTGCTGGCCCGAGAGATCTCTTATCGGCATGAGCACGGACTTCTCGTCCTTTGCGAGGACGAAGAAGGCCCCAAGACTCTCGAGGCTTACACCTACCGGCTGGGACTGCTGAAAAAGTACCTGGGCGAGGCGCTGTTTTTACAGACCGTTTCGGACAAAAAGGACCACCTCTATAAAAACTACGGGGCGGCTTTTGGGGCCGGCCTGGCGGCGACGTTCACGGCAGTCGTCGAGCATCAGCGCCTGGAGTACCTGGTCGGCGATGGGTCAGGGATCCGCTTCTCCTTTCTGATCGCTTTGGCGGTGCTGGCTTACATCTTCAAGGATCGGATCAAAGAGCTATCGCGCGACTATTTTAACTCGCGGCTCCGTGAGCGGCTGCCGGATCAGCGCTTTCGCCTGCTGCATCAGAGCGTGATGCCGGACGGAGCGAAGGTCGAGAACGAGCTTGGGGTGTCGACCGAGTACCTGCGCTTCGTCAAATCCGTGCCGTCCGACGTCGGGTATCTTCGCTCGCTGGGCCAGAGCAAGAACCACGACCCGGTTCGGCGAGAGCACATCGTTCACATGGCCCGTCGTTTCAATTTTGGTGTGCTCAGCGAGCGACGTTTGCTCTTTCCCCTGCTCAAGAACGTGGTGCGTCTCGACATCAGCCCGTTTTTGAACAAGTTGGATAACCCGACCATGGCGGTGAGCTTTTACGACAAGAACCGCCACGCCCGGACTGTGGTCGCTCCCAAGGTGTACCACATCAACGTGGTGTTCCGTTACGAGACCCTGTTCGGTCCCGAGGGGTCGCTGGTCAAAGTCGACTACGAACGGCTACGTCTGGTCATCGACAAAAACGGGATCGTTCGTCTGGAAACGCTCATCGAGTCCGGCCGTCTGGCCTACCAGGAGACCCCCTCGTGAGCTCTGGCGTGTTCGCCGTCCTGGGCGGAATGGGGCTATTTCTCTACGGCTTACGGACCCTGTTGAGGCGATTCGAAAGCTTCACTTCGACCCGCCTCAGGCCACATCTGCAGCGCGCCTTCGGCAACCCGCTGGCCTCCTGGGTCTGGGGCGGTCTGGCTACGCTGGCCAGTCAGTCGAGCAACCTCTCGGTGATCTCGCTGATGGGTCTGCTCGATATCGGGTTCTTGACCGTACGGGCCGCTTACTTTGCCATGCTGGGCGCTTCGGTGGGAACCACGGCCAGTCTCTGGATCTTGCACTCGGCCTGGCATCTCGGGCCGACTATGGTCGCGCTGGGCGCTTTTGGGCTGCTTCTCGCGCGCTCGGAGTTCTGGGAGGACTTGACCTCGGCGCTGCTTTCCGTGGGGCTGGCGCTGATGGGTCTGGAGATCTTGTATGGCGGGGTCTCCGAGATTCTGGGGCCGTTTCTGCAGGAGCGGGTGCTGGCATCCACGGGCAGCACCGGCCTGACGGAGCAGCTGTCGTTCTTCTTTCTGGGTACGATTCTGGGGCTGGTCTTGCAGTCGGCTTCGGCGCCTCTGGTGCTCCTACTGGGGGTGGTCAATTCGGGCTCGTTGACCCTGGCCACCGGCGCTGCTCTTTACCTTGGAGCCAGCGCGGGACTGACCGTCACCTCTCTGATGCTCAGCTTGCGTTCGGGGGTGGCGGCGCGACGGCTGGCCTGGGCCCAGTTCATTACCACGGCGGTGGGCGTAACGGGCACCCTGTTCCTGTTCCCGACCTACCTTTCTCTGGCCGGCCGATTCGCGGGATGGATCTGGACCAAACCGACCCTACTCTATGAACTGGTCACCGCGCAGCTACTGTTCACGCTGCTCAACAGCCTGGTGTTCGGACTGTTGGCCGAACCGATGTTGAAGATTCTAGCCACGGCGCTGCCCGCCAAGCAGCTGCAGACGCTGGGGTTGGCCAAACGCGTCCGCCGTATGCTCTTTCAGGATCCGGAGCTGGCCGCGGCCGAATGCCAGCGTCAGCTGCGCTATCTAGAGCTCGAGGTGAAGGCCAACTACGATCAGGTGATGCGACGGCTGACCACCAGCGACCCCGCCGATTCGTTCCGAGAACGCGAACTGCGGGAGCGGAATTTCCGCTCCTTGAAGTTCACCGTGCACGATCTGCTGTTCTCGGTGGATCGTCATCGGCCCGGAGACCACCAGAGAGGCGTGGTCATTCTTTCGCTGCTCGAGTATTTTGGGGCGGCCAGTCGAACCCTGTTCCATCTCGAGGACCACTACGAGAAGGGGCTGTCCAAGAAGTTCGAGTTCCCGCCCGAGTTTCTCAAGGGGCTGGCTCGCTTCCGCGCCTTGCTCGACGACGTGTGGTACGAGATTCTGCTCGAGCATCCCCAGGACGGGGTTGAACTCTCTGACGAGGATAGCCGCATCGCCACGCTCGAAGAGATCGTGCTAGAGCTGAACAAGCGCCTGGGTATCGAATATCAAGGCTACAATACCTGGCTGATGGAGTCGGCCGGGTATCTGCGCCTGCTGAGCTCGGACCTGGGGCAGGTGCTGCAGCGGCAGGCCCAGCTGCGCGGTCTGGCAGGGGATTAGCGTGGTTGACGGGCGGCTGGGCTGCTTCTCTCCTTACCTGACGGGCGCCCAGAAGACGGCCCTGCGGCAGCTCGAGGAAGGGCTGGGGGAGGGCCGGACGGAGCAGGTAGAGGAGGCAACGCAGGCTTTTCTACGAGTCAGCCTGGAACTGACCTGGGATGCCCTCGAAGTGACCGAGATCGAACCGACGCTTGCCGGTTTCGAGCGGCTGCGGCAGAGCGAAGACCTTTGTGAGTTTGCCGCCGGACTTCGGAGCTTACTATGGCAAGAGGACGCTCCTTCGGCTTTCGCGCTGATCTTGCTAGAGTGGAGCGCGGACCGCAGCGCCGCCCCCCCTCACCTGGAGTTAGAATCGCTGAACCTTTATCTGGCAGCCTCGGTTCCGTTTTATGAGACCTGGCAGCCGGCGGGAGAGCAGCCGCCGCTGGCTCAGCCGATGAGCTTGCTCTCTCCGGCGATCGAGCCTCCCACTTCGGACCTTCCCAGCCTGATCGACCAACTGGCCGAAAGCGCCGCGGACCCTACCGAAAGGGGAGAGGTCGAGCTGTCGCTGATAGAGCCTGAACTGGGCGCCCCTTCCCGGCGCGAGGTCGACCTCGCGGTGGCTCTGCTGGGCGCTA
>JAEXNA010000165.1 GCA_023447635.1 Vulcanimicrobiota bacterium | reverse complement strand
CCCCTACCCTCCCCCGAGTAGGCGTACGGACAAAGGTCGGGATGCAGCAGCGTGACACCCTCTTCTCGTAACTGTTCGCGCAGAGAGCGGGAGTCCAGACCGTCGAGGAAGTCCATGAAACAGTAGGTGTCCGCCGGCTCCTGGGTCTCCTCCATCTGCTGGTACTCCTCCAGACTGCGGAACAGCCCCAGGCCGTAGACTTCGTGCTGGGCACCGGTGATGGAAGCGATCAACGGCTCCGAGGTCAGCCCCTCGATCTCGAAAAGCTGATCGTCATCGAGACGGCTCCAGGGCGCCTTCAGATAGAATCGCTCGGCGGCCGCGCAGAAGTGCGTCAACTCGTCTCGGGATAGCGTTTCGGGATAGCGGAAACCGCTATCACCGGCCAGGTGCGTCTCCATCGACTCGAACGGCTCCCACAGCTCTTCCAGGCCCAGCCGATACTCGACCGGAGTCTCCAGGTGAGGGATGAGATGCTGCCTCAGATATGGGTCGTCGACCACCACGGTCGTCGCGTGGGGGACTCTCTGCAGCGCCTCGAAGATGGCGTGAAGGTCGGGGTCCAGACCGTCGCTGGCCAGGCACGGCTGAATCCCGTGGACCAGCCCCTGCTCGTCGTCGATCACCACCACCACATCACACTCTTGTCCATCGATTCTTGAGGCTCGACTGGTGAAACGCCGGGTCAGCAACTTGGGCCCGTCGGGGACACGCTGCCTCTCGAGCCGCTTCAAAGCGCCCGCGAACTTGGGGTGCTCCTTGTCCAGGGTCAGATCGCCGCTAGCCCTATCGTAAGAGACGGGTCCCGAACTCGCCGCGCGGACGACCTCGCTGCGGGCTATTTCTCGACCGTAGTCCGTGAAGCCGAGGCGGTAAACGGCCTCGTCGGCCGTCATCGTACGACCATCCCGCTCCAGCAGAACTGCCACCAGCAAGGTCGGCAGGCCCAGCCCCTCGGAGCGGTAGGGCCCTACCTGACTGGCCTGGACCCGGATGTAAGGCTCGAAATGACGGTCGGAGATCTCGGCCGGAGGCGCCTGGGGAGCCGTCCCCGCCACAATCGCGTCCTCGAAATCCTCGACCGATTCGTAGCCACCCGGCAGATAAGGCTGGCCGCGCAGAAGTTCGACGACCGGAGAGACCTTCTCCAAGGTGCGGAACAGGCGGACCATGAAGCTGCACTCCTGGTCGTCGCCTTCCCACATGTAAAAAGCGACGTCGAAGCTCTCGAACAGCTCTTGCAGGTTGCTGGAGCCAGGCGCGGGACTCTTCCCTTGAATGTACTCGACACGAGGGTTCCCAAACGAGTACTCCCGCCCGGGTTCTCGCCCCATCAGGGAGCAGAGGATCTCGTGCAGTTCCTGCAGGTTCAACCAGTCGGGCAGCTTCAGAACCCAGTAGTGCTCGTCGTCTCCGCCCAGCAGGTCGACGCGGATGTGGATGCTGCTGAAAAGTAGCTCGTCGTCCTCATCATCCTCGTCGTCTTCCTCATCATCCTCGCCTCCCAACTGCTCCAGCAGAGAGCTAAGGTCCACGCCAGGCGGCAGGGCGGCCTCTAGCTGAGCCAGGGCCGAAGGGTCGGAGAAAAGCTCCTCGATCGAAAGAGGTAGCCCGGGTTCGAGCGGACTGTCGCCCTCGGGTAGCTCTCTTTTGGTGACGCGCCCGGTCAGGGTCAGCAGAGACTCACAGGCCTCCATCAGCTGCTCGGAAATCTCGTTGGCCCACGCCACGGTGGACGCTTCGACCTGAAGCTCGCCGCTGTCGACGGTTAATCGACCTACCGTTTGGCCTTCGGGGTCCTGGAAGAAGAAGGTGTTGGAGGGCCCGGCCTGCAGGCCGGGCAGTTCCTGCAACTTACCCAGGAGCGCCTTGCGCTTGCGGGACGGATAGCTGTAGGTGTCGCGGGTGGTAGGGTCGAGCTCTCCATCGTTCGAGGAGGCATCGGGTCGTCGGGATTTGGCCATGACGCCCCCTTCGGGTCCCTCCCCAACTGCTCCCTTCTCCCCCGGGCTCCGGTCAGGTCTCCAGGCAGTGGTTGATGGCGAGAGCCGGTCAGGCAGAGCGGCCAATTCAGGCAGGTCAAAGCTATGTGCCACCAGGGCAACGGTCTCGACACCCATCGCCGCCGCTTCGACGCTGAAAGCTCGCCTCCCACCCGGCACGATGCTCTGTCCCCAGTGGGGCCACAAGTGGGGAAAGATCTGTTATTCGGAGCTGGAAGCCACGAATTCGCGCAGAAAAACGTGACTAGGACAACCGGTGTCGCCTAGGAGCGCACCCAGACGGGTTTCATTTCGGCGATGACGCTGTTCTTGGGGTTGTTCAGGTCCACGTCGTACTGCACCATCTGGATCACATCGCCGTGGCGCTGCATTTCGATGCCGTACAAGTGGCCGGCGCTCTGCTTGCCGGCGACCAGGTGGCGTTTGCTCTGGCTCTCTCCGCCGGGTTCTTGAACTTTCCAGCTTTCGCGGGTGTCGAGTTGCCAGGAGCGGCGGCTGGGGTCGTACTCGCCGACCATCCGGTCTTCGAACGCCACACTGGGACCGTTCCCGGGGCGAACTTCGCGCTCGCGGGTGCGGACCTTATGCTCTTCCGGGTTGGTATCGCCGGCCTTGTTATCCGCCTTGTTGATGGCCCGCGAAGTGAGTTCGTACTGATCGACGTTAGACCCCAGAAAGACCTCGTGCTCGATGGCCGTCATGGGACGAACGTTAGGACCCTGGGGCCTGTAGTTGCGCTGAAAACTGGCCAGCGCGCGGTTCATCTGTCGGTCGATCTTGGCTTCGAACATCGGTTTCTCTCCTGTGGTGTTGATGTTGACTCTACCGAAGAACTGTCACGAGACCGTTAAAGCTGCCCCTTGACGAACGGGGGCGCAGACGGGACACTGTTAAAACGATACGTGTAGCCCTTTTGGAGGCCTGTGACCCCTCCCGTTCCGAGCGAGTGTTTATGCCGATGAGGCGTGATCGCTCAAGAGACGCCGCACTACAACCGCCAGTCGGTAGAGAGCCTGCTCGACCCGGCCAGCCAGTGTTCGGCGCTCACGAAAAAGGGCACAAAATGCACCCGTCGGGCTAAGCCCGACAGCGCCTTTTGCGCCCAGCACAGCAGCGAAGCCCAGACTCTGGGTCGCCGCGAGATTTTGACCTGCTAAACTTTAGTGGGCCAATCCTCGCGCGATGCCGATGGTGGCTCCAACCGCTCCGGCGTAGTTCGAGATAGCCGCGCCGATGGCGCCGGGGAAGAAGCCGGACAGCAGGCTGCCTCCAACCTGACCCATAAAGCCGCCGACCATCCCCTCCACGGCTGCTCCCATCAGGACGCTACCGGCGCCGTTTTCCTTGAAATTGTCCGCTACGCTCGAGATGTAGCTATCGACGGGACCCTTGCTCTCGGCTTCGGGGGCGCTGAGGGTGACAGAGGCCTGGGCGAGGTTACGGTAGGCGTGAACGGTGTTGGCGCGGCCGGTGATGATATTCATAGCGGGTCTCCTGCGGTGAAGTCTATGTCCACACTATGCCGGACCAGCGTTACGAGATCGTCAACCAGATGTCACTCGCGCGGACGGATCTGCTCTAACTTCGCTGCATCCTCCGGACTGTAGGGAGCCAGGACGATCAGTCGCTCGGCCTGATTCTCTGCCGTGAGGATCTGGCAGTCCATCGTCATCAGGCCTACCGTGGGATGCACGAAGCGCTTGCGGGTAAACGGTCGAGTGGTCACCTCGTGTCGCTCCCACACGGCGGCGAACTCGGCGCTGTCGCGCAGTAGCGCCGCGATCAGGTCCCGGGCCTCGGGGTCGTCCCCAGCGCGACCACAGGCAGCCCTCAAGGCAGCCACATGGGCCCGAGTGTGCAGGTCGTGGTCCTCGGTCGGATGATGGGCTCGTGCGCTCGGCTGCGTGAACCAGCGGTACATAATGTTGCGCTGTAGGCCCTGAAATCTGGTCTGGTCGCCAAAAAGCGCGACGGACATCAGGTTCTGACTGAGCGGGACGTAGAGGTCAGAGACGATCTGGGCGGGAGTCTTGATCTGGTCGAGGACCATCTGCAGCGACGCGCTGGGCCGATCCGAGCGCAGGACCCGCGCAGGTGGAGTGTGACCCGCCAGGGCGAAAAGATGCTCTTCTTCGTCCCTGCTAAGTTTCAGCGCCCTGGTGAGCGCCACTACGGTCTGCTCGGACGGGCGAGAGCCGCGCTGCTGCTCTAACCGGGCGTAGAAGTCCGTCGACATATGCGCCAACAGGGCGACCTCTTCCCGGCGAAGGCCGTGAGTCCGCCTCCGCCGTCCCCCCTCCAATCCTACCTGCTCGGGAGTCAGAGCATCACGGCGGCGCTTGAGAAAGTCAGCAAGGGCAGGTCGGTCCATAGATCCGAGTATGCCGAATTCGCGACCTTTTATCCAGGGACAGATTGTCCCTGGATAAGCTGGCTCTATCGCCCCGGGGTGAGACGGGGCAGTATGGTAACATCCTTTGTGAAAGCGAGCATCAACCTTATGAAAGCCCCGACCTTGCCCGGAGGAGCCTTCCCTCTAGCCTCCGACCTGACCCTGACCCGCGTGGGTTACGGAGCCATGCAGTTGGCCGGCCCCCAGGCCTTCGGCCCGCCGAAGGACCGCGCCGCTGCGGTAGCCGTGCTGCGCGAAGTCGTCGCACTCGGGATCAACCATATCGATACCAGCGATTTCTACGGTCCGTATGTGACCAACGAGATTATCAAAGAGGCGCTTCACCCCTATCCGGAAGGGCTGCACCTGGTGACCAAGGTCGGCTACCGAAGAGATGCCGAAGGCGCCTGGCTTCCGGCCAACTCTCCTGAGGAACTTCGTCAGGCGGTCCGGGACAACCTGAGCCGGTTAGGGTTGGAGAGGCTGGACGTGGTGAACCTGCGGTTGGGAGGGATGACTCCGGAACCGGGCTCGCTGAGGGAGACCTTCTCGGTGATGGCCGAGATGCGCCAGGAGGGGCTGATCCGGCACCTGGGGCTGAGCACGGTCACGGCCGAGCAGGTCGCGGAAGCGCAGACGATAGCCCCGGTGGTCTGCGTGCAAAACTACTACAACATCGCCAACCGCCAGGACGACGCGCTGATCGACACGCTGGCGGCGCAGGGGATCGCTTACGTGCCCTACTTCCCTCTGGGCGGCTTCTCGCCGTTCCAGTCCGAGGCGCTCAACCGGGTCGCCGCCCGTGTGGGAGCGACGCCTCTGGCCGTGGCGCTGGCCTGGCTCCTGCAACGCTCACCCAACATTCTCCTGATTCCGGGCACCTCGTCGGTCGCGCACCTGCGCGAGAACGTGGCTGGGGCCGGACTGGCGCTGTCGACCGAAGACGTAGAGGAGTTGAACAGCATCTGGCAAGGCTAGGAAGATGGGGACAGACTTACAGGCCGAGGTCGTCGACGAGGTGAGTGGCGGGGGTGATCTTATCGGGGGGGATGGCGAAGTGGTCCGCGATCAAGCCCTTGAGGTTATCCCACAACTCCTCGTCGCTCCACCCTCGGGCCGAAGGCCCCTCCAGGGACGGCTCTTGCTCGGTTACGGCGACACGAAGGAAGCGATGGATGTCTCCCGCGGTCACCATTTTCTCTCCATCCTCGTCCGACACGCTGACCTGGAAGTGTCTCTCGATGGCCATCAGTAGCTCTACAGAATCCAAACCCATCTACGAGTAACCTCCAACGAAATCCAAGTGAGAGGGGAAGGGCCGCAGCCCTCCCCAGGAATCCTCTAGTGCCTACTCAGCAAATATGCTAAGATAAGCCCGGTCATCATTATCGCGGTTACGATAACGATGACTCCTAGAGGAGTGCAGTCTCGTCGCAAGCGCATAGACTGCCTCCTTTCTTATTTTCCCTCCTGCTCTCAGTCCAGGAGGCCCTCGGGTCAACGCCCGAGACTGGTGCCGTTGCGCTCCTACGGCTCTCTCATCTTAGGGACGGAGCGAACCGCTCCCCCGGACAAAATGTTAAATCTCTTTGATGCCGTTTCACTCCTGATTGGTCTTCATCACCCCGAGCATGGATTCGGACACGCGGCTCCACGAGTAGTTCTTCCGGTATTTCGGGACCAGCAGGGGTGCCGGGCGCGAGCCGTACTCTCGGGGGTACCAGGGGATTTCGCGTAGGGCCAGGAGCATAGCCTGGGCTTCACAGCGGACCACTCCAACATTGTGGTCGAGTTTGCCCGGCACGAACGGAATGCAAAGGAGTCGGGTCAGCACGTTGCACGTGTTGATGAGCAGCGACAGTGGCAGCATACCGCTGCCCAATTTGTACATGAACAGATAGTCCGAAAGCCGGCTCTGCAGACTCATCGCAGCCCTGGCCTGGCTGGCGCCTTCCAGGTGGACCACGCGGACCTCCTCGCAGACCGAGATCTTGTAGCCTCGGTCGAAAACGCGGCTATGGAACCAGTCGACCTCTTCGCTGTAGAGGTAGAAATCGGGGTCGAAGCCCCCGGTCTCTACAAAGGCCTGGCGACGCACGAAGACGCAACAGCCCGTCAACCACATCGTTTCCGTGACATCGGGTCCGCCTTTGCCTCTCCAGAACGTTCTCCTGAGCTTCTCTAAAACGGGGTTGTTCCAGATCTGTCGCTTGACCTCGTCTAGCCGGCGTGCCCTGGCATCGGGCGAGCAGACGTGGTGGCCCCTCTGCGTCCGGCCGTCAGGATAGAATATCCGACAGCCGAAGAAGTCTACCTCGGGACGGCGAGCGAGGAACTCGCTCACCTTCACCAACGAGTCGTCCAGAAAATAGGTATCGGAGTTCAGTAGCAGCAGATAGTCGCCGCTCGCCTTCCTGGCGGCCAGGTTGTTGGCCTGGCCGAACCCCACGTTCACGGGAAGGTCGATGACGACAGCGTCGGGATGCAACCCCTCTAACGATTCGGCGGTGTCGCGCACGGAACCGTTGTTGACGATCAGAATCTCGAGTTCCAGTTCCGCACTGCTCCTGGGAATCGACGCTAGACACTGAAGCAGGAGGTCCCGTGTGTCGTAATTCAGGATGATGACACTTAGACGCATGCCGCAGTATACAAAGCGAGCATCAAATCCCCTGGAGCCAGCGCTTTCCGGACGAGACCTATTCTAGGCCGTCGCCGCCACGGCTTTCAAAAACTCCCGAGTCCGGGGATGCTGGGGATCTTGGAGGACCTGCTCGGGCCGGCCGACCTCCAACATCTGGCCACCGGCCATGAAGCCTACCCGGTCCGAGACCTGGCCGGCAAAGTTAAGGTCGTGGGTGACGACCACCATCGTCATGCTCTGGGCCAGGTCGCGGAGCAGGTCGTTGACCTCGGCGACCATCTCGATATCGAGGGCGCTGGTCGCCTCGTCGAGAAGCAGAGCGGTCGGCTGCAGCGCCAGAGCGCGGGCGATGGCGACTCTTTGCTTCTGCCCGCCCGAAAGCTGATTGGGAAACGCCCGTTCCTTGGTAGCCAGGCCCACTCGCGCCAGTAGTGCGGAAGCCTCGCTTGCCGCCTGCTCTCGACCTCGACCCAGCACCTGTCGGGGCCCCTCCATCACATTATCAAGCGCGGAAAGGTGAGGAAACAGGTGGAAGTGTTGGAACACCATCCCGACCTGTCGGCGATAGCTCGACAGAGCCGCCTCTCCCTCCCGGCCGTAGTCGATCGGACTCCCCTCCCACAGAAGTTCCCCGCTGTCCGGCACCTCTAACAGGTTCAGGCACCGTAGCAGAGTGCTCTTGCCCGAACCGGAAGGGCCGATCAGAGTCACGACATCGCCCCGCTCGACCCTCAGGTCAACCTGCCGGAGGACGTTAAGGTCTGCGAAGCTCTTGCTCAACGCTCGAACCTCAATCTGGCTCACGGGACGGCCAACTTTCGCTCGACCGCCCGGATCACGGCCGACATGGCGCTTATGATTAGCAGATAAAACCCCCCGGCCATCAGGAACGGAGTGAACGCCTGCCCGGTCTGGAACACCACGTTACGAGCCGCGTAGGTCAGTTCGATCAAGGTGATGGCTCCAACCAGCGAAGTGTCCTTCACCAGGACCACAAGGTTATTACCGAGCGAAGGCAGGCAGGCGCGGAAGGCCTGAGGCAGGATGATCCGGGACAGGATCCGCGAGTGGCGCATCCCCAGCGACCGGGCGGCGTCCCACTGGCCTTTGGCCACGCCCAGAATCCCTCCCCTCAAGGTCTCGCCGTTGTAGGCCGTGGTGTTCACCACCAGTGCCAGCAAGGCTGACGAGAAGGCTCCCATCAGTTCATACCCGACCCAGCGGTTCACCGCCGTCGCCACCACGAAGAAGGAAAGGAATAGCTGCACCAGTAGCGGGGTGCCTCGAATCAGGCCGACATAGAGGGAAGCCGCCCCTCGGATCCAGCGAGCGCGGGAAACGCTGGCCAGGCCCAGCCCAACGCCCGTGACCAGCGAGAGAAAGGCGGTAAGCAAGGACAGTTGCAAGGTCAGGACGGCACCGTCGAGCAGCAGGCCCAAGGTTTCCCCAGAGGGAGAAGCGCGGTCGGGAGGGGTGGGAGGGGGTCCGTCCCTGGGGAGGGCCCCAGCAAAAGCGCCCCACTGCCCGAAAAGCAGTTCGAGGTCCGGCCGCCCACCAACCCAACGCCAATAGATGGCCTCATACTCTCCGGACTGAATGAGGCCCAGGAGAGCCTGGTTGACCTCCCTGACCAGAGCCGACTCGGACCTGCGAGCCGCGATGCCGCAAGCCTCGCTATAGAGCAGGTCGCCGTAGGGGGCGACCTGGCTCATCTTGGAGCGGGAGATATAGTAGCCGCCCACAATGCGGTCCGAGACGAACCCGTCGACCTTGTCCGCGCCCAGGGCGGCCAGGATCTCTGCCTCGCTTCCGAACGTCGTGACCGTAAGCCCTCCGAACTGTTCGGGGTGGTCGAGAAGATAGCGCGCGTAGGTCGAACTCTCGGTGACGCCCAATCTGCGGGGCAGGCTCGAGGTCTCGCTAAAGATCTGGGCCCCACTGACGTAGTACGGCAGGCTGAACGCCATCTGTTCGGCTCTTTCCTGGGTGATCGCCATGGAGCCGCAAATCAGATCGTACTTGCCGCTCTGTAGCCCCGCCTGGATTCCGTTCCAGTCGATCTGAACAAGTTCAACCTCGCGGCCCATCTGGGCCGCTAGAGCGCGAGCGATGTCCGCGTCGAACCCGGCCAGCCGACCGTTCGAGTCGATGGTGGAAAACGGCTGGAAGGAGCCAGACATCGCGATCCGCAGGGGCGCCTCCTGGGCCGTCGCCGTGGCCCCCCAGCCAACCAGGAGCAGAAGCAGAAAGGCGGTCAGGCTAGCGCTGAGCTTTTGCACCAGACGTTCATCGATTCCCACCCGTTCGGCATTCGACAGTTATTGACCAGTCGGCCAGTGTACTCGTATCCCAGCTTGGAAAAGACGCAGTTCATGCCAACTTCGTCGGCTCGCGCGATGGTGTACAGGTCGCTGATTCCGAAGCGCCTGAGCAGGTCGGTTTCAAGCTTGCTAAGGATGTGAGCCATCAGACCGCGGCCTCGAAGGTCGGGTCGAGTAGCGCAGTCGGTCATCTCGGCCGAGGATCTTTCGAGGTCGAGTTCAGCGGACGCCACGGCGACCAGATCGCCGTAAGGGTTCTCGACCAGCCGGAAATGGTTGGAGCCGGTGCGGATCTGCTCTCCGATGACGTGCTCGGAGATGGGAGTGGGATAGACCGGGAAAGTCTGGCTCATCAGATCCGCGATGTCGGCGGCATCCTCGGGGCTGGCGATCCGGCAGTCGTAGCCGGGCAAGAGGGCGGTCGTGGCCAGCGGCTCTTTGGATTCGGCGATGGAGACGGCCGCTTCGTGCTGCGCATCTCTGACACAGTCCTCGCGCTGGGGGTTCGGGTAGGCTGCCCACAGATGGGCGTCGACGCTGTCCGAGTAGAAGCCGCGAATCACGGCCTCCTGGCGGAAGCCCAGGTCTTCCCACAGATGGCTCTCGCCGGGCAGGGCGTAGGCAGTAACCTTTCCGATGACCTGCTCCTCGGCCGCATCGGGCGCCGCCGCGATGCTGGCGCTAAGGTCTTTGGCCGAGAGGTCGTAAACTTTGAGTCGGCGGTTGAAAGGATCGAGCACAGCCGGGTGGCCGGTGCCAGGGAGTTCGAACTCGATCGGGACGGGGCCGAGATGCTGATCAGCGGCCACAGCCGAGAGGGAATCGAGGACGGTTTGGGGTTCTGGAAGTTCCAGTTGGATTGACAAAATACACCTCCTAAGGGGTTCGTCAGTCCCTCCTTCTACCACTAATAGCGCAGCCATGCAAATCGAGCCCTAGCGCTAGGAGTCTCCGCCGCTCTGCACGTGTGCCCGATAGATGACCTCTAGCGGGTCATTTGACCCGCGCCAGATTCGGCGTGAGCCGTCATAATGACGTATGGGTTATCGTCTCGTGTTCTTATGGCTCTGCCTCACGGCTCCCGCTCTTGCTGACGGGGCGTTCGTCATAGTGTTCGGGCTTCTGGGTCTACCGGTCGTCCCTTTGTTTTGCCTGGGTCTCGCTAGTAGCATCCGCGACCGAAAGTTGGATTGGGCAACTCAACTGGCCACAGCCGTGTCCGCGCTAGCAGGGTACTGGCTTGGCTTTTACCTCTTTGGCGAGGCCGCAGGCGACCATCGGTACGGTCACCTGTACCTCCTCCTCATCTACGCAATGGGAATCGCCGCAGGATTTGCTCCTGGTCTGCTCGCTCGCTTGTATTCACGCCCAGGGGAAGTGAGCGAGGAAAGGCACTTCGCGCCCCTCGAAGAAGTGGCGCCCATGAGCAATCCTAGAGACTTCGAGCCGATTCTCGACCATATCCACGTGCAGGTCCGCGACCTGGAGGCCAGTCGCCCCTTCTACCGAGCGGTCGTCGAAGCTCTCGGTCTCACGGACGAGTGGGAAGATGCGGAAGACCATCTGAAGTTCCGCGAATTCTATCTGGACCAGACCGACGGCCAGGTGACTCACGCCCACTTTGCCTTCCGCGCCACTAGCCAGGACCAGGTCCGAGACTTTCACCGTCTCGCTCTGGAAGCGGGCGGCAAGGACAACGGAGAGCCCGGCTACAGGAAGTATCACGACCAGTACTACGGCGCCTTCGTCATCGACCCCGACGGCAACAACATCGAGGTCGTCTATAACGGCGACCTGATTCCCCGCGAAGCCTGACACCGCCCCAAGTGCCCGACTGGTCTTATCATACGCTGACCTCTCCCATCCTGCGGGGCATGCCGCACGACGCTGGCCGTCGTCTGGTCAATTCGCTGCTGGGCGGTCTGGCCTCGCTCCCGCTGGGCTCGCGGGTGATCGAGGCTATGGGTCATATGGCGCCGCCGGAGGCGCTGCGCACTCCCCTTGGAGCGCTCGACCTGTCGACCCCTCTGGTCCTGGCCTCTCCCATCGATCCCACAGGTCGCGCCGCGCGCGCCTTCTCCAAATTCGGCCTGGGCGCCCTCACCATCGGGCCGGTCAGTCTCGACAACACCGCTGAACCGAAGTTCGAGCAAGGCCCCAACGCCAGTCTCACCGGCACCGGAGGGCCAGCGCTGGGGCTCCAAAGTTGCCTCGAGCTTCTGGAGGAGAATCGCGGTATCGCCTTCATCGTCGAAATCGCCCTGTCCCCAGACTCGCCCGACTTTCCGGACCAGTATGAAAGCTTCCTACGGCCCCTTGCCGGCCGAGCCGCCGCCGTTCTCCTCTCCCCCCAGACCTGCGGCAGCCTCCAACCGCAGGACCCGTCCCTCGAGCAGAACCTCCGCCACTATAGAGACACAGCTCTGGCATCGTCTCTAACTCCCCTCCTGGGCCTTCCCGAAAGCTGGGCCGACAGCGAGCATCTCGCCGACCTCTGCGACCTCTGTTTCCGACTCGGCATCGGTCTCTACATCTCGGGGAGCCCGGGTGAGGACGGAGGTTGGAGTTGGGGTGGAGAGTCCCCTCGAACCCTCGCGATGACCATCACCATCAAAGGCCAGACCCCCGAACTGCTGCTGCTCGTCGACGGTGGAGTGACCGAGCCTGCACAGGGACGAAAGCTGGTCGAGGCCGGAGCGGACTTCGTCATCATCAGTTCCGGCCTCGTCCACGGAGGCCCGGGCCTTCCCAAGCGCCTGAACCATGCGCTCCTGAGTCTCCCGCGCTTTGCTCCGAAGGCCGTCGAAGCGTCGCCTCCCCTCCCCCCGGAACGGCAAGGCTGGTTCTGGGGAGCGCTGCTAGGACTGGCCTTGCTGTTTGGAGCCGGACTCGCCGGCTGGGTGGCAATGACAGACGTTATGCTTCCGTATGACGAAGAGTTCTGCGGCAAGACCGCGTCGGAAATCAGCGACTTCAACCCGCGGGTCCTGTCGTTTATGGTTCACGACAGAGTCACTCTCTCGGGCACGATGGTCAGTGTCGGGATCCTGTATTTGACCCTGAGCTGGTTCGAGATCCGGCGTGGCTGTCACTGGGCTCAGAGGGCCATACAGATCTCCGCCGTCAGCGGGTTCCTATCGTTCTTTGCCTTCCTGGGCTACGGCTACTTCGACCCGTTCCACGCCATGGTCGCAGCCATCTTGTTTCAGATGCTGGTGCAGTTGATCGTCCTTCCGGCAGGGGCGGAGGGGAGGCCGGAGCCGGTGGAGGACCTGACGAACGACGCCGACTGGCGCCGAGGGCTGTGGGGTCAGCTACTGTTCATCGTTCATGGGGCGGCTCTGATCCTGGCCGGGACGGTGATTCTTACCTACGGTATGACGGTCATCTTCGTGCCAGAGGACATCGTCTACCTGGGAATGGCTTCTCCAACCCTGGAGGCGTTCGATCCTCAGCTCAGAGCGCTGATCGCCCACGACCGCGCGACCTTCGGCGGGATGCTGCTGAGCGCCGGGCTGGCACTGCTGTGCACCACCCTCTGGGGCTACCGCAAAGGCCATCGCTGGCTCTGGTGGACCTACGGGATCGTGATCGCTTACCCGTACGTGCAAACTCTTTGGATCCACCGCAGCATCGGCTACTGGGACCACTGGCACCTGGCCCCCGTCTACATCGGAATCGTGCTTCTTGTCGCGGGTCTGTGGGCCAGCGCTGACTTCCTACGCGCGCGAGGCGAGAGTTCGAAAGGCGGGAGTGACGCTACTCACCGTAGAATCTGAGCTGCGCGCGTCTGCGTTGGAGGTTGGGTTGAAGTTAAAGTCTGTTGGCCTGGGGCTGCTGTTGGCGGCTGCCTTGCTGTCGCCTGGTTGCGGTTCGAGCGCTCCGAACTATGTGCACGTGGGCGAGTCCGTCTCTTCGCCTCAGCCGGCTCTCGTCTCCGGCCTCGACCTGGCCAGCATCGACCGCTCGGTTCGACCGCAAGACGACCTCTATCGGTTCGCTAACGGCAGCTGGCTCAAGACGGTGCAGATCCCCGAGGACGAAGTCAATGCCGGACCTGTCGTTGCGATCGAGAAGCGGGTCACGCAGGATCTCAAGGAGGTCGTCGACGGCCTTCTCCTGACCCCTCACCCTGCTGGCAGCGATGAGGCCAAGCTCGTGGCCCTTTATCAGAGCTTTGTCGACGAGGCGCAGTTGGAAACGGTCGGCGTCGAACCCGTTCGCGCCCCGCTCGAGGCGCTACGCCAGATCACCACGCGTGAGGAGCTGGCCCGGACCTGGGGAGAGTTTTCCGGCATCTGGTTCAGTGGAATCTTCAGCGTGGGAGTCGGCCCCGATCCGGAGACCCCCCAGGTGCAATCGCTTTACCTGAGCCCAACAGGGTTGACCTTGAGCCGGGTCTACTACCTCGAAGACCATCCTGTGCACCTCGAGGCCCGGAGGAACCTGGTGGAGTATGCGACGGGCATGCTGCGCGCCGCCGAGCACCCCGATCCTGAGGCCGGAGCGCGTCAGGTCTTGGAGATTCAGACGGCGCTGGCTGGCGCCTTCCCCAACTCTGCCGAACAGAACGACCAGCAGAAGAACAACATCCGAATCTCGACCACCCGGTTGGGCGAGGTCTTAGCTCCTTTCGAGTGGCAGGTGTACGCTCGTGCCAGCGGACTGGACCAGAGCGCGGAGCTGGTGATCGGCCGTCTAGGCTACGCCGAAAGGATTGGAGAGGTCTACGCCTCCTTCGAGGTGGAGGCGTGGAAGAGCTACCTTGCCTTCCGCCTGATGGACCGTTATTCATACTTTATGAACGCTGCCACTGCGGGGCAGCGTTCCCGCTTTTACAGCGCCCTGTCCGGCAGCACTGACGCGCAGCCTCGCTGGGAGATGGCGCTTGTGGGGCTCAACAATATGATGGGGTCGGCCCTGGGGAGAAAGTACGTAGAGCGCCACTTCTCGGCTGCGGCCAGGCAGAAGATGGAGACGATGGTCGCCCGTCTGCTGGCAGCCACCCGGGAGGGGCTACTCGAACAGACCTGGTTTTCCGAGAGCACCCGCCGCGAGGCGCTGGAGAAGCTCGATAAGATGCGGGTCAAAATCGGCTACCCCGACGAATGGGACAGCTATGAAAAGCTGCAGGTCTCGCCCACCGACCTGGTTGGCAACGCCCGACGATATTTCGAGCTTGTCCGCTCGGAGACTCTGGCCGAAGAGGGCGCGCCTGTGGACAGGAACCGGTGGACTACCAATCCGCAGACCGTCAACGCCTTCTACGACCGGTCGACCAACGAGATGATCTTTCCGGCGGCCTTTCTGCAGTCTCCTGTTTTCGACCTGGAGGCGGATGACGCCGCCAACTACGGAGCGATCGGCACGGTCATCGGGCACGAGATCGGGCACGCCTTCGACGACTCTGGCTCGCTCTACGACAGCGAAGGCGCTGCGAGAGACTGGTGGACCGCTGCCGACCGAGCGACCTACGAAGCGCTAAGCCAGCGTCTCATCGATCAGTTCAACGGCTATTTGGCCCTGCCCGACCTGCCCGTGGATGGCGAACTGACCCTGGGAGAGAATCTGGCCGATCTGATGGGACTGGTGAGCGCCTATCGGGCCTACGAGGCGTCTCTGGAAGGCAGGGAGGCTCCGGTCCTGGACGGCTTCACCGGGGCGCAGCGGTTCTTCCTGAGCTACGCGCAGAAGAACCTGCTGATCTTCCGGGAGGACGAACTGCGCCTGCTTCTGAGCCACGACGAGCACGCTCCGGCCGAGTTTCGGGTGAACGGTCCGCTGCAGCACGTCGATGCGTTCTACGAGGCGTTCGACGTGCGGCCGGGGGATGCGATGTATCTCGCCCCCGAAAAGCGAGTTCGGTTCTGGTAAAAAAATCGCCACCCCGGTTCGAGGGCAATTCTATCTAACGCGGGCGGGCCGCAGATCAGTCGGCTGTACGGACATAGATCAGTCCGGACAGCTAACGGATCTCGGTTTCTTATCGGGCAAATGCTTCGGCTTTAGCCTGCTCGAAATCTGGCGGGTCGGAGAGCAGGTCTCCAACTTTGATCTTCGCGCGATCCAGGTAGTGAGCGGTCAGCACGTCATAAAGCATGTAGTCGCCTGCCATCGTCCCGTTGACACGCGGGTCACGAATTTTATAGGCGATCAGCGCATCCTCGTAGGTGAAGTCCGGTCCCAGACCAACGAAGTCCGGGTAGCCTTCGGAAAGCCAGCGGGGTAGCTTGCTGAAGTTCGGGCTGCCGACCGTATCTCTCACCACGGCATGCGCGAACTCGTGCGTGACGTAAAAGGTAAGCGTCCTGGGAGGCGCGACCGGGCGGTTCTGGGCGGATAGAACGACGTCGTCGTCGATCCTTGCTTTGGCAAAAAACACGTGCGGAACGAGATGGCAGTAGCTCAACCCGCCGTACTTGTTCTTGCCCTGCAAGAAGAACTCGCTTCGCCAGGCGTCGTTGCAAACGAAGCCAAGGTGCGGACGTTTCGGGTCATAGATGGGAGAGGCTTTGAGCCGTCGCTGTGCTTCTTCCAGAATCTTGCGCCCCTTCTCGAGATCGAAGGGCGCGTCCGAGTAGAGCTTCAAATTCTCGAATCCCACCGAATGCTCGAAGAGGTACTCGGCGTTGAGAACGAGGCCGTCACGGGAGAACTCTTCCGTGATCTTCTCCGGTGTGCCAAGGCGGCCAAGTTCGGCGTAGCGAATGGCGATCCGGGTCGTGACCGAGAGCGAAGGCGCGGCTTTGCGCCCTGACGGCAGACTCTCTGGATTGCAGGAGGCCAGTAGCGATAACACCGCCCCTGCCACGAATCTACAAAACGTCTTCTCCACGCCGTCCGATTCGAGCCGCCGCCCCCGCTCCCTCGCGGGGAGACCTACACTTCCCGTTGGGGGGTGACGCTGGGCAACCGGGATGCTATGCTTCAGCCATGACTTTACAACACAAAGCTACCGGGACTCTATGCGCTGTTGTCGTCGTGGTCGCGCTTTTGTTAAAGTTGGGGCAAGGCTCAGTTCCCCGTAGTCCACTGGCTCGATCCTTCTACGATGATGCTAAAGATGGCATCACTGTCGGACTAGCGCAGGGTCCCAACATGCTCGTTTACCTGGTGTTGGAGGATGGCGAGGCAACTTTTCGCTACGTCGATGGGGACGCCAGCGATAACGTAACCCTTCTACCCGAGGTCGAGAAGGGCACCTACAGATTTTACGGAGATACGCTGGTTCTCCAACGCGAGGGCGAGACCGAAGGTGTCTCCTTTACCTTACTGGACCGTCCCGAAGACGGCTTTGCCCCCCCTGGTGCTCGCTATCTGCTCCAGGGTCCCGGGCTCGCCTTCGGCTTCGCTCCCTGCCCCCTCCCACTAGAAGGGAGATAGACCTGGTGAGGCATCGTTGTCCGACACAGAGCACAAGAGTTCCAGACCGCAGATGAACACGGAGCACCAATGGAAGAAGAATTGAGACATCGGGGTGCCAATGGGGGCGTTATGCAAATCAACTATCTAGAAGGCGATGCGACGGACCCGGCCGGAAACGATGCCAAGATCCTGGTCCACATCTGCAACGACGTCGGCGCGTGGGGAAAGGGGTTCGTCCTGGCCATCTCCAAGCGCTGGAAAGAGCCCGAGAGGCAGTTCAAAGAGTGGCATAAATCGCAATCTGACCACGAGTTAGGGCAGGTCCAGTTCATACGGGTCCGCCCCGATCTGGAAGTCGCGAATCTTATCGGCCAGGTAGGGCTGAGGTCACGCAAGGGCGTTCCACCGATCCGTTACAAGGCTGTCGAAGCAGGTCTGAGCAGGGTAGCCGAGCACGCGCTGAGTGGAGGAGCATCGGTTCACATGCCGCGAATCGGGTGCGGCTTAGCCGGTGGCGAATGGGACCGGATCGAGACGTTGATCAACGCAACTTTAGGGGCTCGCGGGGTCAGAGTCACCGTCTACGACTTCTGACCAAGCCAGCGTCGGTTCAGCATCCTGGTGCTACGCTTCCTTTCGCTAGTCTAGGGTGCAGCCCTAAACTTCCCAGGCTACGAACGGCGCAGCTTCGCCCGTTCTCTCGAAGTGTTCCAGCGCTCTATCAACAATCTCGACAGGCAGAGCCCAGGCTGTAGGATAGCGATCGAGTTGACCATTGTTCAGCAAGAAATCGCTCTCGCCGTCGTCCTGGCACTCGAGATCGACCGAGTGTAGCCCCTCATCCCCCTCGAACCGCAGGTGCATCAGCCAGCCGCGCTCACCGTTGATCAGCGCACACATTCGGGCCTCTCCGAACTCCCTCCAAACCTCTTGCATCGCCCTGTCCTACCCCACTACTGCCTATCCCGTCGCCTTCTCGGCAGCATGCGCGTAAATCGCAGACTGCAAAGGCTCATTCGTTAGATTGAGCGCACGGGCGCGAAGTAACAGGCCTTCTCTATTGCTGGTGCCCCTGATCATCAAAGCCCGTCCTAACGCCTCAGCCTCTTCCGGGGATCCGTGCTCAAGACGCAGTTCGGCGCTGTGCAGCAGTTCAGCATCAGAAACGGGCGAGGTCTGCGCCAACTTGGCTCGCAACTTGTCAGCCGTCTTCTCCTCACCGAGTTCGAGGGTGAGCCGCAGAGCGCGTTGGTACCAGTCGTGTGCGAGTCCCTCGACCTCCAACCCCTCCTCCTTCCGGATGAAATTGGCGGCCCGAAAAAAAGCCTCGGGATCGTCCGCCCATTGAGCTGCCTCTGCCAGAAAAATGCAACCTCTAAAAGTCTGTCCGAGATCGTAGAGGGCTTCCGCTTGCAACCCAAGGGCGTGCGCAGCGATGAAACGGGGAACCGACGGCTCTTCTGCCCGTACAGCTTCCGCTTCCGCAAAAGCACGCTTGGGCTCGCCTTGAGCAAGAGCTTCCCGCGCCCGCTCTAACATCCGCTCGTGGGTACCCTTTGTTACCTCCGGCAGCGATTCACCGATAGTTAGACGTTCCTCCAACAGGCCACGAAGGGCCGCCTGGTCATCGTTCTCTAACGCTAAGCGTATAGCGTGGTCAAGCCGCCAGCGTATCGTGCTCCTGGTCGCGTGCCATTCCTGGCTTCGGGCATTGACTCTCGCCGCCTTCGCCCAGAGATCTGCGCTAGACGAAATCCGCCCCGCTACCGAGTAGTAGTGTGCGGAACGAATATAGTCCTGAGCCGACTCTGCTGCGCTGGCCGCAAGGATGAGAGCCGTAAGAAGATGTGTCGAGGCGGGAGCGCTACTCGTGGCGTCGCTGCATGTTTCTCTGGCAACGACCGCATTGATAATCGACGATGCAAGCTCTTGCGCGGCCTTCAAGTCCCCGATGGCGAGCAAGGCCTCCGCCTGGCGCAACGAATCCTCGTAGTCCATCACCTCTGCACCGCCTCCCTGGCGAACTGGGCTGGCGGCAGGCCGACGTGTCGTCGGAACGCGGTGCTGAAGGTGCTGGCCGAGCCGTAGCCCACCTTCTCGGCCACCTGGGCGACGTTGCTCTCTCTCTTTCGCAGCAGGCTTTTGGCCAGCGCCATCCTCCAGTTCAGCAAGTACTCCATCGGCGCCACTCCGACCGCACGCTGGAACCGCTCGAAAAAAGCCGAGCGGGACAGCGCCGATTCGTCGGCGAGTTGCGGGACCGTCCAGTTGCGCGACGGGTCTGCGTGCATAGCTCGCAGGGCAGTCCCCACTCGCTCATCGCTCAACCCTCGCATCAGTCCGGGCGACACTGCGGTCGCGTCCGATGAGCGGAACGCTTCGATGAAAAGCACCTCCATAAGGCGCGCCAGCACAATATCGCGAGCCGGTCGCTGCGCGCGCGTCTCCTCCACCACCATCTTCGTGAGGACGGACAGCCTCGGCTCCCCCTGGATATGGACCAGTTTCGGCAGCAGCGAAACCAGAAGCGAGGCGTCGGAGGAATCGAACGTGCAGTAGCCGATCAGCATACGAACGTCGTGAGCAGCCTCAGGGTCGCCCACCCGGTATTCTCCGTTCGGCAGGACCAGCGGCTCGGTCACCTCGTGCTCCGGCCCGGACGGCTGCACGCTGCTCATCACTCCCCCTCCCACCGTTGGAGACAGCAGAAAGTGGCCCGCCCGCAGGATCCGAGGCTCCTCTCCTCTGATCTCCAAACGCACCTCCCCCTCGACCACCGCACAGTAGAAGGGAGCGCTCTGGTCGTGACTGGTGACGCGCCATGGACCTGAAGCGGATGCGGTTTTCGCGTACAGCGCCTGGGGCTGCAGCAACGTCACGACCTGAGCTAACGGATCGGCCAAACTGGACTCCTGCGAAAGATATTCGGACGTTTCATTATATCAAGTCCTAAAATCGTGGTCTATGGTAGGCCCATCCGAATCGAATCGAGGAAACGTTATGACCGAACAACAAAGCGTGGTGCTGGTGACCGGGGCCAATCAAGGCATCGGCAAACAGATCGCCAAAAAGATGGCGGGGCACGGCTACACTGTCTATCTGGGCTCCCGCAACCTTGAACGTGGCCAGGAGGCCGCAAAGGAGATCGAAGGCGATGTTCGCCCCATTCAACTCGACGTCACCGACCCTGCCTCCATCAAGGCCGTTGTCTCCCGCCTGGAGGCCGAGGTTGGAGGGTTGGATGTGCTGATTAACAACGCCGCCATCTCGAACACGACGAAGACCGAAGGGATGACCCTGGCCGAATTCGTCGAGACGTCGGTGGCCAGTAAGGTCTCCCTCGAAGAAGTCCGCGCCATCTGGGAGACCAACGTTTTCGGCGTGCTGGCGGTGACTCAGGCGTTCCTACCGCTTCTCAAGGCGCGCCCTTTCGCCCGTATCGTCAACGTCGGCAGCGGCGCCGGGTCGATGACGATGAACTCCGAACCCGACCATCCGTGGCGCTCGATCTACACGCCGGGCTACGCCGCCTCGAAGACGGGGATGCATGCCATCTCTCTAGCCTTCGCCATCGAACTCGAAGGCTCGTCGGTCAAGCTCAACGTCGTCAGTCCTGGATTCACGAAAACCGCTCTGAACAACTTTGAGGGGAACGAGACCCTGGAAGAAGGCGCGGCCGAAGCGGTACGGGTCGCCCTTCTGGGACCGGAGGGGCCGCACGGCACCTTCACTCATACCGCCGGCGCTTACCCCTGGTAGTTTGAAAGCGAGCGACCCGCCCGAGCGGGTCGCTCGCTGCAGCTTAGCTCGTCAGTTCGCTCGCCCGGCGAACCAGGTCCAGAAACTCGCCTCGCGACGGATCAGAGTTTCGGCCCATCGCCCCCTCCGCTAGACTGGCAACCGCCTCTAAAGAGATCTCCTTAGCCGACGCATCGCCCTCTAAGGTCAGCCCGAAACCCGTCACAGCGACAGCCCAGCGATGGTCGGGCGTGCTCTTCGCCAACGCCTGGCTCTGGGGGAGAATCGGTACCTCGACAAGCACGCTCTCGTCGTCCTTCGGCGCCTTGTAGCGCATCTTCACCAGAGCCAGTTGGTCCGGCTTCGGCGCCGTACCCATCTCTTTCGAGAAGACGTCTTTCAGCAGCGCGACCTCGCCCTTAGGCGGGATCAGTTCGTACACCACGGTGACCGAGTGGCCTGCCCCCAGGTCGCCCGCGTCCTTCTTATCGTTGTCGAAATCCTGGGCCGCCAACTGTCGGTTCCTGTAGCCGATCTGCCGGTACTTCTCCACCTTCAGAGGGTTAAAAGCGATCTGAAACTTCACGTCCTTGGCCACGGTGACCAGCGTCGATCCCGCCTCTTTCACCAGCACCTTGTTCGCCTCGTCGAGGCTGTCGATGGAGGCGTAATTGCCGTTGCCGTGGTCGGCCAGCGTTTCCATGGTGCCGTCGTTAGAGGCGTAGCCTCCAAACCCCAGCACGCTCAGGGCGATGCCGGATTTGCGCTTCTCCTCGATAAGCGAGGTCAATTCTTTCTGGGACGAGGGACCGACGTTGAAGTCGCCGTCGGTGGCTAGAATCACACGGTTGATGGTCTCTTCCGTGCCGCTCTCCGCGATCACCTGGTAGGCAAGTTCCAGCCCCGAAGCGCCGTTGGTGCTCCCCCCGGCGCTCATCTTGTCGATCGCTTCCAGGATCTTGCCTCGCTCACGGACAGGGGTCGACGGAAGCGCCACTCCAGAATCGCCGGCGTAGGTCACGATCGCGATCCTGTCCTCAGCTTTCAGGTTGGCCACCAGAGTCCTCAGGCTTTCTTTCAAAAGCGGCAGCTTTCGTTCTTCTTCCATCGAACCCGAGACATCGACCAGGAACACCAGGTTGCACGGCGGGCGATCTTTCTGGCTGATCGACGGCGTCTTAATGGCCAGGCGCAGCAGTTTGGCCTGCTTATTCCAGGGACAGTCTGAGAGTTCCGTGGTCAGTGAAAACGCTTGTCCGTCCTTCGGCTCGGGCAGGTTGTAGCTGAAGTAGTTCAGCATCTCCTCCACCCGAACGGCGGCCGGATCGGGACGGACTCCGTCCTTTAGGGCGCGACGCAGGTTAGAGTAGGACGCCGTATCGACGTCCGCCGAGAAGGTAGAAAGCGGCTCCATCATGGCCATCTTGAAAAGATCGTCCGGGCTGGCCTTCGGTTTACCAGCCTTTGGCAGAACCGCGTTCTCTACCGGTGTCGCGGCAGCTGCCGACTGTCGCTCGATGAGGCCTTGGGTCCCTGTGTAATACGGATTCCCACGAGCGCCGCCAGGTGCGTTTCCACAACCAGCCAGAAGCGCCGCCGAGATGAGGGTGATGGCTCTATATCGCATAGTCTTCGTCCCTTCCTGAGATGCGTTGATTACGCCGCAGCGCCCGCCGAGGTTCAGAAGAATTTCGCACTCCGCCCCCGCGGTGTTCAACCAGCAACTCTGGTGTAGAGGCTTCCCGACCGGGCCAACCGCTCCCTCAGGACTTTCCCTGAGGGGATGTCGCTGAATTTTCGGTTCAAAGGATCTGGCTGCGAGGGGCCAAAGGGACCAAGTATGAGCCTCTCCCCCGAAATCCACCCTCTCGCCGCGCAGGGCTTCAGCGCCCAGGCCGGGCTGTACGCCTCGACCCGACCCTCCTACCCCCAGGCCTGCCTGGGTTGGCTTCAGGAGACTCTGGGCCTGGGCCCGGGGTCGGTGGTGGTCGAGGTTGGAGCCGGAACCGGGAAGTTCACCGCTCGCCTCATCGAAACCGGCGCCGAGGTCATCGCGGTCGAACCGGTGGCCGAGATGCGCGCTCATCTCGTCGCCTCGTTCCCTGGCGTGCGGACCACGGACGACACGGCGCAGAAGTTAGACCTGCCTGACCGCAGCGTCGACGCGGTGGTCTGCGCGCAGTCGTTCCACTGGTTCTCGACGGCCGAAACGGTGGCCGAGTTCCGTCGCGTGCTGAAGCCGGGTGGCCGCGTAGGTCTGGTTTGGAATCTGAGGGATGAGAGGGTGGAGTGGGTCGCTCAGATTTCGAAGATTCTCGCTCCCTACGGCGCGGATGTGCCCAGCCAGGCGGCCGAGGATATGGAGCCGCTGTTTGTGGCCGGCGGGTTCGGCCCGATGCGCAAGACGTTGGTGGACCACGGACATTCCGGACCGGCCGAAGAGGTGGTGGTCGAGGGGACCCGCACGCGCAGTTTCGTGGCTTCGCTCCCTGAAGTGGAGCAGACAGCGCTCCTCGATCGGATCCGAGGTCTGGTCGAGTCTACCCCCGAGTTGGCGGGCAAGGCTGAAGTAACGTATCCGTACCTCACGCAGATGCTCGATTTCCAAAAGCTGACCGATTAGGGTCGAAGGATATCGTGCCGGGTGACGAAGGGTGGACGGCTATGAAAAGCCGATATCGCAAGCTGCTGGTTTCTCCCCTCGTGTCGCTCCTCTTGCTCTGCCCTCCCGCGCTCTCGCAGGACCGTCTGGGTCCGCTGGTGCCTGCGCCGGAAGGGGTGGTTCGGGTTGCTCCTACCGCGGAGCAGGAGATGGCCCTAGCCGAGGCGTTAGAGAAAGCGCTGGCGCCCGATAGCAGCCAGGTCCTACCGGGCGACACCATGACGGTGGACCCGTTTATGTGGGACTGGCTTCGCGAAGACCCGGCTTTCCAGTCTGCTTCGCCGGTCAAACTCGATTTCAACGTCCGCCGTCTGGCGGGCTCGCTCCGAGGAATCGGACAGACTCTGGGAGAGCCGGCGGCGCGTGAAGCTGTGACCCGCGGGCTCAGGTCCAAGGTGCAAGGCGACTTCACGGTTCGTCGCGCCAACGCCGAAGAGATGAACTATCTGTGGGCGCTCTATCCTTTCGACCTTGAGGGCCCACTTCTGACGGTCGAGGCGCCGACGGGCCGCTGGATCTTTCTCAAGCCCGAGGAGATTCTCTTCGCTTTTCAACTGCCGTCGGAACCTGCCGAGCTGAACGCGACTCTAGAGGCGCTGGGCCAACTGCCGCTATCCCAACCCGAGCCGGACATCTTGAGTGACAACTTGATGGAAAACCCCGAGTTCACCATGCCTGTGGTCACGGCGGACGACCCCCTCAAGCTGACGCTCTTCACCGACGACCAGGTCTTCCAGGCCAGAGTCGAGGGCGACGTTTTCAAAGACTACGTGGTCGGGCTACTCGAGGCGATAGCAAGTCAGGTCCCCGAGGGGTCGGGTCCGGTACTAGCCCAAGTCAGCGTCAACGCCAAGGGGCAGTCGCTGCTCTTCGTCAAGTCGCCCGTGGGTGAGGAGGCGCTGAAGCTGGCGCTGGCCGGCGTCCCGACGCCGAAAACCCGAGGCCCGATCGCCTTCGTCCTGGCCATGCACAGGTAGGCCCGCTAGTAATACTTCCTCTCGCGGCTGCCCCAGCCCCAGAGCAGTGCCGTGCCGTGCCAAAATGCAGTGAGGTGCCCGAGCGGCAGTCGGTTCTCATAGCGCTTCAGCTCGTGGTACTCGTCCTGCGAGAGATGACGAACAACTCTTGCGTGGTTCTGTAGAGTGTAGCGCCCCTGCTCCTCGCGAAGGCTCCCGAACTCTAAACGATAGACGCTGTAACAGAAGCTTATAATCACGGGTAGGAAGACCACCGCCATGGGCCACTTGGTCCACCGGGGCATCATGCCTTTGCTGGACCAATGCCGTGTAGAGCTGAGGACGTAAAGGAAGATCGGGAGACCGATAACCAACCAAAGCGCGCCTTGCCAGAGGATAGCTGTCGCAACGCCGGACTGGTCAAAAGGGGTGAAGGTCCAAACGTAGGCAACGAGTCCGAAGAGGGACCCCAGAAAACAGAACAGCGACATAAGGCCACGTACTATTTTTACTCCGCCCATCGTTCTATTGTGACGAGCCAACGGACCCACGTCAACGATGTCCTTTGAGAGGGGTGGGGACTGGACGGAAAATTTAACTTTTTGTCCGGCGGGAGCCGTTCGCAGGGGGCGAAGCATAGGTGGCTATTCTCATCTGCCAGGAGGCCCTTCATGTTCATCAAACCTTTCGGTACCATCGTCCGAGACCGCCGTGAAGCCCAGGGAGTTTCTCAAAAGGCGTTGGCCGAATTGTGCGGTATTGCTTCCCAGCGCCTTAGTGAACTCGAGCTTGGCCAGGGTCAGCCGACGCCCACGCAACGTCGAGCGCTAGAGTTGGTCCTGGGACCTATCGAAGGCTTTATCGAGCCCGTCGGAACGACCAAGACGTTGCGGGTAAACGGTCGCCGGTGCTTGTCGAGCAACCAACTCTACGAACCTCCGAGAGATCGGGCGACTCACGTGCGCTTCTCGACAGCGCGGCGCAAATACCCGGAATTCGTGGCACAGGTGATGACCAGCATCCAGCGGCGTCCCGATTTCCCCGCTTGCCAATCGGTCTGCCATCAGCTTGTGGCGGAATCGGCCGAGGAGGTTCTGCTGATTCTCAGGTTGTTACTCCTGGGAGCGTCTCCTTGCCACGCGGCGCCGGACTGGATGACCAGAGTTCCTCATCGCATCATCGACCCGAAGTCGGGCACCGGAGTCTCTCACTGCCCCGCCGCGTGCCTCGCTTTTCCCGAGGAGTTCTTTTTCTTCCAAGTGACGCTCAGCTCACGCGAGTGGCGTCATCGGGTCGACGTGCTTCGCTGCCAGCGCGAGGCGTGCAGCGTGATCGAGGTGGATGGGTTTGGGCACGACGCAGAGTCGGACCGCCGACGGGAACGGCAGATAGGCCTGGCGACCACTCGACTTAAAGTCGAGCAGTTGCTGGACCTGAACTTCGACCTGCGCAGCGCGCTGGCATCGGCTGTGCGCCCCGCCTAGCGATCAGTCCGCTGTGCGAACAGAGATCAGCCCGCACAACGGGCGGATCCGTGATCCGTCCGCTCTTCCATTGATCGCGTTCCCCACGTTCTGGGAATGGATATGTGCAAAGTCGTAGAACCGCGTCAGATGGAATTCAACACAACCCGACTGGCTCCGCTCCTCGATGCTCTCTGCGTCGCCTATCAGTCCAAGGGGATCGAGGTGAGCGAGTCGCTCCAACCCGCGCTGACAGAAGCCGAGATCAGACAGCACATCGAAGGCGCCAAACTGCAAGCTTCGAGCGACATCCTGGAACTCTACGGTTGGCGCAACGGCTCGGTCGAAGGCTCGACGTTGCCGCTGGGATTCGTGGGCAAAGCGTTCGTGCCTCTGGACCGGGCCATGACGGAACGCCATCTGATGCTGACCGCTCTGGGACGTGACGGCGAGGATGGGCTCGAGTCCATGCTGTTCCCGTTCGCGGTAGGCGACGGCGGATGGTACGCAGTCGAAGCCGGAAACGACAACAGCCCGGTCTACCTGGTCGTCGAGGTCGCGGAACTTCACTTCGAGTCGGTCGAAGCGATGGTCAAAACTTGCGTGGAATGGATCGCCGAACCGGATTGGTCTCTTACCGAGCGCCCCGCGCGCGCCCAGGCGATCTGGTACAAGCACAACCCCTCCGTCGACGAGTAGACCGTCAAGGCCGGACGTGGACGTAGTCAGCCGGGGTCTGCTCGGTCGGGCTGCTGGCGGGATCGCCGTAGCGATAGCCCGCCTTCCACAGCGGAACCTCGGGAACCTTGGTCGCCATTGCCGGCGCCTTTTGAACGCCCGAGCCTGCGGGATGATGATACAAGTAGGCCAGCGCCTGCACGGCCTGCATGTACTTCTTCTTCAACTCGCCCGACTTGGGAGTCTCCTGCTCCAGTTCGTCCCAGTAGTTGCGATTCGGGTCCACTCCGTCAGGGGCGGTGCCGGGGAGATACTGGCTCATCTGACCGTACTTGTAGGCGGTCGCCAGGTCGTAATCAAAGCTCGCCCCGTAGGCACTGAGCACGTACGCCGTCGCCACCATGCCCGTGCGGTCGTGGCCGTTGATGCAGTGCAGGTAATAGATGTGAGGCACATCGCCCGTGTTGTCCTCGCTCATCAGTCCATGAACGTAGCGGGTCACCACGGAGACGTTCGAGAGCGGGTTGCTCAACTGGCGCTGAGGCGCCTCCGGGTTCGAAGCGATCGAGACGATCGGGAAAGTGCTCTTGACCACCGCTTCATAACCGTTACTACCGCCTTCCAAAGTGGTTGGAGCCTGACCGGTAGAGTTCGCCGCCGTCGGTTGCCAGGTCACGCCCGGGTGAACCGTATAGGTCGTGGACTGCACCGTCTGGGTGAGCGTCGGCCCCTCCACCACCTTATTGTCCAGCGGCCCGGTGTAGAGACTCGTAGGATTCTCAGTGTCGTCCGGCGGCAGGCCCGGAATCGCGCTCAGGATGGTCGAGTAGATCAGGCGCGTGGCAAAACCCTCGTCGCCGTGGCTCTTACTTAACGAGTCAACCCGATTGGTGATGAGGGTGATCTCGGTGAATTTGAACTCGGGGGGCAAGGTACTGATCGAGGCACCTTGCTGGGCCAACCGCTGGTTCATCACGTCGATGAGCGTGGTGAAATCGACCCTCCCATCGTCCTCGAGGCTGTTCAGCGGCAAGGGCCCGCGAAACAGGAAGTTGTTGTTGTGCTCGTCGAGCAGCCAGATCCGGTTCCGTCGATCCTGGTCCATGCGGGTGGGCGCCTCCGACGGCTGCTCGACCCTTTCGACAACGGCCACGCTGTCCACGCGCTGCCCGAAGCTGTCGGTAGCCACGGCCTGGACGGTATTCTCGCCCTGGACCAACGGGGCTTCGAACGTGAACTCCCCGTTACTGTCAACCAGTAGCGGCAGCGCCTGGGCGAGAACCCCTCCAACCAGATTCACGCTGGCTCCAGGCGACGCCTGACCCGCGAAGGTCGCCGTTTCGTCCAGCGTCTCTCCAATCGCCGCCAGAGGCTCCAGGCCATGGTGCAGGCCCAGGCGCATCTGGAGGGGACGGACACGGGTGGAGGTTCCAGCGTTCTCGCGCGCCAACTCGTGGTCCTCGGCATCAAGTTCGCCGTCTCCGTTAAGATCGGCAACTTCCAGGGTGAGGCCGCTCGAGGTCAGGCTACCCTGCAATCGCGTCAAATCCGTGCCGTCGACATCGCCATCGCCGTCCACGTCGCCGGCCAGGCTGACCAGCACCCGATAGGCGCCTCGACCAGTGACCCGGAGAGTCAGGGTGGAGCCTGCGGCGGCCGGACCAAGCAGGCCGTCTCCGACTCTTTCGAAGCCGTTGAGGTCGGCGAGTTGGACCGTCTGGTCGTGCTCATGCTCGAGGGTGAACTTCAGGAGCGCGCGACCGTTGGGTAGCGTGAACTGGGCGGGGTCGATGCGAATCTGGTGAGTGTGAGAAGGCTCGGCGTCGCTCAGCACTCCCGAGAGGTGCGCGAAGTGCAGATCGGTGCTTTGAGCCAGGACCCCCGGTTGCGGGTTCGGCGCGGTGCCGGTGACCACGAAGTCAGAGTTGCTCGACCCGCATCCAGTGAGGAGCGTGGCCGTGAAGACGGCAGAGAGCAGGCAGAGGGGCCGGAGCTTTTTCATCGTTCGAGACCTTTCGGATGGGCGTGGAGCTGGCGGTTTTGATGTCACAGAGTTCTCTGCTAGGACGCGAGGAGGGCACGGCCGGTTCCATCAGGGCCTTCGCTGATGCTTGGAAGCCAGGTCAGTGACTGGTGGTGAATTTCACAATTGCCGGCTTCGCGCTCTTGTAGTTCACGATGTGCCCATGAGAGGAATCGTTGATTGCTAGCGTATAATAATCGCCGGTTTCGTCGTAAAAGACCCACTGCAAGGGAAATGGAGTTGGGAGGCCGGCTGTCAGATGGATCGCGTAGTCGCCCCAATACCAGGAGTGATGTCTGTCCAGGGTCATTCCCACAGAGAGTGTCTTGTACATCCACGCAGTTGGATCATCGAGGAGTTTCGGGTCGCCACGAACGATATCGAGAACCCGCTTGGTGCTTTGATACAGAGGAAACTTGCCACCAAGAAATGTGCCGTCCTGGGGCGAATCGTAGAGATTCTGAGGTTGCAGAGTAAAAGGGATGATTGGGGTTGTGAAAGGGATGTCTCCAGCGACTCCGTTGGATGGGGCGCTTTGGGGCGCATCCGCTTCGTTGCACCGCAACCGATTCTTTACGCCTGCCTAGCCCGAAATTTCGAGGTAGCACGGCTTGGCTTTTTTCCCAAAGTCTATGAACTCATCAAGAGTGCCGTCGTCGTTGTTCAGTTCCAGGTCGAGGCCTGCGTCAGCGGCGAAGGGAAGTTCCATTTGAAAGCTTCCATCCGCTTCTGTCGTCGAGGAAAGTACGGCCTCTCGCAAAGACACGTCGGCATTTTTGGCAAAGCCTGGGCGCAGCGAAATGGAGCGGTTTGCAGCAGGTAGACCGTCTTGGGATAAGATTCTTCCGAAGACCTGACCGGCGGGTCGGTCCCCCGCGTTCCGGACGACGAAGTTGTGACTTTGCTGACCGGTCACGGATAGCGGTCCATAGAAACACGTTGCCGTCGTAGGGTCATCTTCGGCGTCTAGCCCTACATCGTAGACGCCGCCAGCCAGAAGCAAAGTGAAGGTTCCGTCAGCTTCACTTGTAGCCTTGCGGGTTTCGTGACTGACTCGCTCCATGGCGACCAGCTGAACCCCACTCAAAGGAGCGCCGTCCTCGCCCTTGACGACGCCAGTCAGTGAAGAGCCTGCCACGTTTGTTGGAGGAGATATCGCCGAGGACGAATCGCCGCAGCCGGCCAGAATCAGACAAAGTCCTACAACCACGAATAGCTTCATGAGAAACTATCTTTCTGAAGGCAAGAATACGTTCCTCTGATTGTTCTTCGCTAATCTGTCGAGCTTGCGGAGCTTAAATTCGCGCTCGGGCGTTGCGAATATTCGCATCCTGGCGTTAGATCGAACTTCACGAGCCAAAAGCCGGGTAGCGTAACGAGCGACCCGCAGGAAGCCGAGCAACCTCGACTAAGTTCTTCGGATGCGTCGTCTTTGGCTGTCCTTACTGCTCGCCATCACCCTCACTCCCGCCATCGCAGAGAACGCGGTCTTCACCTTCCGGCCCGGCAAAAGCTTTGGGCCGGTCGCCCTGGGTGCCTCGCGAGACCAAATGTTGCAAGCCCTGAGCGGCTGGGCCTACGACGTCGACCGCAGAGTCGTTGGCGACACCTATTTCTTCCCTCCCGACGGCCAGCCGAGACTGCTCATCGGGGTCGGGACGGACGATAAGGTGAAAGAGGTCACGCTGCACGACAAAGCCTTCCGAATGACGGGAGCGTCGAGCATTGGCCCGGGATGCAGCAAAGACGACCTGCTGAAGCAGTTCGGGAAGCCGTCCAGCGACGCCCTGACCGAGCACGGCGGCTATTGGGACTACAACTCTAAAGGGGTCTGCTTTCACTTCCCTAGCAGCCGCGAAACGCCGCGCTTCGGGAAGGGTCGGGTCGAGAGCGTTTCGCTCTACAAGCCCGGAGCCTCGCGCTACCAGAAATAGCCCGCCTCCGGAACCTCGCTAGTAGCGGTTCTGCGCCAATCGATGGTAGACTCCCGGCATCGGGTTCAGTCCACGAGCGGCCTGCTCCAACCCTTCGCCGAGCTTCCCGGGAAGCGAACCCAGGAAGTTGCCGGTCGCTCGAGTCGCCTGGCCGACCTTCTCCATTCCGGCCTTTCCGACTTCCCGTACCGTCTTCGAGTTAGCCACCAGATCGGCACCGATGCTGACCGCCGAACCAGCCGCCATTACCGCGAGTCCGAGCGGTGGACAGCCCAGGGCCAGAGCCACCCCAGCCGTCTGCAGAGCGGCCCCAACGAGTTTTGCGATGCCACAATCCCGCTTAAGCTCGTCCTCCTTGGTCACCTTGCCGGCAGCCTTAGCCCTGTTATACGATCTGATATCGTAAGAACCGTCGAGCGCCGTCACGGCTGCTCCAAGTATCGGAATCCGGCCAAGCCCGATTTTAACGGCCGTCTTGCTACCCAGGGTCAGACCCCATTTCCCAGCCCCTTTCAAGGCGGTTTTGCTCAACTTGCTGACAGCAGCGCGCCCTCCGCTGGTAAGACTCGCTAGACTCGAACCTCCTTGTCCAAGGCTGGCCGTGCCAGTGGCCAACTTGATAAAGCCATCGGCGTTGCCCTCGGAAAGGTCTTTGTGAGCCTTTAGAAGGTCCTGAAATCCGGCCGCGACCCCGAACCCTCCTAAACCTCGGTGAGCCTTCGAGAGAACGCCCTGAAGCGGGCCTGCGTTCTGAGGCCTGAACCGTGGTCCCGTGTCGAGCGGAGCGAGATTGTACCGGTAAGCGTTCTGGGTCCTGATGTGGGAGCGTCGGGCTTGCCAGGCAACATCCATCGCGAGGTCTTTACCCTGGACTGCCGCGTCGCCAAATTTCCCAGGGTCGAGATCAAGAGGCTCCGACGTCTCCGCAGTCTGAGCGTGTCCGGACCTGATCGCCATCATCATCTTACGGTCATAGGTTCCTGAGGAGCAGGAGTCGGCGGATTCGTAACGGTCGTTGTGTAGGGGGGCATCGTCGAAGCGACTGCTCAATAGCGGCTTTTTTGCGTCGGAGTAGCGCTGAGTAACCGAGAAATTCGAATTACCGGGAGAAGTGAAGGACAAGCGATCCATAGTGAGTGAGTAAGCTCTCTTCTCTGTTTTTCGCTAATGATAACGGAGTAAGGAGCCGGCTTCTTCCGAAAAACGATGAACTACATTAGCATTAGGTTAACTCTTGTTGTCCTTTGTTAACTTTGAGACAGATCCTGAAGAAGTGATAGTAGCTGGGGCCGGAGCGCCTCGCCGGTACGGGGGAGCAGCGCTGGTCGACGGCCTGGGACACGGACGGGCAGTCGCCGTCAGGTGGAGCCAACTCGTCCGTCAACGACATCGCCCGCTGGATGTCGTTCGTGCTGCGTGCGCACAAGGGCGATTCCGACACGATATCCGCGGCGGCTTTCACCCCTATGGTGTCGCCTCAGGCGACCCTGTTCGAGAACAATCCCCTGCTGGGTTCTCGCGGTATTACGGCTTCGGATTCTTCATCGACGACCTCCCTTCGGGGGCCCGCATTCTTCATCACGGTGAAGCCTTCAGTTGGGGAACGGGCACCAACTTCGAAATCCTACCCTCGGCTGATGTCGGCATCGTTGTCTTGACTAACGCCTGGCCCACCGGGGTTGCCGAGTCGCTCTGCCGGGACTTCCTGGAAAGGGTTCACAACGGCGAACCGAGTCGCGACTGGTACGCCTTCTTTTCCGAGCAACTGGCGAACGCTTTTGCCCCGGAAGGCGAACTGTCCGAGCAGAACCCTCCTACCGATCCTGCGCCTCCCGCGCCGCTGACTCAGTACGCGGGGGCCTACGACAGCCCTTACCACGGGACCGCCCAGGTGGTTGTGGTTGGAGACGGGTTGGAGCTACGACTGGGGCCGAACGGCCAGGCCGTCTTCCCGCTGCGTCACTGGGACGGAGACCTCTTCGTCTTCGCAACCTTCAACGACGCCACCGGGCCCGGTTCGCTCTCTAAGGCCGACTTCTCGAACGGCGGGTTGACGCTCGAGCACTTCAATCGGAACGAATCCGGAACCGTGGGCCTCGGTGTGTTCAGTCGAGCGGACTAGAAAAGCTCGGACCACAGGTGTAGAAACGAGGGTAGGAAAAGACTTCCGATGACCAGCCAGGCGCTGCAACAGACGATGGATAGGAACAAGGGAAGGCTAAGGGGAGGCTCGGACGGAGACTCTTGTAGGGGATGCTTGAGCGATTGAGACAGCAGGAGAAGCCCAAACCCGGCTGTCCATAGCAGCAGCATCACTCCGGTCGGTGGCAGCCACCCCTCGTAGTTGCGGACAATCTCCGCAGTCCGCGGGAGCGCGCGACTATGGAAGCTGCAGCCGTACCAGTGTGGTAGGTCGATGACGAACAGTTGCAGACCCGCGAGGGTTAGACATCCCTGAATCCACAGGAGACCCATCATTAGATAATAACCGGGCCGGAGTGGATAAAACTTCGACCACCGGGGGGGCTGATTCCAGGAGCGATTTGCCATCAGAGACAGCCCAGCAAATTTGCGAACGGTAAAACCAACATGATACCGAACGCTACGATTATGACGTTAAGTCCCAAATGCATCGCGAGAGCAATCTCGAGCCTGGCCTGCGTCGATGACTGCGGGGCGTCAGACCCGTCAGGGCGCCAATGGTAGAGCTTGTACAGCGCGAAAGTCCAGCAGGCAACACACACCGCCGCAAAGTAAGGATGGCCCAACAAGGGCTCCAGCATAAAAGACGCCTTGACCTCAAGAGGAACCTTCAGGCTTATCCCCTTGAATAGCTCTCTCGTCAACCCGATTGTCCCAGCGACAGGGAACTGCAACCCCGCGAACACCAGAACTCCCTGAAGCCAAAGTGCTCCCAAAACGAGCCGCTGGAATAGCGGACCCCTCCAACCTGTCTCGACTGTCCCTGTTTGTTCCATTCTGCGAGACTTCGCCAGCGCACCCACCTTGCCTTCGAGCCTGGCCCCATCACCTCCAACAATTTGTTGATGGCTCATCACAACTTGTTAACATGCTCCGGGTCGCCGCAACGGTAGCGACATCGACGGTAGCTATTCTGAGGTCAAGACTAACGGCCACCCCGGCCTTGACCTCAGGAGACCTCGATGTTCATCAGCAGCAGCGCGCCCCAGTACAACTTCCCGATGGCTCAGATGAACCCGGCCAACGCGATGGCGCCGATGGGCGGAGTGATGCCGATGCTGATGATGCAGCAGCAGTTCATGACCATGATGATGGGAATGATCAGCTCGCTGTTCCAGGGCGGCTTCGGCGGTGGAGCGATGGGCGGCGGCAACCTCCCCTCGATCCCCAACTTCGGGACGGGTGGGGGCAATAGCGGCCTTGGTGGGTTCCTGGGCGGTCCTTCGGGAGCAGGTCGAGGTCGCGGACCAAGAGGCGCAGGCGGTCCCCGCGGAGGTAGCTTCGGGACGGCTCCGACCCAACCGGGTGGAAAGTCGAAGTTCAACGTGGCCTCCTTTAACGTGCTGGGCTCCTCCCACACCGCTCCCGGAGGCAACAAGGCCGACAAAGCCAGCGGCGTCTCGAGGATGCGCGGCGCCGTAGCGGCGATGAAAAAGAACAACGTGGATATCGCGGGAATGCAAGAGTTCCAGCCCGACCAGCAGGCCGCGTTCAAGCGCTTGGCCCCCAATTTCGGGGTCGTCGGCGACCGCGACAACGCCATCGTCTACAACAAGAAGAAGTTCCGCCTGGTGGAAAAGCGCCTGTTCTCCATCCCCTACTTCGGCGGCCAGAAGCGCCAGATGCCGATCGCCAAACTCGAAGACAAGGCCACCGGAAAGCAGATGTGGGTGGTGAACATCCACAACCCCGCCGACACCAAATCCTCTCCCCACAACGCTGCTAACCGCGCGAAGGCGATCAAGATCGAGCAAGACCTGATGCGCAAACTGCAGGCCACCGGTCTGCCCGTCATCATGACGGGCGACTTCAACGAACGGAACAGCGTGGACAACAGCATGGACCGCGTCGGCATGGACTCGGCCGCGCCGAACAAGGCTCGCAGCGAGATCGACTACATCTTCGGCTCGTCGGGCGTGAACTTCTCGAACTACGCCGCCGACCGTGGGCCGATGGCCAACGGGAGCAGCGATCACCCGCTGATCGTCTCGACCGCTACCATCTAGGCTCCCTCGCAGGTCGACTAGTCCTAACGAACACCATGCCCATGAAACATTTGCACCTTATCAATTTTTGTTAGTCGGGGTATCTTATGGGCAGAGGTTAACCCCTCTACCCTTGGCGGATGACCCCCCCCCGATGCCGAGGGTTCTTTTATTTTTCGAGAAAGCGCAAACCGCGCTCACCAGCCCTGCCG
>JAEXNA010000114.1 GCA_023447635.1 Vulcanimicrobiota bacterium | reverse complement strand
CATGGGTTCTTTACTTGCCGAGGCGTTAGAGCGTGAGGTTTGGGCGAAGGTTCGGGAGCGGGGGCTGGTGGTCTGGCTGGACCGTGAGGGGCACTACTCTCACTGGGTGGATTCGCTGAGCGGGTCTGATAGTTTCAAGTTCCCTGTGGTGGCGCATCGGGGCAGCTTCCTGGAGACGCTGCTCGCTCTGGAGGCGCACGGCGATGGATTGGACCCCGAGCCGCTGTTGGTTCACGTACCTGGTCATACGGATACCACGATCCGTACGACTCCGCTTCTGGAGGCGTATAAGGCGGGGACTCGCTTCGAGCGGGCGCTGGAAACGCTGGTGCGCGAGGTGGCGGCGGGCCAAGCTTCTCCGGAGCAGACGGAAGAGCTGTTGGCCGAGCGGGAGCTGGATTTCGAGCGGGCGGCTTCCTGGTTGGAGTCGCTGCAAGGGCCGGACGACGAGTTCGCGGCTTACCTGCAACATCTCCGCCCCGAGTGGGTGCTTGAGGGGTTGATCGGGCAGCACAGCGACCTTAAGGGTCATATCAACAAGGACCCGAAGGGGATCAACCTTCGCACCCTGCGCAGCTACCTGAACAGACACACGGGATTCTCGGAAGATTTCGAGCGGTTCCACTCAGGAGGGGAGCCCTCCGAGAACTGGTGGGAGGTCGGGGAGGCGTTCCTCGGCTGGCTGCTGTGCGTCGAGTACGTGCACGACCTTAGCCGCGCTGTCTCCCATCCGCATCTGGTTCCCCTCCAATCGCTGTCCCCTCCCCTAAGAAAGGCCTCCGTCAAGCTGCTGGGGCGTCTGCGAGAGCTAAACCCGGCCATGTACACCTCGCAGGCGAACTCTCTGGAGTGGCTGCTGGGTGATGAGCTGGAGGCGGGTTCGCCTCAGGATCTGGGGAAGGTCGACACCTTCAGCCGGGAAGATTCGCGTTTGATGGAGGCGGCGGTGGAGCGCCTGGCCGAGGAGCAGTGGAATCAGGCGCTGCGCTGGGCTACGGAGCGTTTGAGCAGTCCGTCGGTGTGGGTGCAGAACGACCTGACCCGGCGTCAGGAGTGGATGCTGATCGAGGGCGCGGCCAGGCTGGGGCAGGCGTTGGCCAGCCATCCTCGTCCACTGCAGAAGTGTCAGGACCTGGCCGAGGCGGTGGCGCGGTACACGGGGACGGAGGGGGGCCAGTTGGTGGACCGGGCCCATCGCGAGTTCGAGCAGCAGCGGTTGCGTTTGCTGAACGCTCAGCTGCCGCATTTCGCGGTGCTTCACGACGCTCTGGGACGGTTGCGGAGGCGGTACCGCGAGTGGGTGGATCTGCTGGGGGCGGACTTTGCGGCGCTTTGCGAGCGCGAGGGGTTCTTGCCCGACGAGGCGTTGCAGCAGCGCTACCTGTACGAGCAAGAGGTGCAGCCTTCGACGCAGCGCTCTGCTGGTAAGGTGGCGTATTTTCTGGTTGACGCGTTGCGTTACGAAATGGCGGCCGAGCTTGCCCGCAGCCTGGAAGAGCAGGGGGCGCAGCTGCAGCTGAAGGCCCGGCTGGCAGAGCTTCCTACCGTAACTTCGGTGGGGATGAACTGTCTGGCGCCGGTGTGTCGGGACGGGAAGTTGACCTTGAACAAGCCGTTCGAGGGGTTCCGGTCGGGGGAGTACACGGTCTCGAACCTGACCACCAGGCTGCGTGCGATGGGGGAGCGGAGTCTGAAGGAGCAGCGGAAGCCCCTGGATTACGCTCTACAGGACCTGGTCAATGAGGTGCCTGGCACGCTGAAGAAGAAGGTGAAGGAGGCCACGCTGGTCGTGGTTCACAGCCGGGAGATCGACGAGGCGGGTGAGGCCGATGTCGGGCTGATGGGTCTGGAGCAGTGGCTGGGGCTTCTGCGGTCGGCGGTGTTTCACCTGAAGGGGGCGGGGGTGAGCGAGTTTGTCATCACCTCGGACCACGGCTTCATGCTTTTGGACGACAGCGTTGCTACTGTTCCTGGTGAGGGCTCTGGGACGAACCGGCGCTTTGTCTTCAAAGAGCAGCTGGTGAGCAAAGAAGGGGAGACGTCGGTGGCTTTGGAGTCGCTGGGTTATCAGGGCGCCCAGGGCTATCTGATGTTCCGGAACGACTCTCGGGTGTTCGCTTCGACGGGGCAGAGCGCGGCGACGTTTGCTCACGGCGGCAACAGTCTGCAAGAGCGTGTGATTCCGGTGCTTCGGCTTTCCTACCGCGCTCATACCAATCTGAATCTGGTGAAGTACAAGCTCGAGGCTCGGGTTCTGTCTCGCGTGATGGGCTGCTCTCGGCTGAAGGTCAAGCTGGTCAAGGCGGATACCGAGGTGGGGTTCTTGGACTTTGCCTCGGGCGAGAAGGTTAGCGTGGCGCTGCGGGTAGTGGACGGGCTGGGCCAGGTGATCATCAAGGACGCTCCGGACGCCGAGCTGCACAACCAGCAGCTGCTCTTGGAAGAGGATAAGGCGACGGAAGTCTACTTTTCTATCAGCAGCCAGAACGAGGGCAAAGTAGCCATCGAGCTGTTGCATCCGGATGGGTTGAAGGATGTGGCGGTGTGTCGGCCGGCAGAGTTTTTCCCGATCGATGAGAGTCGTGTGAAGGAACCGAGCGGGGCGCTTCAGGCCAGTGTCTCGTGGGAGCAGAATCTGCCGGAGGCCGTGCGGGCCGTGTTCCAGCACATCTATCATTTCGATTATATCACCGAGGAAGAGGTTGTCCTGAAACTGGGCAGTCCTCGGAAAGCACGTCGCTTCGCTATCGAATTGGACGACTATATCCCACTGCTTCCCTTCAGGGTGACGGTGGATGCCTCGGGTTCTAGTAAGCGTTGGGTCAAGGGTTAAGGAGAGAGTCGATGAGTAAAGAGACGGAACGTATTTTCGAGCGGCTACGGTCGGGCCTAGTGCCGGTGCGGGGTTTGGACGCCTTCGCTGTGGGGGTCGAAAAGGGCAGGGGCGAGATTCATCGTCAGCTGAAGATGGTCGCCGATGGCGAGGGGCTGTCGAAGTTCCTTCGTGGTGGCTACGGCTGCGGGAAAACTTTCATGTCCAGGCTGACCTTGAGCGACGCCTTGGAGCAGAATTTCGCCGCCAGCTTCGTAGTGGTATCGGATAACGACTTTCATCTGCACAAGTTCGACGACCTTTACCGTAAGGTGATGCTCGAGCTGTCCACAGCAACCTGCGAACGGGGGGCTTTAAACGATATTCTTGACAAGTGGATCGGTCGGGTCGAGAGCAGCCTGATTGCTGGCGGAGCCGACGAAGACGCTGATAACTTTGACGACCTTGTCCGTGATCGGCTATCGGAGAATCTGCACTCGGCCGGCGGCGGGAACATCCCCCAGGACATGATTCGTGTGATTCAGACGGTGTTCGAGCTAAAGCAAGAGGGCAACCTGGCCGATGCCGGAGCCCTGCTGTCGTGGCTCTGCGGCAGCACCAATGTGGGCATGAAGATCAAGACCCAGGCTGGCGTGAAGGGAGATATCGGCAGCACGGAGTCACTGAGCTACTTGCGCGGCATCGTCGAGATCGTTAAGGCGGCCGGATACGCGGGCCTGGTCATCGTGGTCGACGAGATGGAGACGATCCTTCGTATGCGTCGCGACGTTCGTCAGAAGTCGATGAACGCTCTGCGGCAGCTTTTGGATGCTGGGGACCAGTATCCGGGACTGCTCTGGGTGTACACGGGCACGCCAGAGTTTTTCGATACCCAGCGCGGGGTAGCGGGTCTTTCGCCCCTGCACGACCGGATTCGCTTTCAGTCGTCGGGCGGGTTCTCGACGATGAAGCAGGCGCAGCTGGAGTTGAAGCCGTTTGATGCGGCGCGGCTGCGCGAGGTGGCGATGAAGCTGCGGGAGATGTTCCCTGCAGAGAATCCGGGGCGGATCAGTCAGAAGGTGACGGACCCGGTTATCGAGGCGCTGGTCGGCAAAGTCACGACCGGCTTCAACGGCGATGTGGGAGTGATCCCGCGTCAGTTCTTGCGTCAGTTCGTGACTATTCTGGACCTGGTGGACGAAGACGAGGAGTACGATCCGGCTCGCGTGGAAGGCCTGAGTTTTGTCCCCGACGGGGACATCGAGGCCCGACTGGCGGCCGGGCAGCTGTCGTATGACGAAGAGCCCGAGGACGCCGAGGGCTACGAGCTGGTGGAGCTGTAGATGTCGGTGGGGGTAGGCCAGTCGGCGTTTTCTCGGTATCCGGAACGTCTGCAGCAGGCGATCTCGGCCCGATTGGGGTGGACGTCGTTGCGCCCCGTTCAGGAAGAGGCGAGCCACGCGATTCTGGACGGTAAGAACGCGGTGGTTTTGGCCCCAACGGCGGGTGGGAAGACCGAGGCTTCGATGTTCCCGGTTCTGGCCAACCTGGTGGAGAACGAGCCGCAGGGGCTGGCGGCTATCTATGTGGCGCCGATCAAGGCGCTGTTGAATAACCAGGCGGAGCGTCTGGGAATGTACACGGAGATGGTGGGGCTGCGTCGTTTTCTATGGCACGGCGATGTGACCCCGGCGCAGAAGAGTCGCTTCTTGAAGGAGCCGGCGAACCTGCTGATGACGACGCCGGAGTCGCTCGAGGTGATGCTGCTGTCGAGCAAGGTGCCTCACGCGAAGCTGTTCGAGGACCTGCGGTTCGTGGTGATCGACGAGGTTCACGCTGTGGCGGGGACGGACCGTGGGGCGCACCTGATGTCGGTTCTCGAGCGGCTGAACCGTTTCAACCGGAACGACCTGCAGCGGATCGGCCTGTCGGCCACCGTGGGAAATCCATCGGCCATCCTGGAGTGGTTGCGCGGGAGTTCCCGGCGCGAGGGCGTGGTGGTGGACCCGCCCAAGCCCAAGTCGGCGAAGGATATTCGGGTGGTCTACACTCCGAGCGTGGTGGACACGGCACAGGCGGCGGGGAAGCGCGCGCGCGGTAAGAAGAGCTTGTTCTTTTGCCAGAGCCGCTCGCTGACCGAGGACGTGGCGGACAAGCTGCGCCTGTTTGACTTTGACGTGTTCGTCCATCACAGCTCGGTCTCTTTAGAAGAGCGGCAGGCGGCGGAGGCTCGCTTTCACTCTGGCGGGAACGCGGTGATCGCTTGTACCAGCACTTTGGAGCTGGGGATTGACGTGGGCGACCTGGACATGGTCTTGCAGGTCGACGCGCCTTCGACGGTGTCGTCGTTCTTGCAGCGGATGGGGCGCACGGGGCGTCGCAAGGACACGGTGGCGAACACGACGTTCTTTTGTCAGGAGCCCGAGGTGGTGCTGCAGGCGACAGCCTTAGTCGAGCTGATGAAGGACGGCTGGGTCGAGAACGTGGCAGTGAATTCCCGCTGCTGGCCGGTTCTGGTGCACCAGATGATGGCTCTAACTTTGCAGTTCGGCGGCATCAGCGCCGGGGATATGTGGGAACAGTTGAGGGGCGTTCCTGACCTTAGCGGCATCGGGCGCGACGAGTTCGACGGGCTGGTCCGGCACATGGTCGAGGGCGGCTACCTGTTCCTGGAGGGCGGTAAGCTTTCGATTGGGGATAAGGCCGAGCGGGTGTACGGGCGGAAGAACTTCATGGAGATGTACGCCGTTTTCACGAGTCCTCAGCTTTACAAGGTGGTCACGGACGCGGGTCGCGATATCGGCTCTCTGGAGCAGGGGTTCGTGGACAACCTGGTCGACGAGATGAGCACGTTTTTGCTGGGGGGGCGGGCCTGGCTAACCAAGCGGATCGACCACGGCGACCGGATCATCGTGGTGACTGTGGCGCCGAAGGGGAAGAAGCCGCAGTGGGGCGGGTATGCTCCTCAGTTCCTGGGTTTCGAGCTGTGCCAGAAGATGGCTGCGGTGTTGCGGAGCGAGGAGATTCCGGGCTATCTGTCGCCGGAGTCGAAGTCGACCCTGGCGACGCAGCGGGCCGAGTTCGGGCACGTGCTGCGGGAGCATTCCTGGTTCTTCCAGATGGGCGAGGAGGTTCTGCTGATGTGGAACTTCGCTGGCGGGTCGGTGAACCAGACGCTGAGGTACGGGTTGGAGCTGTTGCTGCCGACCGTGAAGGTGGTGCCGGACAACTTCAAGCTGAAGGTGACGCTGGGCGAGGAGACGGTGGCCTCGATTCGGGAGGCGCTGCGGCGGCTGGGCGAGCGCTCGCTTTGGACGGAGCTGGAGCCGCGGCTGCTGCTCTGCTTGCCGGAGTATCGGCTGAGTAAGTTTCAGGACGCTCTGCCGGAGTACGCTTCGCTAGAGGTGGTGAAGGCCTACCTGCTCGACATCGACCGAGCGTGCCGGATGGCGCGGACGGCTGGGGGATGAGGGCGCCAATGCCTCTAATGACGTAAGAAAGCTTGCTCTATGGCAGAGGCGATGGTCGACAACCTGCTCTGGTCGTTGCTGGTGAGGACGCTTTTCTCTAGACCAGAGCTAGTCAAGCGCAGCTCGAAGGGCTGCGGCAAATTGGAGAAATGTGTTAGCGCAACTACCGCCAACACAAGCCCGACAGCTGCACTGTAGGCTCCGTTCATTAGCGCGCCTATGGCCGGGCCCACCATGAGAAGTGCTAGAAAGAAAAAGCAGCCGTTCTGCTTCGCTACGTTCGGATTCTGACTTCTTTGGACTAGCACCGAACTGATATTTGCTGCCTGATAGGTCTGATTTCCAATCCGGATGAGTGACGAGGTGACCGTGACGTGGCCATCATTGTAATGCTCTTTATCCACTCTAGAGTGGGGCGGTACTGCCGGTGTCACCGAAGGTGATGTACTTTGCAACATTTCGCCGCAGTGCTTACACTTGATTGCCTGCGCCTTGATGTCTTCGGCGCAATATGGACACTGTTTTAGGTCTGACATGAGTCCCTCCGGAGAACTAGCCTGGAGCTGTATCAGAGCAGATTTGCTCTATACTAAAACTATTCCTGTGGTCATGCTCAGGCTGTCTCACCGCTATTTCCCTTGCTTCAGGTTGCGGCTCAGTGGGAAAGGACACTCTTTGCTTAGTCGTTCACGTATGCCATGGTGAAGATGATGATGGCTGCAATCTCACTGAGATCGAATCTGCTGCCGTCCTTCGCGCGCGCCGGTACTGCCTGGCAGAGAGATTGTGCCACTTCTAGCAAAGTCGGTGACTGGGATGTGGTCTCCCGAACCATGTTCCTGGTTATGAACGTCAACTTGGCCATTTCCTCGTCAGTGGCTGTGGTCGTGTATCGAAGGTGCTCGAAGCAATCCTCGAAATCTCCCGCAGTGCCCTCTTCGCCCAATCGCTCCGCTAACATGGCGGAGAATTCTGCCGGGTCATCGTCTTCCGGCCAGTCTAGATCAGACAGCTCTTCCTTGATGATCGCTTTGGTCTGATAGATCGCTGCCGAGAACTCTTCAGCGCTTGGTCCCTCGCTGGCCTCTTCGCTCGCAGACCTGGTCACGTTTCGAGCTTCCGCAGCTTCCCTTTCTGCCAGCTCGACTACACGTTTCTTCTGGCGCTTCCGCGCGGCATCGGCTTCCTTCGCCTTTTTTACACGCAGCGCGCTCGCGCGATTTTGTCGTCGTTGTTCAGCCTGCTGCTTCTTCTCCCAATAGTGGGGCACGTCTTGTAGAGATATGGAAATCTCCTCGATTCCTGGTACCTCGATAGGTAGTTTGAAATTCTGGCACCCTTCGGACATCACGAGGATGCGCCAGTTCCCCTCCTCGAGCTGGAGATCGTAGCTCAGAGAACCGGACTCGGGGATGGTCGCCCTGATTTCGCGAGGACCCGAAAGTTGAACTGCGACTGGCTTTTTTGGCTTTTTAAGCAGACGTATAGTGACTTTGCTCATAGGTCCTTCGGCCACCAGCGAGTTTGTCGCATTGGTCGGAGATGGTCGGGGAGCTGGAGCGTTCTCGGGAGCGCCTACCAACTCTGCATCCTGTTCAGCTTGTCGCTGCAGCATGTCAGGATGTTCGGTGTTTGTTCCAGAATTGAGGCTAACGACGAGCAGTATAACGAGGGACACTATGATCACCCCGAGTCCCAAGCATCCCTTTACTGCGCCTCTCGTCTCAAGGCTAGGAAGCTCGGATGGAGCACTAAGGCTTCGTTGAGAAGGGGTCGGTGCAAGAAGGGCGGAGGCATCAACTGGAGCAGCTGGGCTCATTGGCTGCGCCGTTGGCGGCGATACTTGGAGTTGAGCCCCGGTGGGCAGCATCTCCCGGCAATATTTGCACTTGATAGCCGCCGCCTTGATCCGCTCGGAACAAAACGGGCAAGGCTTCATTTCCTCGGTCACCTACGTGCGTCCCCCAATCTTCTCGCCACTCCACGACGGCGTATAAACCCTCGTTGATGCTGCGGCAGCCTTACTCGTCTCCAGCTCGAACTGCTTACCTGTCTTCTGAGATTCTTCGAAAAGTCACGGCGCTATCCTCGAACCTTGGACTCGCTTTCCAGCCGAGATGGCGGTAAGTGGCTTTCGAGTTGGACCACCACGCCTGGTGCTTGTACGCTGACTCGGGGAGGCGGCCGTCGGTCCAGGTGTTCACCTCGTCGATGGTGGCGGTGAGGGTGGTTTGGCCGCTGGCCTGGAGGTGTTTGCTGATAAGGTCGTAGTGGGATTTTTCGCCACGAGTCCGGACTCCACCTGAGGTCTTTGCCTCCACCTGCCTGGGTTTGCGCGGGGTCTCGGCCGGGGCTTCGGGCCTCCGGTTCCCCTCCACCGTCCGTCCCTCCAGCTGGGCGGTGATCAGCTGCTCCATGACCTGCAGGAAAGCGGGGTCGTAGGATTCGTCGACGTGGTTGGAGTTCCAGAGGTGGGAGTCGCGGATTTTGGGTTTGGGGCAGTGGGCGCCGAGCCAGTGGGGGGAGTGGGCGTCCAGCGGTTGGTCGGTGCGGTAGTTGCTGAGCAGGGCGATGCTGTTGCGTTCGATGTAGCTGCGCAGGCTGTGTTTGGACGGTTCGTCGTCGATGTCCAGCCACAGGACGGGCATGGCCCGGAGCAGGGTGCTGACCCGGATCTCAAGCTCCCTCTCCAACCTGGGGACCTCTCCAGAGGCGGTGTTACCCTGCCCCCAGCTGTCCACGGCGAGCGCGGGGTCGCGCCCGGCCAGGGAGGCGCCGACGAGTTTGCGGAAGACGGAGCCGCGATGGTTCCCCGCACCGTCGTTCCCTCCCCGATGCTGCTTCAGTCTTCCCCACAGGCTGCTGCGCGAGCCGGAGGCGACGGCGTGAGTTCCGACGCGGACGACGCGAGGGCCGGTCCCGCTGTCGCTGCGGTCTTCTCCACCTTCGAAAAAGAAGTAGACGCCTCGCTCGGGCCAGGTCTTGGTGCGCTGGAGTTCTCCCAGCAGGGCTCCCCCTGCCAGGCCCTGGCGCAGGCGATCGAGCAGGCTGTAGAAGCGCTGAAGGTGTGCGATGCGCTCTTCGCGCGGGACGGTGCGGCTGATCGGCTTCGCTCGTTGGGCGGAGGGGTGTCGGCGGGGTCTCTCCACCCCCAACCTTTGGAGCTCCTGGCCCAGCCACTGCCGCTGAACTCCCATCGGCATCCCCTGGATCGGGATCGTCACTTGTCGCCCGGCCTCCCGCAGGGGGTGAACGAGGTTCTCGCGGTAGCGCTCGCCGGCCAGGATCCGGAAGGTGTCGCCGGGCTGGGAGAGGTCGAGGAGGGTGGAGACGACGCCCTTCGCCCAGGCGCGACGCTGCTCCCGGCCCTGGGTGTTGAGGGTTTCGTCGTACGGCTCGATGACGTCGATGGGGTGAACGACGCCGTGCTTGGCGGAGAGGATGAGCCAGGTTCCGTGGTGCTCGGCGTAAGCGCGGGCGAGCTGGAACCCGAAGGAGGTGTAGAGGTCGGCGGCGGGGGCGGGCTGGTCTTGCTTGGTTTTGACGCAGGGGACGAGGGTGATGGTCTGAGGCATGGAGTTCTCCTTGGTACGATGCCCTTCGCGGGTGACTGGAGAAATACTAGCTTAGGTGTCTGACAGTTTCTGTCAGTGCGCCAGGCTAAATCTGGAAAGGAGAATAGAAATGCCAATAGGCTAGCTTGAAACCTTTGTAGGAACCTTGCGGGTCTCAGTCCCGCCCGACTAAGGTTGGCCACCGGTCGGAAGCG
>JAEXNA010000033.1 GCA_023447635.1 Vulcanimicrobiota bacterium | reverse complement strand
GGCATAGCTCCCCCCTCCCCCCGCAGGGACGGCGGCTACAGCCGCCTCCGCCCGGACGGAGCCGAGCACTATCGGGCCGGAGAGCAGGCGGTGGGTCAAGAGCCCGCCGAGCAGACCATGAAGCTGGTGGCGACTTGCGCCCTGGGTCTGGAACTGATCGTTGGTCGAGAACTCGAGGCGCTGGGGCTGGGCCCGATCAGCCGCGATAACGCTCAGGTCTCGTTCCCGTACTCTCCTCACAACCTGGCCAAGGCCAACTACTGGTTGCGCTCGGCCGACCGCGTCTGGCTGCAACTGGCGGAATTCCCCGCGCGGGACTTCGAAGAGCTGTATCAAGGCGTCCACGCTATCGACTGGGCTTCGATGCTGGGCCGCGACGCCTGGTTCCCGGTCGAGGCGATCACCACCAAGTCTCGGCTAGAGAGCGTACCTTCGATTCAGGCCGTGTCCAAAAAGGCCGCCGTCGAGAAGATGTCGGCCACCTACGGCCGGGCTGCCTTCTCCGAGAGCGGGGCGAAGTACGCCATCCGCGTTTTCATCGTCTACGACCGCGCCCGAGTGTTCATCGACACTTCGGGGGAAGGTCTGCACCGTCGCGGCTACCGCACCTACAACGCCAAGGCGCCGCTGCGCGAAACGGTCGCTGCAGCCCTGGTGCTGCTGTCGCACTGGACGCCCGAGCGCGAGCTTTACGACCCCATGTGCGGTAGCGGTACGATTTTGCTGGAAGCGGCGAGCATCGGCTTGCGGAAGGCGGCCGGTCTGGACCGCTCGTTTGCCTCGCAGCGCTGGGAGTTTCTGGGCAAGACCGCCTGGCAGGAGGTGCACAAGGAGGCCAAGGACCTGATGGTCCGACGCGGCCATCTGCGCCTCTACGGTAGCGACGTCGACGGGCGAGTCTTGAAACTGGCGCGCGAACATATGGCGCAGGCCGGATTCGAAGGGCTGGGGCTGCATTTCCAGGTTCGCGACGTAGCCGAGTTCTCGTCCTCGCGCAAGTACGGGGTGCTGATCACCAATCCGCCTTACGGTAAGCGGTTAGAGACTTCCGAGTCGGTAGCCGCTCTGACCCGGACCATGGCCGAAGTGTTCGAACCGCTACACGAGACCTGGTCGCTCTACTTCTTCACCGCTTTTGAAGACTTCCTGACCAACTACGATCGCGAGCCCGAGCGGGTGCGCAAGATCTACAACGGGACCATCCCCTGTAGCCTGTTCCAGTACCCTGGTCCGAAGCCGCCCGGCTTCTCGTCCGAAGATGGAGCAGGAGCGGTCGAGCCGGTTCGGAAAAGAATCCGCTTGAACCCATGATCATCCGTCACTTTCAGGTCGCCGATTATCCGGACGTGACCGCCCTTCTTAAACAGACTTACAACGACTCGGCCCGCCTGTCGGGCCTGACCCCCGACCGCCTGGCGGCCGAAATCGCCGAGCGCGGCAGCGACCCCAAGAAGGACTACCTGGTGGTCGAAGGCCGCAACGGCGAGCTTTTGGGCTTTTGCGGCTATTCCGCGCCGGGCAACGGTCACGCTCGTCTCGACGGGCCGGTGATTGCCTATTCCGAGCGCGGCCAGGGCTTGGGCGAGCGGCTCTGGCACGAACTGGCCGATCTGATGCAGTCGCGTCGGGTCTCTACCGTGTCGGCGATGCTGGAAGACCAGAACCGTCTGGGCGTCAAGTTTCTGCAGCGACTCGGCTTCAAGCAGGGCAGCACCCAGCTGATCGTGACGTCCGACGAGCCGTACCAGGGCAAGAAGCCCGAGGTGGCGGGGCTGAACCTGCGCCACGTCAAGGCTGGCGACATCTTCGATTACGATGCCTACATCGCCATGCACGGCAAGCTGTTCGAGCAGCGCAGTCGGACTTTTCTGGATCTGCTGCTTTCGCTGCCCGACTACCACTTCTTTCTAGCCGAGCGCGATGGCGAACTGGTGGGATTTCTGGAATTAGAGATGGCCGATGACACGGCGATCATCGAGTCGTTCGGGGTGCGTTCGGATCAGCGTCGTCGCGGCTACGGCGCGGCGCTGCTACGTTCGGCGCTGGAGTTTGCCTGGCGTCAGCCCGACGTGAAGCTGATCCGCCAGATCTGGAAGACGGACAACCCCGAGTTTCTCAAGGTCTACACGTCGCTGGGGTTCCGCCAGAAGGCGGCCCTGCACCAGATGACCAAAGCCATCGGCTCCTAGTTGGGGTAGGGTCGCGTGGCGGACCGGCCTGACGCGGCGCGCAAGATCGTCCATGTCGACATGGACGCTTTTTTTGCCTCGGTCGAGCAGCGCGATTTCCCCCAGTTGAAGGGGCTGCCGGTGGTGGTGGGCGGCAGCAAGGACCGTCGCGGCGTGGTAGCGGCGGCGTCTTATGAGGCGCGTCGTTTTGGCATCCATTCCGCCATGAGCATGGGCGAGGCGTTCCGTCGCTGTCCCCAGGTGCAGCGCCAACCGGTACGGATGAGCGTCTACTCCGAGTTGTCGCGGCAGATCCGCGAGATTTTCTTGCGTTACACCGACACTATCCAGCCACTATCGATCGATGAGGCGTTCCTGGACCTGACTGAGACTTCTCGGGTGCGCGAGACCACGGCGACCCGGCTGGCCTACGAGCTCAAGGCCGAGATTCTGCGCGAGACCAACTTGACCGCTTCAGCGGGGGTAGCGCCGAACAAGTTCCTGGCCAAGGTGGCGTCGGATATGCAGAAGCCGAACGGTTTGACGGTGGTGCAGCCGCACCAGATTCAGGAGTTTTTGGACCCGCTGCCGGTCAAGCGGATCTGGGGCGTGGGTCCGGCGACGACGGAAAGGCTGGCTCGGCTAGAAATCCACACCATCGCGCAGCTTCGCGAACTTTCGCTGGAGCGGGCCTTGGAGCTGTTTGGCAAGGCCGGTCTGCACTACTACCAGCTTTCGCGCGGGATCGACGACCGCCCGGTAGCCTCGCGCGAGCAGGCCAAGTCGATGTCGACCGAGCGCACCTTTTCGCTGGACGTGTCCCACCCGGAGACGCTACACGACCACCTGCGCCGGCAGGCCGAAGAGGTAGCGAGCTCTTGCGAGCGCGGCCGGTTGAGCGGGAGCACCGTCGTGCTCAAGCTGCGCTACAACGACTTCTCGACCATCACCCGAAGTCACACGTTGAACCACCAGACGCGTTCGCTCGACGAAGTCGTGCGGGTGGGGATGGAACTGCTAGAAAAGACCGACTACCGAACCCGCCCCGTGCGCCTGCTGGGCATCGGCCTGGCCGGCCTACTCTCGGACGACCGCCCGATCCAACTGACCCTTTTCGACGACGAGACGGCTAGCTCAGAAAACGGCGGGCTCTAGCCCGCCAAAACGTGAGCTAACCGGGGTGGAGGAGTCGACGTAGTCGGCAGCCCCAGCTCCAGGGCCTCGCGGCCTAGAGCACAGCGGAACAAACGGTCACGGTGGAACTCAAGTCGGCCTCACTGCACTGCTGGTACCACTGCAGGCGAAACGGCGCCGGGAATAGCTTCAGCAAGCTATAAATCGCCGGCGTGCCGCAGTAGTTGCGGATGCCGCGGTCGGCCTGCAGGGTGCGGAAGAACCCTTCGGCGTCGCCCTCTTGCACGTAGGACAGCGTCTCCTGATCCTGCCGCTCCAGGTCGGCCAGTTGGCCTGCGTCCATGGCCGCCTGGTCGAAGTTTAGCCCCATGTGCGCGAGGTCCACGCTGGCCAGAAAGTGCACGTCGGGCCGCTCGTCGCGCAGGCGCGCCAGGTTGGCCACGAACTCGCTCACTCCGGGTAGCTCCATCGGCGAGAACCGCTCCCGCAGCGCTTCGTGGAACGAGCCGCACAGGATCGGCACGATCGACAGCGGACGATCCGGACCGGCCAGATGGCGCAGCAGCACCGCGTGGAACTCGATCGAGTGCTCGCTCATATGGTTGTACTCGTCCAGGAACGGATCGAACGGCAGCCCCTGGGCGAGCTGTCTCACCAAGTCCTGGTCGGTGGCGACGGGGCCCAGCGGGGTGTCGAAATCTTTGCCCGTCATGATAAACGGCACCCGGCTCATAGCATGCGAGATCCCCAGCACGACCACGGTCAGCGGCTTGTCCGGCGCGCCCAGCCCCCGGGTCAGATGCCGATAGCCCGCCCGGTACGAGTCGCGACCTCGAAAAAAATCGATATGGGGCAGAATCGAGGCGCGCAGGTCGCCCACGAACGACGCGGGGTCGTCGGCTCCCAGCAGATCGTCAAGAAAAATCTCGAGCTCCTCGCGGTCGGCGGGGTAGGCCGAACCGGACAGTCGGTAGGGTCGAGGGCTCAGTTCGCCCAGACGGGTGCGGGCTCGCTCGTTGTCCAGCAGATAGCTGCGGTCCAGTCGCTCTAACAGCTGGTCGAGCAGATCGTCCGGAACCCCCATCCCCGTCAGACGGTCGAATTCACTGGCGATCTCGCCGCGCGAGCGAGTCCCATCGGCCAGTTCTATGAGATAAAGAGCGGGCAGGGTGACCATCAGTTGGTCGTGGGAAAGCTCGGCGGGATCCCGCAAAACGTAACGAGGTTGATCAAATCCGTCGCCTGGAGGGATTTTGAAGGGGGAAACTGGCCTGACACTGGGAAAGCGCTGCATAACACAGAAGTTTCTGCTTACCGTTTATCTCTCCCCTTCGAGTTGGAAGGAATGACTAGCGCGTGAGGGAAACGACCTGACGCTGGAATGAATATCGAATGAGATTCAATCCATTCTTTTAGGAGGAGACGGAAATGAAAAAGTTAGTAAACCTGGCCCTGCTGGGCGCACTGGTAGTAGGATTCTGCGGAGCGGCTCACGCCGACGACAAGGACATCCCCAATCACCGCCAAGCCGGCGGAACCTGGCACTACCCTTACCTCGGACCGGCTCACGATGACTACGGTAGCCCCAAGATGGGCTTCCAGTACGATGAGGACTATTCGGGCGAGGTCGTGTACCTTGACTCGTATGCGATGATGGTCGAAGCCGATGGCTCCGGCGATCTGCTGACCTTCTGGCTGTTCCCCGGTCTGACCCGCTTCGACCCCAGTGTCGAAGGTGTTCGCGTGGGCTCCAAGGTCGAAGTGGCTTCCGACAACGGAATGAAAGCCAAGCTGGTTCACACCGTGCCGTTCTACAAGTGGCTCGCCGGACAGTCGAAGTAACCCTTCGCTGAAAGCACCCTTGAACGGAAGAGATGGCCTCGCCAATATGGCGGGGCTATTTCTTTTTCCGGCGGTTCTCGACACCGTGCGGGGCTTTCGGGCGTCCAGGGTTGGGGAGACGCGCGCCCTGGGCGGACTTCTGTTCGCCCTCCTGGCCGGAGGATGCGCCACGGCGCCGCCCAGCGTCTTGCAGGCGACCCCTTCAGCCGCCTACTGGCAAGCCGAACGGCAGCGCTTCGAAGAGAGCTTGCCGGTCCCACCCGCCCAGCCCCCCGTTCCGGCGCTGCTGTCGGTCAGCACCACCGCCGACGGCAGCCTCTGGGTCGAGCAGATCGACGACACCACGCGCCTTTGTTACCGTGAGCCCAGCCCGGCGCCGACCTCGCCAGAGACGCCGGGTCTCTCCAACCTAAAGGTCCTCCGCGAACAGCCTCTTTCTCACGGCCTTTTCCAGGTCGCGCTGTCCCCCGACGGTCGCGGCGCCCTGACCCTGCGTCGCGACCCCTCGCTGACCAACCCGCGCGAGCAAGCCGTTTTAGAACTCTGGTCGCTGGAGGGCGGAGAGCCCACGGAGATCACCCGCAGCGCCGCCCTGGCCTTCGAGCCGACCTGGACCGGCGAGGCAACCTTCCTTTTTGCCGAAAGCAACGCCGGCTTCAACCGGGTGCTCGAACAGAACGCCGACGGAAGCCGAACCCAGGCGCTGGCGCTGGAGGCGCCTTACCCCCGCCTGACCATCTCGCCCCTCTGGCCAGAAGGCTGGGTGATTTACGACCGCACGCGCCCCCGCGACATCCACTGCTGGACCCGAGCCAGCCGAGGCCCCGGACCCGCCTGGTCCGAGCAGTTCCAGGCCGGCCGCTCGGGACGCTTGCTGGGCTGGTGGAAGCAGCGTCCGCTCTGGCTTTTGGGAGATCTGGCGGAACCAGCCTCTCTGGTCCTGGCCTCCGGAAAGGGGGTGGAGGGGGAAACGCTGGCCCGGCTGGGACCGGTCGACTTCGCGCTCTTGCTGGGCGACCGGGTGGCCTTGTTAGAGGAAGCGTCCTGGGGTCAACGTTGCCGCGTCTTCGACCTGAAAAGGGGAAGCTTTCGAGAGGCGGCCGCTCCCTTCGGCCCCTGGCTCGGTCACAAGATGGCTCCCCTGGGCAGCCATCAGACCGGCCTGCTCGTGGAGGGGCCCCTCCAACCTCCTTCTCCGGCCCTCTTGGATCTGGCCTCAGCGAAGTTGACCGTGCCTTATCGCTGGCCGTCTCCGCTGTCGCTTTCCACCCAGGACGTGGCCATCCGGGTCGATCAGGAGGGCGCCACCCTGACTCCCAAAAAGGAAAAGCCTGGGGCCCCGATCCTGTTGGAGGCCTACGGCGGCTTCCGCCGCCGGATCGAGCCTCGCTACGATCCCGTCTGGGGCGAGTGGCTGCAGCGCGGCGGCGTCGTGCGGATCGAGCAGTTGCCCGGGCAGCCGCGCCAGCAGGCCGCGACTCGCGACGCCCTGTTAGAGCGAGCCGAACATTGGGCGAGAGACGGCCATCCCCTGGTTCTGCGAGGGCAGAGCCTGGGAGGGACGCTGGCCCTGCTGGCGGCCCAGCAGGCGCCCGAGCAGTTCCGCGCGGTGTGGGCGGACGCCGCCGTCACCGACCTGGTGAACTTTGCCCAACTGCCTCCGGGCGAACTTTGGATCCCCGAGTTCGGCGACTCCGGCGACCCGGCCGAAGCTCAACGTCTGGCCCAACTTTCGCCGCTGGCCAGGGCCGACGCGACGAATTCGATCACGCCGCTCTTGTCCACCACGGCGCCCGACGATACCGCCGTTGATCCTCGGCACAGCGCCCGTTTCCAACAGCGACGTCGCGAGGTTGCCCCGTCGGCTGCGAGCTATCTGCTCTGGCAGCGCAACGGCGCCCACGGACCGTTCCAGGCTTCCCGAACCGAGCTTTGGCGGGCCGTCGAGTTTCTCTGGAGCGCCGCCGCCGCCCGCCAACAGGGTAAGCCGGAACAGTCGGGAAAGGATCAGGGCTAATGCGTAAGCCTCTCTTTCTCACCCTGTTGGTCGCTGGAGCCGTGCTCTTCGCCGGCTGCTCGAAGTCCCTGAAACCCGAGCAGATGGTCGGTCGCTGGGTGGAAGACAAGGAGGACCGTCGCTACGAGTTCACGCCGAACCAACTCTATTCGGTGGTCGAGAACGGGACCTTCGTGCAGGTGGGCAGCTGGACGCTGAGCAACGACGGAAAGCTGAGCCTGCGCAGTCTGACCGACAAGAGTAGCGCGACCTGGACCATCGAAAACCTGGGCGAAGAGCAGTTTTCGGTCCCCTTAGACGAGGCCCGCTTTCGTAGCTTTCAGAAGATTCCGCTCCAAGATACCATCTTCGACCAGCGCCTGGTCGGCCTCTGGCGCACCGAGGGCGAACCGCCGCAGATTTTAGAATTCACCGAGCAGGCGACCCTGAACGGAATGTTCCAGAGGCTGGATAAGCCTGGAGGCAGCCTGTTCCCGTTGGGCTTTCAGACCACCGTTTCGACGGCCGGCACTTCGGCCTTCTTTATGGACGGCTACATCGGCGACAAGCGGGTGAAAAAAGGCGTGCTACCGCACCCCTACGAGATCGAAGGAGCCCGCCTGCTGTGGGGACCCAATCTGAAACGCCCGCCCACCGTCTATCGCAAGATCACCCCGCACGACATCGCCGACCTGGCTCAGCCGACCACTGGCCCGCCGAAACTGTCGCCGACCCCCGCCCTGTAAGGTCCTGTCCTAATAGCAGGGCTGCATGTACTGAGGCAGCGGGATGATGGGAGAGCAGTAGCCCGTGGTGTAGCCCGTATAGGGCGAAGCGGGGGACGAGGCGGGAGGGCTTGCCGGGACGGAGGCGGGGGCCGGCGCCGGAGCGGTGATTGGGGTATACACCTGCACGGTGTTCAGCAGAATCGCCATCTGGCCGCGCCCTTCCAGCGGCGTTCCCCACAGCGCCGTGTCGAAGTAGACGTGCGATCCGCCGCGGACCGTGATGTCCAGCGCCTGCACCCCGCCCCACAGGTCGGCGTTGTCGATGGTGGCTTTCATGTTCGACCCGACCATCACGGCCGATACCTTGGAGCGGGTTCCGGAACCGCCGACGTTGACCGTGTGAGTGTCGGTCTGGAACTGTTCGTCTTTACTGTTCGAGGTGTAGATCTGCAGGCGGCGGGGCGACAGCGGTTCAACGGTGTCGCCATCGGCGTCCTCGTCGGCCCAGTCCATGTTGAACTGCACGCCGGGGGCAAAGGTCACGTTGCCGTCTACGTAGATCACGGTCGGAAGGGGGCCGTCCTCGTAATCGATTTTGGTCGAGTTCTGAGGGTTATGGAACGCGCTGTTGACCTTCCCGGCAAACGTCACATCGCCTTTGAAGTGATAGCGAGCCCCCGAGCGAAGAACCACATCCTCGAGGTTCACCGTTCCGCCTTTGGCGCTCAGGTCGTAGTAGCCGGGGTTAACAATTTTGAGATCGGGATAGCCGGTTCGAGGCTGGTCCGGGATAGGAGTCCCGGCCGTTCCCGGATGTTTGGTGTCGTTGATGCCGTAAGCGCCGGGCGGGGTCGGCGAGGCTTTGATCGGTTTGTAGACCCAGATCGGCGTGGGAGTGCCGGTCGGTGCCACAGCCAGGTCTTGAGCCACCAGATGGTGAGGAAAGCCGAAGTTGCTCTGAGCCGGGTCGGTGCCGAGGATAAAACGGGGCACCTGGGTCGCCTCTTCCGAGACGACCCGAGGGTTGGCTGGGTCCTCCAGGTGGTCCTGGGTTCCGTTGACCTGCATCACCAGGGCGGCGCTGGGACTACCGACTCCCGCTCTCAACTGGCCGCGCACCGTCGAACCGGCGTCCAGTTTGATACCCGTGCTGCCGGCCACGTAGGCGGTGGCGTTGACGCCGACGTCGCCGCGACGACCCAGGCCGGCCATCGGCGTCCCGCCGGGGAAGTGGGCTTTGGAGTCGTAGCCTTCCACCGTCGAGTTACCAGAGATGTCGACCATGTTGATGGCAAACAGACTCTGCTTCAGCAGCGGTCGCTGGTAGCCGACCAGTTTGATCAGCGACGACGAGGACGAGTTGGCCCGGTCGCGCAGCGCCCCGACCGACTTGACCCAGACCACGTCGGGCGGAATATTTAGCCCGTCCGGCGCGGGCACCAGGTTCGGGTCGCTGGGGTCGTAAGGCAGGTCGTTGTTGATCATCTGCAGCGAATAGGTGATCTCGGGATCCATCTCCATGGGGATGTCTACGAACGACTCGCCGGTGTTGCCGTGTTCGGCCACCGAACCCACCTTGCTGTCGTCGGCCAGCATGGCGATCGCGTGTTCCAGGCCGGCCTTGGCAGCGTACTCGGCCTTGTTGCCGTGTTCGTCCTTGTTGACGCTCATGAAGTTCTGTCGGGACAGGGCGAAGATGGCGCTGACCACCAGCATGATCAAGAACACCGTAAAGATGATCATGATCAGCGCCGAACCGCGGTTGGGCGGGTCGCTTTTGTCCAGTGTGGTCGTCGTTTTCATAAGGCCCCCTCGGCTAGTTGCGCGGTAGTATGGTGGTGTTCAGGGAGATGGAGTTGTCCAGCGACAGCCCCGCTCTGACCCGTCCGGGAATCAGGATAACGATTTTGATGTCGACCACGTCGACGGAGCGACGCACTTCGAAAGAGAAGACGTTGCGGCAGACCGAGCGCGCCCGCAGGCCCGGGTCGACAAACGCCGCGATCTCGTCGACCGTGGGTATATCTGTGAGTTTCACAAACTCAATGTCGGCTATATACTCGCCACTGTCCTTGAAGTTGTTGCCGGGATCCTGGGCCGTGTCGCCCAGGTAGCGCATCAGGTTGCGCGTCGGTCGGGTCGTGTCGATGGCGTAGCCGGCCACCGACATCCATTTGGAAGCGCCCTCTTCGTTGACTTCCGTCATGCCGTCCATCCGCATAGGGAGAGGGATCACGACCTTATCCTCGTGGTGGCTGGGCGTAGGCGAGGCGACGATGATCTCTTCGGTGACGATGCTGCGCTGGTGGCTGGCGGTCAGGTCCTCAGAAAGCGACTGCAGAGCCAGGATCCCCTCGCGCTGCAGCGAGATCGATTCGTCGGTGAAGCGGTAAAACTCGTAAGCGTGGGTGACCAGACGAGCGGCCAGGAACAAGAGCACCCCCATCACTGACATGCAGACCAGCAGTTCGGGCAGGGTCGCTCCACGCCGTGAGCCAACTGTCGGCCTCACGAGTTTTCTCCGATGTAAGACGAGTACTCGACAAACGGCCGGGTGGTTTCGTCGCGCCGGTTCTTTTCATCCCAGGAGACCTTGGCGCGCACCACTTTGGCTCTGAGGGTAGCGCCGGTCCAGGCGCCGGCGGCCGGTTCGACCTCGACTTCGACGAAGTAGAGGTAGGTGATCGGGGTACCGTCTTTGACGATGGTCATCTCGATCTCGTCGTAGGTCATCGGTCCGCCGAAACTGACCGATTCCAATTCATCGACGTTGTAGTACTTGGCCGCCAGGCATTTTTCCATGACCCCTTTGCAGAGGTACTGACCCATCAGTTTGGCGCGGGTCTTGGCGGTGCTATTGGCGATGTACTGAAACACCATCGCCATAGGCAGCAGAGCCGTGGCGAAAATCATCGTCGCCAGCAGCATCTCGAGCAGATTGTGACCTCGTGGTTTGCCCCGGAACCGAAAATGAGTCATGCGTCAATCATTGTAACAGGCCGATACCCCTTACGCCAAGAATCCATGGTCTAGTGTTTGAGTATACATCCTTTGGGAATTTCGCGATTTCGTGACCCGATTCTGGGGGTCGGTCTTCCGCCTGGACCTGCGCGCTCTGGCTCTAGCCAGGATGGCGGCGGGCGGGTTCCTCTTCGGGGATCTGCTGCTGCGCTGCCGCCACGCCGAGGTGTTTTACGCCGGGCAAGGGGTGACACCGCGCCAACTGTTTTTGGACCAGTTTGTCAGTTGGCCGTTCCCCACGCTGCACCTGGCTAACGACAGCTACCCCTATCAACTCGGACTGCTGCTTCTGCAGGCGGCCGCCGCTCTTCTTCTGGCCCTGGGCTATCGCACCCGCGCCGTCTCGGTGCTGTGCTGGCTGGGTCTGCTCTCCCTGCACCAGCGCAACCCCCTGGTGCTGAACAGCGGCGACGCCCTGCTCCTGATGCTGCTGTTCTGGGGGATGTTTTTGCCCTGGGGAAAGCGCTGGTCGCTGGACGAGCGCGCGGCACGGAGACTTCCGGGGGAGGTTCCGGAGGTCCCGGGGCAGGTGTCGGAGGGTCAGGGAGAGGGCGCGGAGGAGCGGCCGGACGAGGTCTGTTCGGCGGCCTCCGTGGGCTGGTGTCTGCAGATGGTCTGCCTGTACCTGTTTGCCGCGCTGCATAAACTCAATCCGGTCTGGCTGAGCGACGGCAACGCCGTGCTATTCGCCCTGAAGTTAAGCCACCACGCCACCCCGTTCGCCGACTGGCTGACGCCTTATCCCGACTTGCTCAAAGCGCTGTCCCGCCTGGTCGTGACGGCCGAACTTGGCCTGGCGCTAAGCCTGCTGGCGCCGTGGCCGCGCTGGCGAACGGTCGTGCTGACCGGGGCGGCCTTGATGCATTTAGGGTTCGGGCTGTTCCTGGCTATCGGCATCTTTCGCTATGCGCCGCTGGTGGGGCTGCTGGGACTGCTGCCGGTCGGCCGCCTCGCCCGCTGGAAGCGCGCCGAAGGGCCCGTCGCCATCGACCTGCGGGGCGGGCGTTCTCTGGCGCTGCTGGCGGTCAGCCTGCTGGTCTGGGCGGTCAATCTCGAGTCGCTGGGGAGGGGGCAGAAGCTGTTCTTGCCACCGCTCCTGGGCCAGGTCGCTCCGCTACTGGTGGGGCCGCAGTCCTGGGGCGTCTTTGCCGGACCGGGGCTCGAGCAGAGCGGTTGGTTCGCCCTTCAGGTCCAGGCCAGGGATGGTCGCAGCTACGATGCCTGGTGGGGCGACCGCGAGTTTTCCGACGAGCGCCCGGAGCGGATCGCCGCCTCTTACCCCGACGACCGCTGGCGCAAGTACATGCTGAATCTGGCGGGACTGCCGCCCCATCATCCTTACCAGGAGCGCTTCGTCGCCTGGGCCGCGGGGGCGTGGGACAGGCGCCACGGGGAGAATCCGGCCCATGGCGTCAGCCTCTGGTACGTAGCTCAGGACACCTCGCCTGGGGGAGAGTTTGGTCCCGCTCGGTGGACCTTGCTGGCGAGGTTCCCCCAGTGATCCGCCCCTTCGTATTAGACCTGCGCTCGCTGGCGCTGATGCGGATCGGCGTGGGCCTTCTGCTGCTGCTGGACCTGGCTGACCGTGCCCGTGACCTGGCCGACTTCTACACCGACAGCGGGGTTCTCCCGCGCGGCCTGCTGACCCAGGAGTATTGGAACCCGGCCTGGTGGTCGCTGCACCTGTATAACGGCACGACAGCGGGGCAAGGCGCGCTGTTCCTCGCTCACGCCGCGGCCGCTCTGGCCCTCCTTTTGGGCTGGCGCGGGCGGATCGCCACGGGGGTCGCGTACGTGTTGACCCTGTCGCTGCAGAACCGTAACCCTTTGCTCTTGGACGGCTCCGACCGCCTGCTCTTGCTGCTCCTGTTCTGGGGTCTCTTTTTGCCCTGGGAGGCCCGCTTCTCCCTGGACGCCCGGCGTCGCCCCCGACTGGCCGCCTTCCCCCATGCCATCAGCCTGCCGGGAGGGGCGGCCTATCTGTGTCAGACCTGCGTGATCTATCTGGTGGCCGCCTACTGGAAGCTGCATCCGGTCTGGATCAGCGAGCGTTCCGCCATTTACAGGGCGCTGGAGATGGAGCAGTTCACCAAGCCGCTGGGCTATCTGCTGCGCGATTTCCCCGGCCTGCTCGGCGTTCTGACCCTCGGCGTGCTGCTGCTCGAGGCGCTGGCGCCACTGCTCTTACTGAGCGGCAACGGACGCCCTCGGGGTTTGGCGGTCGTTCTGCTAGCCGGGCTGCATCTGGGCATCGGTCTGACTCTGGATCTGGAGGCATTTCCTCTCGTCTCGGTGGTGGCGCTGCTGGGCTGTTGTCCATCGGCGTTCTGGGACAAGATCGCGTCCTGGAGACACGGCGGGAATTTGCCGACCCGCCCTGCCCCTGAAGCCCACCCCGGCGAGGTCAGCCCTCTGGCCTGGGCCAACTCTTCTCTAACCACGGCTCTGGTCACCGTCTTCTTGCTGGCCGTCCTGATCTGGAACGGGCTGGTCATCGCGAACAACCGCCAACCGCCGCGCAGCACCAGTCCGCTGACCGTGCTGCTGTCGGCCACTCGACTAACCCAGTTCTGGGACCTTTTCTCACCCGTCCCGCGCGAGGTGGACTCGCGCTACTTCCTGGAAGCCTACCTGGCCGACGGACGCCGCATCGACCTGCTGCGTGATGGGCGCCCGCTAAGTACGGCCTCGGTCCCGCTGCCGTCGGCCGAGTTCAAGAACCAGCGGCAAAGGGTCTACCTTAGCACCCTCGAGTGGTCGGTGGACAAGGATATCCTCATGCGCTATCTGCGACGCCGGGCGGTAGCCTGGGAAGAGCAGCATCCCGAACCGAAGGTGCTGTGGACTCGCCTCTGGTCGCTGCGTCAGCCGACCCGCTTTTTCGACCCCGCCCGCACCCCCCAACTGGTCGATCTGGGAGCGGCGGTGGCGCCTCACGCGGGCTGGCAAGGCCCGCCGGCCCCGACGCCGCTGCTCGAAGGGAGAGGAACGCCATGAAGCACGGTCGTCGGTGGAAAGGCTGGGCGAAGGCGACCCTGACGCTGGTCGTACTGACCTTGCTGGCCTGTCGCCCCGCTCCGGGAGCCCGCCAGAACCTGGCCGACGACTTCGCGACCGCCCGCCACAGCGAGATCGTGCAGGGCAGCGGACGCCTGGGCCGCCCAGGCTTTCGGGCCTACCTGGGCCCGGCCTTGCGCCACGATCTCGACGGTGAGTGGGCGGTTGGGCGCCAGGACGCTCGGGGGCCGGCGTTCGGCTTTTTCCTCTACGGGGCGCAACCGCTGACCCTGACTGTGGCGGCTCGGGACAAGGCGGCCAAAACGGTGCGCTTTCTCTGCAACGGACAGCCTTTGGGAGAGGCCGTTTTCCAGCCCGCTCAGGAGGCGCCAATCAAAGTTCCGCTGGAGGCTGTGCGCCCTGGATGGAACTGGATCGAGGTGGAGGGTGCCGCCGGGGTGGCCTTTCTGGAGGCGTTCTTACGGCCCGCCGGGAGCGCCCTGTCGACGGTGAACCACCGACCGTTCTCGCCCCGCCTCGAGGCCGATGGGGCGACCGTTCTGCTGCCCTTTGGCGAGCGCTTGAGCTTCCCGCTGGAAGGCTGGAAAGGGGCCCGACTTCGCCTGCGGGTGGAGCCCTGGGTCGAGGCCGGCGCCCCAGCGCCGGAGCCTTCGGCGCTGCGTCTGACCTGCCGTCGCTGGACCGATGGCGGAGAGCCCTGGGAAGGGCAGGTGGAGGGGGACGCGGAGCGGGTACTGACCCTGCCGGAAGGGCAGGAGCGGTTCGCTCTGACCTTCCAGGCCGGCCTGGAAGGCGAGGCGCCCCGTCCGGGCCAGGCGGGGGTTCGCCTGAGCGCGATTTTAGAGGGGGATCGCCTGACGGCCTCGCCGTCTCCAACCTCGCCCTCTCCCACCTCAACCCCAACCCCAACGGGGTCCCCTCCCATCGCTGCCGTCCCGGCCAGGGCCCCCTCCCTGGTCTTGATCGTGATCGACACCTTACGGGCCGACCGTCTGTCCGTCTACGGCCATCCCCACCCGACCTCGCCGCACCTCCAGGCGCTGGCCCGGGACGGCGTGGTGTTCGACAAGGTAACGGCCCAGGCGCCCTGGACCAAGCCGACCGTTGCCTCGCTGATCACCGGACTCGAACCGAGCCAGCACCGAGCCAAAGACTTCGGCGACCACCTGGACGGGAGTCTGGTCACCCTGGCCGAGACCTTGAAGGGGGCGGGCTACCAGACCTGGGCGGCCGTGGCCAATCCGCTGGTCAGCGCGGGCTACGGCTTTGACCAGGGGTTCGACAGGTTCGAGTCGCTGCCGGTGACGCAGACGGCCCCGCAGGTGCACCAGGCCGGGCTGGACTTGCTGAAAGGGCGCGACAAGGGGCGACCGTTTTTCCTGTATCTGCATCCGATCGACCCCCACCTGCCTTACGACCCGCCCCAGCCGTGGCGGGCCCGGGCTCTGGCCTGGCACGGCCTGAAAGAGGGCGAAGGGCTGCTCCCGAAGCGCTTCCCGAAGAGCTCTCGCCAGGGGTTCAACACGCTCTCTGGCGATCTGTTCGCTCGCTTCCGCCAGGGCCAGCCGGCCGACCTTCCGCCCTTGACCGAGAAGGCGGTGAAGGCGCTTTACGACGGGGAGGTGGCGACCAGCGACGCCGCCGTGGGCCTGGTGGTCGAGCGGCTTCGCAAGGAGGGGCTTTACGACCAGACCATGATCGTGGTGACCTCTGACCACGGCGAAGAGTTGCTGGAGCGGGGTCGCCTGGGTCATATGCATACGCTGTATGAAGAGCTTTTGCACGTGCCGCTGGTGGTGAAGTTTCCCCATTCGGCCGGAGCAGGGCGCAGGGTGGCCCAGCCTTATCAGCAGATAGATCTGATGCCGACCTTACTGAAGGCGGTCGGGCTGGGCCAGGCGGCCGAGTCGGACGGGGTGCCGTATCCCGACCTCCTCGAGTCGCGGGTGGCCCATTTCGAGGTGGCGGCGGGGCGCGCCGCGACCGCCGC
>JAEXNA010000038.1 GCA_023447635.1 Vulcanimicrobiota bacterium | reverse complement strand
GTTCTAGACGGTGGCGACGGAGATCAGAGCGCGGGCGGCCTTCAGGGTGTTCTCCAACAGCACGGCGATGGTCATCGGGCCGACTCCACCTGGCACGGGCGTGAGCCAGCCAGCGACGTCTTTGACGCTCTCGAAGTCCACATCGCCAACAAGGCGATAGCCGCGCGGGGCGCTGGAGTCGTCCTTCTTGTTGATGCCGACGTCGATCACGGCGGCTCCCGGTTTGACCATGTCGGCCTTGACCATCTCTGGCACTCCGATGGCGGCGATCAGGACGTCCGCTTCGCGCATCAGCGCATCGGCATCGCGGGTGCGAGAATGCACCAGGGTGATCGTAGCGTCGCGCTCTTGCAAGAGCAGCGCCATAGGCAGGCCGACCAGATTGCTGCGCCCCAGGATCACGGCGCGCTGTCCCGCGATCGGGATCCCTGACTTCTCTAACAGGTGGATACAGCCCCAGGGGGTGCAAGGCACGAAATGGGGCACGGAACCGCGACGGGCCAGCAGTCCGGCATTGATCGGGTGGAAGCCGTCGACATCCTTGGAGATCGGCACTTTGGAGAGGACAGCTTCGCTGTCCAGATGCCTGGGGAGGGGAAGCTGGACCAGAATCCCGTGCACACTCGGATCCTGGGCCAGACGTTCGACCTCGGCCTCGACCTGCTGCTGGGTGGCGTCCTGGGGGAGCACTACGCCGACAGAGTGGAAGCCCGCCTCGTCACATGCTTTATGCTTCATACCAACGTAGGCGCGACTCGCCGGATCGTCGCCGACCAGCACCGTAGCTAGCCCCGGGGCTTGTCCGGTTTCTGCTTTTAGCGCGGCCGCACCACGAGCGACCTCCTCCCGCAACTCTTTGCCAATCCTGGTGCCGTCGATAATCTTAGCCATGCGGTTGGAGTTGCTCGGTCACGCGGCAAAACCCTGGTGGATACCCCCCGGCTAGCCTGGGGATGGTGTTGGCTCTTTTGGGATTCGGGCTAGAGTTGGAGAGAAGAGACTTTCCATCGAGGAGATATACCCATGCCTTTGGATAACAGACAGTTAGATTTCAGCCCCGGCTCGCTCCTGACGGTCGACGAGGTCGCCGAACGGATGAGTATCGAGCCCCAAGAGGTCGAGGACTTGATTCAGAACAACACCCTGCCCGCCGTCACCGAAGGCGGCGAGTCGATGGTGCACGTGGCCCAGGTGGACTACTACACCTCGACCGAGATCAGCAAAACCGCCCATCTCGGCGGCTCGAACGAGGAAGTCGACGCCCTGTAGCGTCACTGCTCTCCTCCCCGACGTCAAAATCCCAACCTTCGAGGACGGCGCATCCCCCCGCGCTGTCCTCGATTCTTTTTTCCGAGGGGCACTCGGGTGCTGGACGGAGCGCTGACCTGGGCTAGCTCAAGAAACGGTGGGCTCTAGCTCGCCGAAAGCTGAGCTAGACCAGCGGACAAAGTATCGACCCGGGCTAGCTCACGAAACGGCGGGCTCTAGCTCGCCAAAAGCTGAGCTAGACCCGACGGGCAAAGCATCGACCCGGGCTAGCTCACGAAACGGCGGGCTCTAGCTCGCCGAAAGCTGAGCTAGACCAGCGGACGAAACATCGATTCGGGCTAGCTCACGAAACGGCGGGCTCTAGCTCGCCGTTTGTTGAGCTAGACGCGCCGAGTGAGGCGTCGAATCGGGCTACTCAGCCAGTTCCCTCACCAAGACTCGGATTTCCGGCAACATGATAGTGACAACGGCGTCATTTGCGCTAAGCATTCTCAAGCTTCTCGAATCGCCTCGACGGTAGAACAGATGAGACACGAGCGGAAAATGGAGGTTCAGGAGCTCGCGCTCACCGAGTCTCAGAAGAACCGAAACTTTCTGCGAACTGATGTCTGCGGAGAACTCTAGCGCGACCTCTCCATGTTCCACCAGGTAGGTACAGTCGCCAAAGTCCTCCTCGTCGTCCCCTTTTTCCAGTGGGAGACACTCGAAGAAGTCGGTCAACTCGAAGTCCTCGAAGGTAGCAAATCTCGTCATGGGTCTCCTTTCGCAAGTCCGCGACCGCTCGCCCTCTCCACTCCCGGGTCGGCTCAACCTAGAATGCGCCTCACGCTGTACATGTTCACGACCGCAACCCGTGAATCGCGGAGGCAGGTGGAACAGATGTGGAATGGGTCTAAAGTGATGTTCACAGAAAGTTCATATTTGCTCGTGGGCATTTTATCGTGGTGAGGTGATCGGTCGGGCATAGTGTGGTCAAGACATCACGAGAAAACAGGAGACACCACAATGCTGAACTTCACCAACGCTCTTCCTCGCTACAACGGCCCTTTCACCAACACCCCTCCCCGCTGCGGCGGCCCCAGCAACCAATTGCCCATCGTTGGCGGCGGCTTCGCCAACACGCCTCCGTCGGTCGGCGGCTGTCCGATGTCGCCGGTCGACATGAACAGCGTGAACTTCGGCATCTTCGGTAGCGACTTCCAGGCCGGGTTCGGCGGCTTTGGTAACGACACGGTCTACCAGCGCGGCTTCTGGGGTAACGACATTCAGGGCGCCTTCGGTGGGTTCGGCAACGACTTCGTGGGCCAGCGCGGTGGACGCGGCCATGACACCCAGGCTGCCTTCGGTGGAGACGGCAACGACACCATCTTCCAGCGCGGCGGACGCGGCAACGACCGCACCTTTGCCAGCGGCGGCGCCGGCGACGATCGCTTCGATCTGGGCGTGGTACGCGGCAAGAACCAGGCCTACCTCGACGGCGGCGAAGGCAACGACTCGGCCACCATCCGCGCGGGCAAGAACGTGACCGTGATGGACAGCCAGGGCCAGGTTATCTACCAGCGCGGCAACGGCGGCTCGGTCGTCACCGTCAACAGCATCGAAGACCTGACCGTGGTCGGCCGTCGCGGACGTACCCTCTACGACAGCAACGCCCAGGAAAACTCGCTGAACGTTCTTGCCTAAAGAACAAGGACACACTTTGTCGGCTTGCCTTGCCCGAACCAGAGCTGCTAAGGTGAGAACGTGGCCCAGTATCTAAAATTTGCCCGCCGAGATGGCGCGGGCAGCGACCGGGCCACCCGAGGTGAACACCTATGTCAGGAAAGTATCATCAACTTCGGCTCGAGATGCGAGCCAACTTCGAGCTGACCTGGGGCGGCCAGGCCGATGCCAACCGGCGCATCGACCAGATCGCTTCTCGACTCGAGATCCAGGGGCGAGACATCGCCGAACAAGGTCGGCAGATCGCTGAGCAGGGTCGACAGATCGCGAAGCAAGGCCAGCAGATCGAGGCCGCCCTCAAAGACACCGCTCGAATTGCTCGTGAGGTCGTCGCCATCGGCGACCAGAACGTGGGGCGCCTTCGCCAGATGGACCAGCGGTTCGGCCAATTCCTCGATGTCCTCGAGTCCGAAGCGCAAGAGCAGTCCGAGGCGATTTCGGACCTGCAGGAGCGAGTCAGCCGACTCGAACGACGAGGACCGGCCGCTTAACCGGCCTTTGCTCCGAACGAGGCCCCGTAAGGGGCCTCTTTTATCCTTCGAAGGCGAGCGGCTCGCCAGCTAACTCAAAAGACGGCGGGCCCTAGCTCGCCGAAAACGGAGCTAGACCCGACGAGAAAACGCCGGACCCGATTAGCTCAAAAAACGGCGGGCCCTAGCTCGCCGAAAACGGAGCTAGACCCAACGAGAAAACGCCGGACCCGATTAGCTCACGAAACGGCGGGCTCTAGCTCGCCGAAAAGCGAGCTAGACGTCGTTAGCTCAGCGCTCGGCGGGCGCCCGTTAGAGCCAATCCCGCGTGCTCCACTCACCCCTCGAAAAATAAAGAGAGCTCCGGTTTCCCGGAGCTCGGACGCGGATACCCCTCCCCGTCGCAACGATACCTCCCAGAAAATCTAGGAGTCTAACTTCCCTTCGCGTGCCAGCACGCTCTCGATCTGCAGCCCGTAGTGGGCCGCCCCCCATCCGGGGTTGGCCTCCAGCACTCGGGCGCCGTTCCACTCGACGGCGGCCGCCCTCAGTTCCTGGGCCACTCTGGCCTCGAACGCCCGTCCCAGGTGAGGCCAGTCGGGCCCCTCGTCCGGGTCGAGCAAGACCAGGCGGGGCGGACCTGGCGCCCCCTCCAACACAAAGGCGTGGTCCGGTGTGGGCATCTCGGCCCCCACCGCCTCTAACATTTCAGCCAACCGGCCTTGCCCGCGCGCCCGTAAACAGGCCAGCGTGCGCAGCCATCCCGAGCACTGCAGGTGCAGCGTACCCGGCGCCGGCTCGGTGAACAGCTCCAGATCGCGGCGGTGGGCCTCGATCCACTCCCGCTCCCTCCCCACCACCGGCCAGGCCAGCGGGTCGTGAAAAGGGAAACGGGTCGAGCTCGGAGCGCTGTTGTCAGGGTGCAGGGTCATGCTCGAACGCGTCACCCTCCAACCTCGGAGCCCGGCCCAGGACTCTAACCGACGAGCCACCCCTCCCAGCAGATCTAGGTCCAGCCCCTCGAGGTGAAGGATCACCCCAGGCCCTTCCTTCACGGCTCGGCCTGCGCGCGGGGCGACCCCGGTCAGGTGCGCCCGGCCCAGGGGCCGTTCCGCCAAGCTGTGGTCGTCTCGTATTCTAATGCTCTCCGCCGCCATATTTCGTCTTCCTACTCTCCGGCGCGTCCCCAACCGCTCCGGTAGCCCTAATATAAATCGGCAAAAAGCCCCGGTATGTAAGGCGCGGCACCTTGTGTCGCCTGGCACAAGGTGCCGCGCCGCACATTGTGGTCCGTCTTACAAACGAGAAGATATCAGGCCTCTGAGTGCGAACCCAGCCGCGTGTCGGGCATAGAATGGGTATTGTTGCTGGGGTATTTTGCCATCAGCCTGGGAGTCGGATGGCACGCGGGGCGGGGCAACTCGAGCGGAGATGACTTTCATCTGGGAGGCCGCTCTACACCGTGGCTGGCAGCTCTGATTTCGCTGGTAGCCACCGAGATTAGCGCGGCCACCCTTTTGGGAGCCCCCGAAAAGGGATTCGAAGGCTCGCTTTTCTACGTCCAGTTGATGCTGGGCTCGCTGGTGGGCCGCTACATCGTGGCGTTCTACTTCGTGCCCGCCTACTACGACGCCAAAGTCGTCACCGTCTATCAGTTCCTGGAGACACGCCTGGGCCCGATCTCGCGCTCGTTGACCTCGGGGCTGTTCCTGATCGGCCGCCTGGTGGCCGACGGCGCCCGCCTGTACCTGGCCGCCCTGACCCTGCAAACCCTGTTTGGACTGACCGTTCTACAGGCCGCTACCGGCCTGGTCGTGATTACCGCCGCTTACACCCTGCACGGCGGCATCAAAGCCGTGATCTGGACCGACGTTCTGCAGGGGGTCGTCTTCGCCGGCAGCGGCGCTCTGATTCTTGCCGAACTGCTGGGAGGGCTCTTTGACATCGGGCTCACCCCGTCGACCATGTTGGCCGAGCTTCAAGCCCAGAATAAGCTCGACATCTTCAATCCCGGTAATCTGCAGCAGGCTCTCACCGACCCCTTCAGCCTGCCGGCGGCGTTCCTGGGCGGCATCGTCCTGACCCTGGCGACCCACGGAACCGACCACGACATGATCCAGCGCGTCTTGACCTGCAAAGACCGCAAAGAGTGCGCCAAGTCTCTGCTCTGGAGCGGCTGGGTCTCTCTGAGCGTGGGACTTGTCTTCCTGTTGGTCGGAACCGCCTTCTGGCTGGGCTCACAGCACGGGCTGTTCCAGGGAGAGGACAACGTCAGCCCGCTGCTGACCTACCTGCGTCGCGACGCCTCGCCAGCGATGAGAGGGATTCTCACGGCCGCCATCCTGGCCGCAGCGATGAGCACGCTTAGTTCCGCCTTTGCGGCCTCGACCGCGACCTTGAGCAATGACCTCTTGCCCCGAACCTGGACCGACACACTGGCCAAGAACCGCCTGGTGATGCTGGCTCTGACCTTCACCGTGTGGTCCCTGACCCTGGGCACCGACGCTTACATGAGGTCCAACCCCGGTCTGGACCTGCTGAATCTGGCTCTGAGTTCGCTGACCCTGGTTTACGGCGCCCTGCTGGCGTTTTTCATGACCGCACTCTTCAGCCCCGCCCGGCCGTCTCGCCACCGCTGCCTGCTGGCCGCGCTGGCCGGCGTGGCTACCGGGGTCTCTCTCTTCATCGATGGTCGCCTGGCCTTCGAGTGGCTGGTCGTGGCGGGCCTGATCGTCTCGGGCGCCATCCTGAACCTGGGAACCGCTCGGGAGGTCCCCGGTTAAGCGGGAGGGAACCGCCTGTACCCTTGGCACCCTGTAAAGATTTGAGGAGAACTTCATGAGCTTAGAGCATCACACCGTAGTTATCGCCGGCTCCGGCTGCGCCGGTCACACCGCCGCCATTTACGCCGCCCGCGCGGATCTGAAACCGCTGGTCTTCGAGGGCAACGAGCCCGGCGGCCAGCTAAGCCTGACCTCGGACGTCGAAAACTTCCCCGGCTTCCCCGAAGGGATCGGCGGTTACGAGATGATTGAAGGCATGAAGAAGCAGGCCGAACGCTTCGGCGCCAGCTACCGCTGGGGAGTGATCACCAAGTTCGAAGGCGCTCAGGCGCCTTACACCCTGACCCTTGATGACGGCGCTCAGATCACGTGCGACGCCTTCATCGTAGCGACCGGCGCCCGCGCCCGTCGTCTGGGTGTCCCTGGCGAAAATGAGATGTTCGGCAAAGGCGTCTCGTCCTGCGCCACCTGCGATGGCGCCTTCTACCGCGAGCGCGTGGTGACGGTAGTCGGAGGCGGAGACACCGCCATGGAGGAAGCGCTGTTCCTGACCCGCTTCGCCAGCAAAGTGATCATCATCCACCGGCGTGATTCGCTGCGGGCCAGCCAGGTCATGCAGGCGCGCGCCCTGGAACACCCCAAAATCGAGTTCGCCTGGAACAGCGAAGTGGTGCGCGTGCACGGCGACCTGCAGACCGGCGTGGTCAGCGGGGTTGAAGTGATCAGCCATCCCCAGGGCGAGCCGTCGAACCACCCCGAGGCCGAGCGCGAGACCCGCGTCATCCCCTGCGACGGCATGTTCCTGGGCATCGGGCACATCCCCAACACCGAGTTCCTGAAGGGCGTGCTGAGCCTGGACCACGAGGGCTACATCCAGACCGTCAAGGGCCCCAAGGTCACCCAGGACGTGCACACCGAACTGCCCGGCGTGTACGCCGCCGGCGACGTAGTGGACACCCGCTACCGTCAGGCGATCACCGCGGCCGGCATGGGCTGTAAGGCCGCCATGGAGACCGAAGAGCACCTGGCCCACCAGAAGCACGCCAAGGCCCACGCCTCCGCGGGCTAAGTCAAAGCCTATTTTGCAGGACGAGAGGGAGCCTTCACCGGCTCCTTCTCGTCTTTACAGGGCTTTCCGGTGTCCTCTAAACGCAGGTCCAGTCGCGCTTCGACCTCGAAAATCCGGGGCCACGGCAGCACCACCTCCAGGCGAGCATCGCGGAAGCGTACGAGACGCTCCTGCGGCTCCAGGCAGATCGTAGTGCCCTGATAGTGCGCTGCGAAGGTCTCCCGAGCCCACTGCACCAGGCGCAGGCGGATGTCCACCCCGACCGGACCGAACAGGTTCAGCAGCGGGTCGGCCGTGGCGGACAGTCCGTCAGTCTGCCCTTTCACCGCGTCGCGCACGATCGTCTGGTAGCCGTAGTCGTCGATCATGCGGGCGAACAGAAACGCCTGATGGGTCTTCTCTGCCTCGAGCCGGTCGTAGATATTCCAGGTCGGCGAAGTCTCGGCGATCCGGTGACAGACCAGTTGCGCGATGACCGTGCCTACGGCGTTGGCGGGGGTGTTCCAGGAGGCAAACCCCTCGAGTTCGGGCAGACGCACATCCTTGAGCACCGCTTCGGCCAGGAACGGATCCATCCGGTTGATCAGCGACAGATCTGCCACGGCAACTCGTCGACCGCCCTTCATAGCCCGTTCGACCGTATCGACGAACTCTTCCGATCCGCTGCGTTTCTCTTCTCCCGGCAAGGCGTACGGCTTTTCGTACGGGACGTAGACGTAAAGGTCGACGTCGGCGGTGTCGGTCTCGACGGCCCGGGCGCCCGACAGAACCAGGTGTTCCCGAACCATTTCGTCGAGGGTCAGACTCTCCATGGGGGGAATCTTGTCGGCCGCTTCCGGATCGCTGTAGATCACGCGTACGGTGGGATGGTGCTTGGAGCGGTCCGCCAGCAGACCGGCGACCACGTTCATCGAGAGTTCGTCGATGCCCGAAAGCAAGGTGATATGCGAGGCCTGAGGGGAGGCGGCGATACGCTCGCGAAGGCGGGCCTGCTCTTCCACGTGGATCCCGGTCTTATTGGCGTCGTCCTGGCCCAGCACCAGACTCTCGAACAGCCCTTCCGAGGCCATGTCCACCAGCGACAGCAGCGTCTGTAAGTTGCGTACCCGAACTCCCAGATACTCTTCGACCACCGGACGGGGGACGCTCTCCGGGAACGGGGCGCTGTCCGAGGCATCGAGCATCGCCTGAGCGGTAGGCAAGCCGTCCTTGGCAGCCCAGTTGGCTAGAGCCCGCTCGTGAGGCGCCTGGGTGTCCGAGGTGCGCAAGGAGAGCCTGGGGATAGTCGCTATTACGTGCAACTTGACGCCCTTTTCACTCAGAGCGCGAAGCTGTTCGAGTCGCTGGCCGACCACCTCAGGCGTAGCGGAGGCCGACCGCGAGGCTACCAGGCCGCCGTAGAGCCACATGTCCACGCAGACCACTACCGTGTCGCCAGGCTTGGCCTGAGCCAGCGTCCATGCGACCACCGCATCGCTTTCGCCCGGCGTAAGCAAGCGCCCCAAAAGATGACGCGGCACCACCTGGAGCCGCTCCTGAGGGCGGCCGATACGGGCGACCTGCTCGACGAACAGGCGGTTGGCCGGGCGGTCGTCGAGAGGGACCAGAAAGTCGTCGGCGGCCACCGGAGCCAGCAGAGCAAGAGCGGTCAGAGCCGAGGCGAGCAGCTGTTTTCTCATAGGACGTGAAGAGTTCTCAAGAAAAACGAAGCCGCCTGCCAGCGACCCAGGAACCGCGAGACCCGTCAGGCCGACACGAGGCTTGAAGGGAACCGACATGAGGGTATACTACCCCTATGGCTTATGTAGCAGAATGGAATGCGGAAACTCTCACTCGGGATCAGGTCGACACCCTCGAAGGGCTGACCGTGGTCGAATTTGGGGCCAACTGGTGCCCTCACTGCCAGGCGGCCCAGGCGCCGCTGCAAGCGGCGCTTGGGCAGAAAGGTAAGATTCGCCACCTGAAGATCGAGGACGGCAAAGGTCGCCCTCTGGGTCGCTCCTACGGCGTCAAGCTGTGGCCCAACTATGTGCTCCTGCGCGACGGCCAGGTCGTGCAGCAGTTGGCACGACCCTCGGAGGAAGAGCTTCAGACGGCCATCGCGGCTCTCTGAACGGTCTCCGTGACGGCCCTCAGGCAGGCATCGGGCGAGGCGTCCCAAACCCTCCTCGATGGAATTTACCTACGCTTTCCCCCCCGGCGGCCTGCCCCCTCAGACCGAAGATCCGGCCCAGTCCGGCGCCATTTTCACCACGGCTTACGTGTTTCAACCCGCCTACGTGATGCGGGATATCGTGACCAGTCTGTTTCCTGGTTGGAGTAAGACCCGGGGCTGGATCCTGGCGCGCCCGCTGTCTGGCTTCGCCGAAACGTTCGCCCAATACGCCATGGAAGTCGAGCCGGGTGGAGGGTCGGAGCAGCCGGAGCCGGACCCCCAGGCGCAGGGCGCCATCCTGGTGGCCGAGGGCCAGATGACGCTGAGCCTGAACGGCGCGACCCACACCCTGACCGCGGGCGGCTACGCCTATATCCCCGCAGGCGCCGCCTGGGCGGTTCAGAACGCCGGAAGTGGACTGCTAAAGTTTCACTGGATCCGCAAACGCTGGACCCCCGCTGCGGGGTTGGAGAAGCCGGACGCCATCATAGGCTCGGACAAAACCCAGCCGATCAGCTGGATGCCGGGCACCGAAGACTGGGGCACCACCCGCTTTGCCGACCCGGCCGACGTGCGCCACGACATGCACGCCAACATCGTGACCTTCCGCCCCGGGGGACGCATCCCGTTCGCGGAAACTCACATCATGGAGCACGGGCTGTATGTGCTTCAGGGCACGGCTCGCTATCTGCTCAACGACGACTGGGTCAGCGTGGGTCCGGGCGACTTCATGTGGCTGCGCGCCTGGTGCCCCCAAGCCTGTATGGCCACCGGGGACCAGCCGTTCCGCTACCTGCTGTACAAAGACGTCAACCGCCACCCCGCGCTGGCGCTGTAGAAAAAAAGAGAGGCAGAGCCTCGAAGGCCCTGCCTCTCCTCGGCTAACCCAGGGCTAGCCGTGCCGCTCGCCCAACCCGGCCAACAGGTCCAGGTAGGAGAGATAGCGCGACTCGGCGATCCGACCGGACGCGACCGCCTCCTTGACCGCGCACACCGGTTCCTCCCGGTGCAGACAGTCGTGGAAGCGACAGCCTCGCGAGACGCCTTCGAGTTCGGGGAAATGGCGCGAGAGTTCCCTCTCGTCCACATCCTCGACTGGCACCAGTTTCAGCCCCGGCAGGTCGTAGACTCGGCCGCCCCGGGGGCCGCTCAGGGGAAAGAAGCGAACCTCCGTGGTGGTGTGGCGACCGCGCTGCAGAGAGGTGCTGACCTCTCCCACCGCCACCCCTTCCAGCGACGGCTCGACCGCCCTGAGCAGGCTGCTCTTGCCGACCCAGAGTGACCGACCAGACCACTGGACAGCCCCTGCAGTCGCTCGGCCAGCAGGGCGACGCCTTCGCCAGTGACGGTCGAGGTCACCAGACAGTCGATCCCGCACGACCGGTAAAGCCGAGCGGTCTCTTCCGCTTCGCCTCGCAGTTCCGCCAGGTCGACCTTGTTGAGTACCACCAGGGCTGGCAACTCTTCTAGAGAGGCCAGCACCAGCAGACGGTCGACCAGTCGCGGCTTATACGGCGGCAGGCCGAACGACGACACCACCACCAGCAGATCCAGATTCGGAGCCACCTTCCTTACTACGGGGATGCGCTAGTCCAGCGCGCTCATCGGCCGCTCCACCTGATCCAGGGCAGCTCGCGCCTGGTGCCAGCGGTCTTTCTCTTGGAAAGCTTTGCGGAGCCCCGCTAGCTTTCGCTTGCTCAAATGCTTCAAAACGAAAATCACCTTTCGTGGTCCATAGCCGAAGACACCGGCCATCAGCACCAGAGAGGGAAAGGTGATGAGAGTGGCCGGTCTAGGCTCCCGGCGAAGCGGGAGGCGTGAAGCGTGTGGGTACAATCATAGGTCAGCCTCCAAAAGAAAAGTGGTTTACAGAATAACCGTTGAACGAACGGGAGTAAAGACACCGGCCGCTTGGGCAGCGGACGGTCCGCAGCGGACTAAGCGCTGCGCTGGGCGGCGTGTTCGGCGCTAGAGAAGCGGTCGGCGATATCGAGCAGGCCGGGGAAATAGTCCAACTTCAAAGCTTCCGCAGCGTAAAGATGAGCCGCCATCTCGGCCAGCGGCGCCGGGCACTTGGGACAGAACAGATGGAACAGTTCGTGCGCCATGATCACCTCGCGCGGCGATGGCGACAGGGGAAAGCCCATCATCTCGAGCTCTCCATGCAGATCGGCTTCGGCCTGAGGGTCCAGAATCAGCTCTTTATTTCGCAAGTTCAGACGAGCGCGCAGGCGCACCGAGACGCCCCGCCCCTGGGGCCAGGTCAGGTCGGCCACCCGCACGACAAAGCCCCGTCCCTGGAACTCTCGCTCGATCGAGCGTTTGGTCATCCGCACCGCCTTCAGAGCCCAGTCCTCGGCGGCGTCGACATCGACCTTGTTCGAAGGGCGGCCGTAGCGGGCGAAATACCACGCGGGCAGCTGTTCTTGAACGGTGACGGTCATATCGTTGTTATCCTTTCGCGGGGTGAACCAGGAAAAAGACCGGAGTCTCGGGGTCGAGACCGGACAGCTCCTGGCGGGCCAGCGTGAGCGCCTGGTCGGAGGAAGTCAGCGAGGTCAGGTCGGTCATCTTGCGACCGGCTACCACGTGCAGCGCGGGGATCAAAGCTCCCGCGTCTCCGTAGGTCGTATGTTTGCTCAACGTCTGTGAGAGAGCCGTTTCCAGAGCGCTTCCGCGGCTCTGCTCGGCCTGCCCTCCCGGCACCTGCAGTTTCACATTGCCCTTGCGGTCGGTCACCCAGAGGGTGGATTTCTTCCGCTTGAGCAGGTTGAAGAGATACTTCTCTTCCCTCTCACTTCGATATAGGTAGAAGTGCGAGGTGTCCCCCACGGGGGTAAAGGTCGCCTCTTTGGGTGAAGCTTCCTTCAAAGTTTGAAGTCTCTCTTCTGGAGAGACCTCTTCCTGAGCCCCCGTTTCTCCCTCGGAAAAGGCGATAGAGCCCGTCGCCACGGCGGTCACGATGCTCTTCTGAGCGTCCACGCTGACCACCACTTCGACCGTGGCGGGGTCGGCTCCCATCCCGATCACGGCCGACTCGGCCTCGGACCGCAGGCGGGCCAGATCGGCCTGGCTGGGGTCGACGATATTGCGCTCGATGGTCTCTTTCACCATCGCCAGCGCCGCTCCGATGGCCGAGATCACCTCGGCCCGCTGGGCGATCTCGTGAGGGAAGCCCAGCTTTTCGGCCACGATCGGCACGATCGCGCCGGCTCCGCCTCCCCCTCCCAAAAGCTTCACCGTACGGTCGGTCGAACCGTAGTCCTTGAGCAGTTGGCGAATGGTGGGGAGCACCTTCTCCGCCGCCGCGTCGAGCACCTGACGCGCGACAGCCTCGGCTGATTCCGCCTTCAGATGAGCGGCCAGCGCAGTGAAGGCAGCCCGCACGTTGTCGAGGTTACCGGCCGAGTAGTCGCCCGGCTTGATATAGCCCAGCAGATTGGCGGCGCAGGTGGTGGTGGGAGCGCTGCGCTGGCCGGACGCGTTCTCGATCGCGTAATAGACAGGGTCGTCTTTGAGGGGACGGACCTCCACGACCTTGAGGTCGCCCTGCAGATGCTCGGCCTCGGTGAAGGAGCAGTAGCCAAACCCGGCCACGTGAGCCGAGCGGGGACCTATGGTCAGGATGCCTTTGTCGGTCCGCCCGATCATGGATCCGCCGGCGATGCCCAGGGTGCGACTGTCCAGCGTCTTCAGGTAGGTCGGATGACCGCCCACGGAGGCGCTGCGCACGGCCGCCTTGCCGTCTTTGACAAGGCAGATGTCGGTCGAGGTGCCTCCTACCTCCAGGAATAGGGCGTCCGAGGCTTTGAGAAACATCAAAGCCGCCGCCACGCCAGCCGCCGGACCGGAGAGCAGAGTCATCACCGGACGACGGCGCACTTCTTCCAGGCTCATCACTCCGCCGTCCGAGCGCATCACCATCAGCGCGGCCTCGACGGACTTGCCGGTCAGCGCCTTGTGCGTCATCTCGGCGGTCTCGATCATTTTGGGCAAGATGCTGGCGTTCAGCACGGCCGTGCGGGCGCGCACGCGAAGGCCGTAGAGTCCCGACATCTCGTGGGTACCGCAGGCGGGCAGACCGGCCGAACGGGCCTGCTCCATCACGCCCTTTTCGCCCGTGGGGTCGTCCACCGAGAAGCCCTGAGCCGCCACCACGGCGCCGCATCCGGCCTCTTTCAGACGAGCGACTGCGCCCCCAATCGCGGTGGCGTCAGGTTCGACGAAGTCGAGTTGGGTGCGCAAGAACTTCCCTTCGGAGAGTTCCAGGTCGCCCACGTTGAGATCGGATTTAGCCTTGGCGCCCTCCATCCCCTTACCGAGACCGACGATGCCGACGCGAGCGACGTCGCCTTCCAACAGAGCGTTGGTGGCCTGAGTGGTGGAGTGGGCCAGGAACACCACCTCGGAATCCGGACCCAACTGCTCCTGCAGCATCCCGAAGGAGGCCACGATGCCCGCCGCTACGCCTTCGGTGGCCTTGTGGGTGGTGGGAGTGACACAGTGGCAGATCACCTCGGCGCTGCGATTGTCCACCGCTACGGCATGGGTAAAAGTTCCACCGACGTCGATTCCGATGCGGACCTGGCGCTTGCTCATCTGTTCATCACTCCGGCTCCCAGCGCGGCGTAGGCCAGAGCCACCGCCACGAAGCCCCACACGTAGGGGATGGTTCTTTTGAGAAAACGTTCGGTCGACGATTTCGTGAAGGTCGCCAGCCATACGTTCGAGGTGTTGGTGGGGTCGCACACGCCCTGAATCTGGCCCACCGCGAAGTAGGCGGCCATCAGCGCCACCGCGGGCATCAGGTTGGCGCCCAGGATCAGCGCGGCGATCCCGGCGCCCAGTCCGAAGAAGTTCAGCGGTCCGCGGTACAGCGCCAGCGGAGCCAGCAGGGTGAAGAAGAGGACGTATCCCAGGGCGCTCTGCGGCAGCACCGCGCTCAGGAAAGGCGACATCACCACCTTGGTCGGTTCGGCCATCATGGCGTTGAGCGCCATCCCGATACCGATGAACAGCCCCAGCACGGGCGCTACGTCTTTGAGCCCCTCCAGAGTGGCGGCGGTGACGTTCTGCAGGGCGCGACGCGGGTCGGTGGTCAAGGCACCCCAGATGATACCGACCACGAAGGCGGGGATGATCTCCCACTTCACGCCGATGCCGTAGCGGTCGAACAGGAAGCCGCTGCCCAACAAGAGCGCGATAGGCAGAATCGGGGTGAGCAGCGCCAGCGGGTTCATAGAGACCTTCGGAGGCGCTTCGGACACCACGGACCAGGCGTAGCTTTGCTCTTTGCGCCCTTCGATGATGAAGAACAGCAAGGTGGTCACGGCCAGCATTCCGCCGTACAGCACCACGTAGTGCTGAACGGTCGCGCGGTCGAGGCCGAAGATGGTCTCGTAGTTCCCGATGATAGCGGGGTTGAAAATGCCGCCGGTGGCGATGGCGAACAGCATCAAGCAGGCGCAGAACTCCGCCGAGAGGCCGGCGCCGAGCAGGATAGGAAGCACCAGCGAGCCCAGCATGATGACCGCGCCCAGGCCGGTCAGCGACGAGAAGCAGAACGCGACCACCAGGGTAAGCGCCCCCGCCAGGACCATTTTGCGGTCGCCCGCGTACTCGGCGGCGACGCTGACGATGCGCTGGGCAATGCCAGCCCGGATCACCAGTTGACTGAGGATAGAGCCGAACACCGTGAACATGATCGGCTCGGCCAGGCGGGCCGCTCCTTTGGTCATCACGTGGGTCTGCACGAAGCTCCAGAACGAGGTGAAGCCGGCTTCGGGCGGCAGCGGTGTCGACCAGTCGAAGAAGGCTCCTGAGATCATGGCGATGATCACCGCCATACAGGGCAAAGCCAGCAGCGCCGGCATGCGGCGAGTCATCATCAGCACCGCGAAAACACCGAAGGTGGCGATGATCAGGAGTCCGGGAAGGATCGACATGGAACTTTTTTCAATTTTATCCATGCCGTTCCTCCTGGAGAGCAGGTAACGCAGGCCAGGTCTGTGGGCCGCCATCGGCGGCGTTCAAGCCCTCAACGTCCCTGCAACTCACCTTGCAACACGACGCTGCCGGCGAGTTGCAACCGGGTGGGAAAGCTGCAATCAGATTGCAACCGTCCGGTCGTACCTTGTTCCCAGAGAACAACGGAGCGCCGCTCCGAAAGAAAAAGAGGACTAAGAAGATGATGGAACTGATGATCAACACCGCCAAGAAGAACATGGAAGTGCTGGCCGAAATGCAGCAGCGCAACGAAGAGATGGTTCGCGTGATGCTCAACCACGTCGCCCAGACCCGCGAGCAGGTCATCGCCACCAACGAGTCGCTCCTTCACCTGGTCGCCCAGCAGGGCAAGACCGCCGAAGCCTTCGTAACCGAAAGCGTCAAGACCGGCCGCGAAGCCGTCGAGAAGCAGGTCCAGGACATCCGCAACGCCGTAGCCGTCAAGTAAGCTACTCGCGCCAGCGTAGAGAAAGACTGGAGCCCCTAGTGGGCCCGGTCTTTTTGCATTTCCCTGGAATCTGCGTGGCGGCCTCGCGTCGCTGCCAGACGACCGGCCCGGGACCGATCCAAAGGTATAGGTCGAAAGGGCTCATCCTGTGGTGTCCGCCTTCGCAGCGCCGTTTCATGATAGGGGCAGACATATACAGAGAACGATATCCCTTAGGAGCAACGCCATGAACAAGAATTCTACCTGGAAAGTCGCCGTGCTCGGAGCCGGCCTAGCCCTGGTCACCGCCCTGGTGCCCGCTGCGGCTCAGCAGCAAGACCCGACCAACACCCGTCGGGGCGACACTCAGAAGCCCGTCCTGAACACTTACGACACGCGCCCTGCGCCTCAGTATCAGGACGTCGATGCGGCCACCTACGAGAAGTCGCCGGACCCGCAGGGCAAAGAGCAGGGTCAGGACGCTGCCACCTACGAGAAGCAGCCCGACCCCAGCGGTCGCAATCAGGACCTGCCCGCCACGCGCTATGAAGAAGAGAACGAAGCCAACGGCAAAGAAGTCTCGCAAGTTGTAGAGACCCGCAAGCCCGTGGTCGAGACCGGTAAAGAGGTTCCCGAAGCCCGTCCTGAAGTTCAGCCTGCTCAGCCCGAGGTCGAACCGGGAATAGGCGAACCGAAACGGGGCGATTCCCAGAAGGGAACCCTCCCCACCTACAACAGCGTGCCGCCCTCTCAGGGGATCAAGGACCAGCCCGCTCAGAACGACGTCTCGAACGTCGAAGGCAAGCCTGGCATCGGCGACAAGCAGAAGCCGGTGGTCAACTCTTACGACAAGAGACCCGACCCCAAGGGCGAGGCTCAGAAACTCGATGCGACCCGCTACAATGAACAGAACGTTGATAACGACGGTCAGCCCGGTCAACTCCAGATGCGAGTGATCGAAGGCTCCGTCCAGGAGTAGTACCTCTCCGTCGACACAGACCCGTCTGTAATTGCAAAAAAAGCCCCGAAGACTACCTTCGGGGCTTTTTCTTGCCGTTTGTCCTACTTGCCGGGGCGCGCGTCGCTGGTCTGCAGCGAGATCCGGCCGAAGTCCTTGACGTACTCTTCCAGGCTCAGTTCGAAGACGCCATCGTCCTTACCGTCTCGGGGCTTGCCGTTCTCGCCGGTCGGCTCTTGACGACCCCAGGGGTTGCGCACGGTCAGGGTGCCTTCGCTTGCGTCGAACCCCATCACGGTGTGAGCGTGCCCGGAGATCAGACCGTCCAACTGGCGCTCGCCGTTGCGGGTCCAGGTCATCACGATGCGGCCCTTTTCCAAACCGTCGTTGAGGTTCTTCAGGAACACGGGGATCTCGCCTTTATGGTACGAGGTCAGCTTCTTGGGAACCGTCTCCGTGGTCGCTTCGCCGTGCGTCCAGGCGCGGATCGACTTGGCCGGCCAGGACGATTTCTCGAAGGCAGCCAGGCGATCGCTGGTCTGGGTCGTGCCCCAGGCCTTCTCGATGTGGTTCAGCCAGGAGCCGTTCTTGCCAGCGGTGGCGAACAGAGCCGTCTCGGTGTCGGTGGTCGCGGGGATGACGATCGGCTTGGCCAGACCGGGGAACTTTACGGAAACCTTGCCGTCGGGACGCTCGGTGACGGCGTCTTTGACCCGCTGCGGGTCTAGCAGCGCCTGGGCTACGGTGGTCGAAAGGATAGCGCACGAGGGGCCGTACCCCTGTCGCACGGCCAGGCCGTCGGGCAGCCCTTTGGGGAACAGTTCGTCGGAGGCTTTTTCGAGTTTTTTGAGGTAGCGGTCGTAGTACAGGTTGGCGGTCGGCTTGTCGCCTTCTTCCAAAGCCCAGTCGCGCTCTTCGCGCATCTCCTCGAGCAGGCTGGGGGTGAGGGGCGGGTTGCGCACACGCCCCATCTCGGCGCCTTTCTCCTGAATCAGCGAGTACAGAGTGGCCACGGCAGCGGCGTTCTCGCCTTTGATCTCGGGGTTGGCCACGGCACGACGCATCTCTTGCCAACTGACCGTCCCGTTGCTGTCGCGGTCGAGCGTTCCCATGTTCGCGTCGATCAGATCGAACACGTCCTGCTTACGGACGGCGGCGGCGGACTGGCCGCGGGCGAAGAGGGCGGAAGCGCTATGGGAAGATCCTACTTTCACCCCCATACCGTACCTCGGCGGGCTCTCCGGTTTGTTACAACCGTGTGGCATGACAGCCAGGAGCGCCGCCTTGGGTGGGAAAGCTCGCTGGAAAGCGATGGCAGACAACGACGAACGATATTTCCAACTGATGGCGAGACTCGAGGCAGGCGACGACCCGGCATCTTTCGCCCACGAGGTGGCCCTGCTGGCTCAGGGGGAGGGAGAGACCCAGCGTCTGGCCGTGCTCGAAGCCGCGATCGCCGAGCGCCAGGGGCGGCCTGAAGACGCGATGGCTCGACTGGAGCGGTTCATCGCCTCGAAATCCGACAACGGGGTCGCCCGGGCCAACCTGGCCCGCCTGCAGTGGACGGCGGGCGAGCGGGTCAAAGCGGTCGGCACTCTGCGCTTTGCGCTGGTGCAGGCGCCCAACCAGGAGCGTTCGCTTCATCTGTACGCGGCCTGGATAGAGCAGCAGACCGGGTTCGAGAGCGCTCTTCGTTCTCTCGAGCTGATGTCGGGAACGGCGGGCGCCTGGAGGCCGGCATGGGTGGGCGCGGAACTGGCCAGCAGCCGTTTGCCTTCCAGAGTCGCTCCGCTACTGCTGCTGGCAGCCAGTCACAGCAAGGGCCCTTTCCCTCCGTCTGCCGAGCGGTTGTGGGAACTGCTCGACGCGGTTCCGGCGTCAGAGCACCACGCCACCTGCGCCGCCTTGCGCTCCTACTGCGATTCGGAGACTCAGGCGCATCTCGACGAGCGCATGGAGCGACCTCGTCCGCGTCCTCCGATAGTAAGCGCGCTCAAGGTGACGGCCCTTCAGCGTTCTGCCTGGCGCCATCTGGTTGGAGCCGACGAGGATCTGCTGCTAGGTATCGCCCCGATCTGCCTGATCAAACCGGAAGCGTGGGGGGTAGGCGAGGTCGCAGGACGGTTGAGTCGAGGGCTGGCGCTGCTGCTGGCGGAGGCGCTGGACGCCCTGTCGGGCGGTCCCGCGGCCGTTCTGCTGCAGACCGTGCCGGAGGCTGGAGTGGTGACGCGACCAACGCCTCAGAGCGGGGCAGAGTTGGCGGCTCAGAACGCCGGTCGCTGTGAGAAGTTGATTTCGGCCTACCTGTCGTTTCGCGAGCCCGGAGAGTTCCTTCTCGACGTCGAACTCTACGATGGTCGCGGAGGATATCTGAACCGCGCTAGCTGTCGCGGCTCCGACCCGGGGGCGTGCCTGGACCAACTGGCGCGGCAACTCGCCTCGGCCCTCCCCTCCAACCCCTCGGCTTCCCCTCCCCCCTACCCCTCCCTTGGGGTCGAGGAAGCGCTGGTACGGGAGACGGTCGCCTCGTTCGTGCTCTGCGCGGAAGGGACGCTGAAACTGTCGGCCCTGGGCAACCCCGACCGCTCTCTGCAGGCGTTGGTCGAGTACGCGCTGCGCGCGGGGACGGCGGACGCTTTGCTCTGCCTGTGGGCGGCGGTAGAGGCGGGAGCCCGGGCGGGAGTTCCAGGGGGAGAGGGACAACGGGCGATGATCGCCGAGGTGATGGCGGCTCATCCCGAACTGGCAGTCTACCTGAACGGCTGAAACGGCCTTCGCTGAAGGACGGTCCGAGTTCTAGACGGCTTTGCCGGGCGGTTCGAAGCGCACCGTGGTGTTGACCCCGCCCAGTTCGGACGCTCCGGCGCGGTGCCAGGTGGTGGTAGCCCACTGCAAGGTGCGGTCGTAGATCTGCATGGCGGCCCCGGTGTCGGCGCCGTTCTGGATACGCGTGCTCAGGCTTTTCAACGCCGATAGGTGAGTGGTCAGGGCCAGGTTCAACCCTCCACCTACCCAGACCGAACCGGTCCCGGCCGCATCACCGATCAGCACCACGTTGTCGCCGGCGGTCGTGGTTTTGGCGCGGCGGTTTTGTACGGTGGTCAACTGGCCGGCTCCCCAGCCGATGTCCTTGGTGCTGATCTCTTCGCCCATTACCCACTGCGCTTTGTCGGCCAGCAGTTCGGCGCGCTTTTCCGGCGGAAGCTTGGCTTCTTCGGGAGTGATCTCGACGGAAACCCAGGTCTGGTCATACTTGGCGTGGCCGGTCCCCATCATGTGGCGACGCATGCCGCTCTCTTCGGTGATGGCGGCCTTGCGCGTGGTGGCGCCAATGCCTTTCTGGATGTGGCCGCCCAGATAGTGCTTGGAGGCCGACTCTTCGGAAACTTCGATGCCTAGAGCCGCGCGCGTGGGGCTGCCCGCTCCGTCGGCGGCGACGACCAGGTCGGGCACGCCCAGGTCAGTGGCCTCGCCGTACTCTTTGTAGCCACCAGTGCCGTTTTTGGCGACGTTGCGGATGCTGACGCCGTACGAGTTGCTACCTTCGGCTTTGTGTAGCGAAGCCTGGACCCCGGAGCGGACTTCGATGCCTAACCCTTCGGCCTGTTTCAGCAGCGCCTTCTCGACGTCCGAGATGCGCACCTGACTGACCGAGTCGGTGTGCAGCAGGCGCGGGTCCAGCACCCAGCGGTCGTGGTCCTGGGCTTTGCCTTCCGGCTTCTTGGAATGAGAGACTTGATTCTCGTGATCGCCCCGAATGTGATGCTCGTGCTCGACGAAGCCCGAGTTGGCGATCACATCATCGTAGGCGCCCAGTCGTTTGAGCGTTTCCAGCGAGTCTTGACGCAGCGAAATCTGGTGCGTGCGCGCGTGAGCCGGCTTGTCACCGGCCTCGTTGGCGCGAGCCTCCAGCACGGTGACTTTCATGCCGTTCTGGGCCAGGCTGATGGCCGCAGCCAGCCCCCCGGGACCGCCGCCGATGACCACAGCGTGACGCTGAGCGCTTTGGAAATGCCCCTCGCGGAACGCCTCCTGCAGCGCCTTTTTGTCCGACTTGCTGAGACCTTGCCGTTTAGCAGAACCGCTCAGCTCGGCCAGGCCCGCCGGCTGGCTCGGGGTGAAAGACTCGAGCGGCGCGGTCTGGCCTGCTAAAGGAGCGTTGTCCTTGAGGCTCGGTTGACCGACCCCGGGCTTGACCGCAGGGCTCGACCCCCCGAAGGTGACCTCGGGACGGTGGATCCTATATCCGCCTGTGGATATCACTGTAGCCTACTATAGCCTGGCATGCTGCTCGGGATCCACATGCATGGCCTTTCAACCCGTCAGTGTTAACGAAATGGTTACAAACTCGCCGCCTGCAGCTTTTCCTCGACCAGGGCGATTTCGGCCAGCAGCGCCTCTTCGGGGTTCTCTCCGGCGTACTCTTTGGCCCGCTTCAGCGCGCGGGCGGCAAACTTGGGTCGACCCAGCGCCTGCATGGTCAGGGCCTGCCCGCACATCGACCAGGCTTCTTTTTCGGTGGCGCGCCAGCCGTGCTCGACGATCAGAAATTCCGCGTCGTTCATGGCGTCCTGCGCCGCCAACTGGTTACCGCGCTTGGCCAGACATAGCCCCAGCGGCCCATAAAGGCGCAGCAAGGGGTAAGGGTCGCCCTGCCTTTTCAGGGTCAGGACGTGCACCCGCAGTCGGTTCTCGGTGAACTCCAGGTCGTTCTCGTCCCACATCTCTTCAAACATTTGCCACTCCAATTGCCAGGAACTCCCTGGGAGGCTTGCAAACTTCTCAGGTGTCGTGACCCAGACTTACGAAGAAAGCCGGGAACTCCTTGCCGGCCTGTGGGAAGCGCTGTGGCCAGAACTGGCTCCAGAGCAAAAGGTGCGCCTTCTCGCCCTGCCCGAACCGTGCCACAACCACCTGCAGGTGCGCTTGCGTCGTCCTGACCGTGGCGAGCGGCTGACCTCGGGCTGCTGCCGCCTGGCCGCCATGGACAGCGAACTGTTCCTGGAGGGGCTGCGCCTGTACCCCCACTCGATCTGTCGCACCGCCGAAGCGGTGGGCCCTTTGCCGGACGCGCTGTGGGAAGAGCTTTGCGACAGTCTAGAGAGCCATCGGCTGTGGCAGGCCCACGGGATGCTGCACGAAGGCGACCAGGGGTTCTGGGAAGCTGTCGAGACTTTAGAGCAGCATCGCGAACTGCCCCAACCGGTCTTGGATTTCCAGGAGACGGCTCGCCCTCGCGACGAGGCGCCGCTGGCCGAGTTCCGAGGCTCCCTGCGGCGTTTTCTGATCCGGGCCCGGCTGGAAAAGATGCGCTTCAGCACCTACGCGGCGATCAAAGACGCGCCATGATGCAGCAGTTGGCGGGGGTGGCGCTGGGGGGCGCTTTGGGCTCGCTCTGCCGCTTCGGCCTGACCCGCTGGCTGACCGCTCGTAACCCCTACCCCGCCTTCTCGCTGGGAGTGTTAGCTGCCAACCTGGTCGGCTGCTTCTTGATCGGCTTCCTGTTCGTCCGCCTCGGCGCGCTCGAACCTCGCCTCAAAGAGACCCTTTCGGCCTTCCTGATCACGGGGTTCCTGGGCGGCCTGACGACCTTCTCCAGTTACTCGTTAGAGCTCTACCGGATGGGCAGCGAAGGCGCCTGGAAGTGGGTCGGTGCCTACTTCCTGCTGCATCTGGTGGCCGGCCTGGCCGCCGTTGGTGCGGGCGTCTGGACGGCGCGCTCGACGGGCTGAGCGCTAGAGTCGACTCAGGACGGCGCGTGGGTGACCATCGGTCGCTTGCTGGGATGGACGAAGCGGTTCTCTGTAGACAGGGTCAGCGCCTTATAGGAACCGAACAGCTTCTCGTTGTCCTGCACCGAATCCAGCGCTTCTTCTGTCGGCTCGTCGCCATCAAAACGCTTGAGCACTCCATACAGCGTGTTGCGCTGTACGGGATCGCGGCCGCTGGCGCGGATCAGGTCGCGCAGTCGGCGGGGCGATAGGAACTGGCCGTGGCCGGCGCCGGCCGCCGTCGAGATACTTTCGTTGATCAGGGTGCCGCCAATGTCGTTGCAGCCCGAAGCCAGCAGCAGCCCTGCCAGCTTTTCGCCTTCTTTGACCCAGGAGGCCTGGATGTTTTTGAAGGTGCGGCCCAACAGGACGCGGGCCAGCGCGTGAATGTGCACGACCTGCTGGCCGCTGGGACCCAGCCGGACCCCTTTCATCTCTTCCAGGCCCGAAAGCGGCGCTTCCTGATGCACGAAGCCCAGCGGAACAAACTCGGAGAAGCCGCCGGTCTGATCCTGGATGTCGCGCAGGAACAGCATATGGTCGACCCAGTGGCGCTCGTTTTCGAGGTGGCCGAACATGATGGTCGAGGTAGTCCGGATCCCCAGGTCGTGAGCGCTGGTGATCACGTCTTTCCACTGCTCGACCGTGATCCGTCCGGCTCCCAACTGCTCGCGAAGCTCCTGGTCCAGCACCTCGGCCGAAGTACCCGGCATGGTGTCCAGACCGGCAGCCTTCAGCTCCTGCAGGTACTCTCTGGGCGAACATTTGCTGCGAACGGCGCCGTAAAGCACCTCTTCCGGGCTGAACGCATGCAGGTGCATGCTGGGGAAACGTTCCTTGATGGCCCGGGCCAGCCGGATGTAGAGGTCGCCCTCCATCTTGGGGGCCAGACCGGCCTGCACGCAGACCTCGGTGGCGCCGTAGGCTACGGCCTGTTCGACCCGCTCCAAGATCTGGGCGATCTCCAGGAAGTAGCCCTGCTCGTTGCGGTGATCCCGACTGAAGGCGCAGAACTTGCACGACTTGATGCAGACGTTGGTGAAGTTGATATTGCGATTGACGATATAGCTGGCGTCGTTGCCCACCTGCTGCTCGCGCAGATGGTCGGCCAGCATGCCCAGCATGGTGATCTGGCGCGGATTCAGCTCGGCCAGGCTTAGCGCTTGCTCGCGCGTCAGGTGACCGGTGGCGGCGGTTTCGAGCGCTTTGCGCTGGTCGGCGCTGAAGCTATCCCACGGATTCGGCAACACTGGTGTTCAACTTTCCCTTCTGCTGGTCGAGAGGCTGGCGCAGGGCGGGTTCGATCCAACCCTCCTCTTCCAGGTACTCTGGGTAGACGGGAAGCCGCGGGGCAAGGGTAAAGCCCTGGCTTCGGCACAGTTCGGCGAGCGCGTCCAGGTGCGGCCAGGGCGCTTCGGGGTTGATAAAGTCCATGGTGACGGGGCTGATGCCGCCCCAGTCGTTGATGCCCGCGTGGATCAGGCCGACGTGGCCTTCCGGGGTCAAGTTGGGCGGCGCCTGCAGGTTCATTTCGCCCAGCAGCAGGCGGGCTACCGCGACGGTGCGGAAAAGCTCTTCGTCGCTAACCTCGGGGAACTCGGCCATCTTGGTGCCGTCTTTGGCGCGGAAGATCTGCACGATCACTTCCTGGATATGGCCGTACTGCTGGTGCAGATCGCGCAGGGCGAAGAGCGTTTCGACCCGCTCTTCGATGGTTTCTCCGATGCCCACCAGGACGCCCGAGGTGAACGGAATCTTCAGCTCTCCGGCTTCGCGGATCATCTGCAGGCGCACTTCGGGCTTCTTGTCGGGAGCGCTTTCGTGAGGGCCGCCGACGGCGCACAGTCGAGGCGAGACGTTCTCGAGCATCAGCCCCATACTGACGTTCAGGGGGCGCAGGCGGGCCATCTCGTCCTTGGTCAGGATGCCGGCATTGGTGTGCGGCAGCATCCCCAACTCCAGGCAGCGTCGGCTCACTTCGACCAGGTAGTCGGTGGTGGTGGTGTACCCCATGGAGCCCAGAAGGCGGCGGTAGGAGGGGAAGACGGCCTCCGGCCGGTCGCCCAGGCAGAGCAGCGCTTCGATGCAGCGCATCTCGTTGCCCTGAGCGACGACGGTGGAGATCTCGTCGAGGCTCATGGTGTGGGCGCCTTTGTCTTTGGGGCCCTTGCGGAAGGTGCAGTAAGAACAGCGGTCCCGGCACAGGTTGGTGACGGGCAGGAAGACTTTGGGACTGTAGGTCAGGGTTTTCCCGAACTTGCGGTCCCGGATGGCCGAGGCCTGAGCGTACAGATCGGGGTGCCCGTCCCGGATTCGTGCACAGGCGTCCTCGAAGCTAAGTCCGTTGTTGAGTTTGTTCAAAGCACCCCCGCTTTCTTGCATGATCGGTCAGAAACCTTTGCCGGCCCTCCAGGCCCCATCTCCGGTTGGAGTTCGG
>JAEXNA010000218.1 GCA_023447635.1 Vulcanimicrobiota bacterium | reverse complement strand
CATGGTCGACTCATCTATGTGTTCGCTCAGGACTTCACCGTCTTTGGCGGCGCTTTGGGCGAGGCTCACGCTCAGAAGATTTGCAAGATCATGGATCTTGCGGTGCAGAACGGCGCTCCCGTGATCGCGGTCCGTGCTGTCGCGACGCACCTCGAAGCGGCTTTCGCCCTTCAGCAGAGAGGCCGCCTCGGGCCCGAGCTGTAGCCCGCCGTGCCCGTCAGGGCAAGGCGCCAACTGGTGGCCCGCCACCAACTGGCGCACCAGCGCCGTCCACTCCTTGACCGACATGTCCCCGCCGATCCCGAAAACCGACAGCTCTTGATGACGCTGTTCGGCCATGCGGGGCGAATCTTTGCCCGTCAGCACGTCGATCAGGTAGGCCGACCCGAAGCGCTGGCCCGTGCGGTAGCAGCAGGAGAGCAGCTTCTGGGCGGGCACCGTGGCGTCCCAGGTGGGGGGAGGGGAGAGGCAGTTGTCGCAGCGACCGCATTCGCCTTCGAGGGTCTCGTCGAAGTAGGCCAGCAGCTGTTTGCGTCGACACTGCGAGGTTTCACAGTAGCCCAGCATCTGCTGCAGCTTGACCGCTTCGCGCTTCTTGATCTCGAGTCCGGCCGTCGAGGAGGCGGCCAGAGTCCGCAGCCCCACCACGTCCTGGAGTCCGTAGGCCATCCAGGCGTTAGCGGGAAGCCCGTCGCGTCCGGCGCGGCCGGTCTCCTGATAGTAGCCTTCCAAGCTTTTGGGCATGTCCAGATGGGCCACAAAGCGCACGTTGCTCTTGTCGATCCCCATCCCGAACGCCACCGTGGCCACCACGACGATGTTCTCCTCTCGCACGAAAGCCCGCCCGACCTGGGTTCGAACGCTGGCGTCCAGCCCCGCGTGGTAGGCCATGGCGCGCCAGCCCGACTTGTTCAGGAACTCGGCGATTTTTTCCGTGCGCGAGCGGGTTTGTACGTAGACGATACCTGAGTCGCCCTGATGATGCGTGTTCAGAAAGTCTAACAGCTGAGAGCCGGCGTTGTCTTTGACCGTCACGTGATAGGTGATGTTGGGCCGGTCAAAGCTCGAACGGATCACGCTGGGGTCGCGCAGCGGTAATCGCTCGATGATGTCGCGCTGGGTGCGGGCGTCGGCGGTAGCGGTCAGGGCGATGCGCGGCACCCCGGGCGCCACCTGCCACAGTTCGCGCAGTTGCAGATACTCGGGGCGGAAATCGTGCCCCCACTGGCTGACGCAGTGAGCTTCGTCCACGGCGAACATGCTGACGTTCAGCCGCTCCATCATATTCAGGAAACGCGGCGTCACGGCCCGTTCCGGCGAGACATAGAGCAGGTCGACCTGGCCGCGTTCCAGCCGGCTTTCCAGCTCTCGCACCTCTTCCCACTCCAGGTTCGAGTGCAGAGCGTAGGCGCTGACGCCCATCTGAACCAGGGCCTGGACCTGGTCGTCCATCAGGGCGATAAGAGGCGAGATGACGATGGCCGTGCCGTCGAGGCAGACCCCGGGAAGCTGATAGCAAAGCGACTTGCCGCCGCCGGTCGGCGCTAAGACGAAGGTGTCGCCGCCGCCCAGAACCGAGCGGATCGCCTCTTCCTGGCGGCCGCGAAAGCTGGGAAAGCCGAACACCTCGCGAAGCGTGGCCTGGGGGTCTCTACTCACCCTGTCACGCTTGACGCTGGGGCATGGCCATTCCTGTCGAACAGCTATCGAACACAGCCCTGGCCCCAAGGGGTTGGAGGGGGAGGGTGAGATTGGAGAGGAGAGGGCGGCGCCGCCGCCTTAGTCGGCGGCGGAAAGCTGAGCCAGGAACGCCTCGGCTTCGGCCAACCGGCGGCCGCGCTCTTCAACCTTCTCTTCGAGGTTGGCGTTGGCTTCTTCGAGTTCGCGAATCTTGGCCAGCATGTCGTCCATGTATTGATCCAGGGTAGCGCGCATCCGGACCGAGAGCACCTTGATCAGGGTCATCCCCAGTTCCGGCCGGCCGGCCAGCAGTTTGAGGAAGCGCTGGCGGTCGAAGACCAGCACCGAGACGCGACCCTTGGCCGTCATATCAGCCACTCGGGGGCGCTGCTCGAGCACCGCCATCTCGCCCACGATCTCGCCCGTCTTCGGCGTGCCTAACAGGCGACGCTGGCCGTCCTTCCGCATATGGACTTCGATCTCGCCGCCCATGATCAGGAACGCCTCTTCTCCGGCCTCGCCCTGACGGGCGATGTTTTCGCCGTCTTCGTAGGTGCGATACTCGAGAGTCTCCAGAAGCAGATCGTACTCGTCGTTGGCGAGGGTGTCGAAAGCGGATTGAACGGCGCTGCGCGCCTCGGGCAAGGGGGACTGGCTCATCGGGAAACCGTTCGCAAGAGGACGGTTCATGCCTTCATCAAGGGGCCGGATCCTCGACGGACCGGCACCTCGAAGGGCCAGACCCTGGGGGCTCGAACTACTTCGAGCGGGCCGCGCCCCAGTCGAAGCCGTTCACGAAGTAGTCCATCTCCTGATCGAAGAGGTCGAAGGTTTCCAGCAGCGGAGCGGTCAGGCGCTCTTTGGTCAAGGAGTAGGCCGGGTTGGGTAGCGCGGCCAGTTTGGCCGCCACCTGATGGGCTCTGGCCACGGCGTGCCCCGGTTCGGCGAGCGAGTGCAGGTAGCCCACGTCCTCGGCGTCCTGGGGCGGGTAGAGGCGCCCGTGCAGAGTGGCTTCGACGATGTGCCGTTTGGACACGCTGTGTTCGGCCAGGCGGATCACGAAAGTCGGCAGCGGCATCCCGATCGGCACCTCGGAGAGGCCGATCTTGAACTCGCCCGGGTCGCCGATGCGATGATCGCAGCAGAGCAGCAGCACCGTGCCGCCGGCGATGGCGTGTCCGGTGATCGCGGCCACCACCGGTCGAGGATAAGTGAGCAGGATACGACAGACCTGCCCGAACTGCCGCAGCGTGGCGGTAAACTCTGCTTTGGGGAGGGTGGGAAGAGTCTTGAGATCCAGCCCTCCGGAGAAGGTGCCCTCCCGGCCGCTCAGTACCAGCGCTCGGCTGTCGCTTGCTTGCTCTAGAGCCTTCTCCAGAGCGCTCAGCGACATGGCGTTGAGGACGTTGGCTTTGCCGTCGTCGAAGTTCAGATGGGCGATCTCATTCTCGATGGAAAGATGTACCATGGTGGGGTCCTTTCGGAAAGGTCAGTCTCTCTGTAGCACATACCAGGTGTTCGAGGTCGCGACCTCCCGAGCGGGCATGGCGGCGAACCTGCCCCACAGCGGCAGTTCTCCCGACACGATCCCCTGCAGGGCTCGCTCGTCGACCGAACCTTCGGCCTCGACCACCCGGTAGCCGCAGGCCTGAAAAATCTCTCCCACCTCGGAACTGCGCAAGCGGTTGCAGTAGGCCAGGCGGTTGCCGCCCAGGAATTGCCACTGGGCGGGGGTGTAGCGAAGGAAGTGGACCGAGGTGATGCTGGGGTCGGTCTGCGCGAAATGGTCTTCATGGTCGACCATATGCACGCTGTAGCCCTGAGGGTCGGTCAGTCGGGCTACCTCGAGGAAGATTCCGGAGATCACCTCGGGCGGGATGTGCTCGAGCACTGCGAAGCTGAACGAGCCGTAGAAGCTGCCGTCTTCAAAAGACGCCATGCGAGAAGCGTCCTGGGGCGCCAGATAGGTGATCCCGGGAAGCTCGGCCAGGTCGTCGCTGACCCCGCTCCCGGCGGCCAACTGCTGCAGCAAGGCCCAGCGCTGAGGTAGCGGCTGAAGGGGAGCCAGGCAGGCCAGCACCTCGGACTCTCGTTCCACGAGTTGACGGACGTCTTCCCAGATCAGCTCGGGCCGAAGCAGGCGGTTCAGGTCGACCGTGACCACCTCCGCCCCCAGCAGCCAGAGCGCCAACGGGGTGTTGACCCTCCATCCGGTGCCGATCTCGAGTACCCGCTTCCCTTCGAACGAGGCGCCCTGGCCCGCCAGGCGTCGGGCCATTTCCGCCCCGGCTTCGAAGCGGCTGAACGGGTCCAGCCGACGCAGCCGCCCGGCTCGGCGCTGCAGTTGATAGTAGAGCGGCTCGGCGAACCAGCGGGGAAGGGCGGCCATCACCTTCTGGATGGCTGCTTTGACGATCCACTTCACGGGCGCGTCCTACATCATCATACGGGCGCGATGGAAGTACTCGATCATCACCGTTTCCGGCTCGGTATCGTAGTGCTGTTTCAGCGCTTTGGCGCACTCATGGAACTGGTCGATGGCGGCTTCGGGCCGTCCGCCGTCCATCAGCGCCTTCATGGCCAGCAGATGCGCTTCCTGGCGGGCCGGCTCTAAGGTCAGAACCTTACGTGCAGCCTCGACCGCGTCGCGATGATCGCCCGAGTCGAGATGCAGCTGGGCTAGCTGCAGCGCGCCGTCCGAGGTCTTGCGTTCGAGCTCTTGACGACGCCGCAGCGCCCAGTCCAGATAGCAGCCTTCCAGGTAGGGCCCGCGATAGACCTCCAGGGCGGCGGTCAGTTCGGCCTTGGTGCGGTCGAGTTCGCCCTTCTCGTGGGCGGTCTGAGCGCTGGCGAAGTGTTTCTCCAGGACGTTCACGTCGTGCCAGATGCTGATCGCCGGGTTGGCGCGCAGGGTCTCTCCGACCCGCTCGATCACCTCGGCTTGGAACCCCAGCGCCTTGAAGATCCGGCGGATGGCCGAGGTCGACCAGTAGAGCCCCTTCTTGTCCGGGGTCTCCGTCTCGGTCCAGAGGGCGTCGAGCAGAATCTCTTCGTGCCACTGGCGTCCCCACTCGTAGGCCAGGAAGGCGAACAGATAGCGAGTGCGCTGGGTGCGCCAGGTGCGGTCGGGGATGGTCTCGCCGCCACACTGAACCTCGAACGGGCCCAGCGAGGAGAGGCGCACCAGCGAGGGAGCGGCGACCGCTTCCACGCGCACGGCCAGCTGTTTGGCCACGTCGCGAACTTCCTGATGGGGGTCCTGGGTCAACAGGCGCCAGACCGACTCGGGAAGCTGCTGGCTTTCCTGACTGAGGATGCGCACCAGGCTGACCCGGTGGGCCGGCGGCAGCAGCTGATCTTCGAGCAGACGGGCGAACAGTCGCGGCAGGTGGTTGATGAAGCGTCCCAGGAAGCCCGGGTTGGGGTGGCGGCTCAGCGTTTCCAGCAGCGCGGGGATAAACCACAGCGCGTGCTTCTGGATATCCACCGACAGCGAGGGCGAGAGCAGACGCTGCACGATCGCCTTCCAGCGCTCGGCCTCGACCGGCTCGCCTTCGGCGATCAGGGCGACCGCCGACAGCGCGACGGCGTCCGAGAAGCCGAACTTGATCAGCGACGGGACGGCTCGGCGCAGTAGATTGCGAGCGTTCTTATCGCCCACCTGACGCAGCAGCAGACCGCCGTGATAGTCGGTCAGGCAGGAACGGAAACGGCCGATCGACGAGGCCTGTTCGGTTGCCTTAGCTACCCACTGCAGCACCGCTTCCCGATTGCCCCGGGCCACGGCCAGACGGGCCAGTCCCAGCTCGGCCTCGACCACCGCTTCGGCTTCCGGTTTGTGCGACAAGAGTTCGCGGTATCCGGCTTCGGCGCCGGTAATATCGCCGGCCCGCTCCAGCGCCTGGGCGATGGCCAGGAAACTCTCGCTTTTAGCGGGGGCCGACTGGGCTCTGGGCGCCGCACTCTGCTGCATACTGCGCTCCGAGCGCAGCAGCGCGACCAGCTCTTTATCCAGTCCGGCGGCGTCGAGATTCTCTTCCTCTACGGCCGCTTTGACGATGCGCACGATGCGCGCTTCCAGCGGCGGCTTGGGCTCTTCTTCGAAGGGGCGCGAGTAGTGCTGCAGCGCTTCGCTCAGCGAGGCGAGTTGGCCGCCCGAGTCGGTCAAGGCGACGCGCAGGTCGCCCACCGACTCTTCCGGCAGGATGGTCAGCACGGCGGCGGCGGCCACCTGGCGCAGCACTCCCGACTCCAGGCCGGCCGCTCCACCTAAACGCATGGCCAGCTCGCGAGCCTTCCGGACTCGCTCTGGCTGGCGCTCTTCGTGATGGCCCGAGAACGCCTGACACAGCGTCTGCACGGCGGTCATCAGGACCGAGGCGCCTTCTTGCTCGACGTTGCGCTCTTTTTGAATCTTCTGGCGCTTATGCAGCTGCTGCTGGACCAGTTCCAGGAAACGCTGGGTCTCGAACGGCTTGCGCAGGAAGCCGCCCACACCCAATTTCTCTGCCCGGGCATCGTCCTCTAAGGAAGAGTAGCCGGAGACCAGCAAGGTGCCGACTTCGGGCTGGTCTTTGCGCGCTTCGCTAAGGACCGAGATGCCGTCCGGGCCGTCGACCCTGACGTCGGCCACAATCAGGTCGAAGTCGGCGCTCTTGGCGGCCTCGATGGCCTGGAATCCCGTCTCTACGGCGGTGACGTCGTAGTCCTGGTAGGTCAGGATCTGCTGCAGGATGGCCCGCATTTCGGGGTCGTCTTCCAGTAGCAGAATCTTGGCTCTCGTAGGTTCCATGGGGCTTCCTTTCGCGGTTCGCTAGGTCTGGCGAGGGCTTCCGGTCTCTCGACGCGGTTTCCCAGGAGAAATTAAGGGCTCCGCCAGGCTCCTAGCCGGGGGTCCTTCCGCCCGGACCGAGTTCAGCCCTTCGCGCAGCGGGAGTTCCGCTGGCCGGCAGCGCGATGACGAAGGAAGCGCCTCCTCCCACCGGATCCGGCCCCAGGCTGATCTGGCCGCCCCATTTGCCCAGGTTCTGCCGCGAGAGCGCCAGGCCCAGGCCGTTTCCTGAGCCGATCTTTTTGGTGGTGAAGAACGGTTCGAAAACCTTGTCCCTGAGCTCGGCCGAAACGCCCGGGCCGTTGTCGCTGATGGTGATCAGCACCATGTCGCCGGACGACTCGACCGAGATGGCCATCCGTTTTTCGGCCGGTCCGCCTTCTTCGTTGACGGCGTCGACCCCGTTCTTGAGCACGTTGACCACGGCCCAGTAAAGGTCTTGCAGCACCACGAAAGCCCTCTGATCTCCGGTCAGTCGGTGGGTCGCCAGCTTGATCATGGAGGCTCGCAGGTAAGGCTGCACCGAAGCCACGGCGTCGCGCAGGACAGGCAACAGTTCCAGGTCGGCCGGTTTGGTGGGGAGTTCGCCGTGGTCGACCGGGCGGCTGGTGATCAGCAGGCGGTCGGTCACTTCGCGACAGCGGTCGACCGAGCGTAGGATCAGGGCCAATCCCTGGGTCACCGGCTCTGGAGGCTCTTTCTGGAAAAACTTCACCTGCTCGGCGGCCAGGCGAATCGCCCCCAGCGGGGTGTTCAGCTCGTGGGCGGCGTTGGCGGCCAGACGGCCGGCGGCGGCCCACTGGCTAGAGCGAACGACCTCTTGCTGGCTCTCCTTGAGTTGGGAGAGCGACTGCTTGATACGACGATGGAGCGAGCCGTTTTCCAAAGTTTTGTCCAGGAAATCGCGCAGCAGAGTGCACCATTCCATATGGCCTCGAGTGAAGCAGCCGGGGCGAGTCGACAGACAGAGCACGTTGCCCGAGGGGCCGCTGCCCTGCAGGTACAGGAAGCTGTCCCATTCGCGCTCTTCGAACGGCAAGGCGCCTCGATCCTCGGGCGACCGTTCCAGCGCGGGAGCGCGAAAGACCACCCGGTCGGCCCCGGTCAGGCGGCGTACGGTCTGGTTGGCCTGGCCCATCAGCTCGCTATCCGAAGAGAGCGACGCTTCGGTCAACTGGTCAAAGGACGAGATCAGCGAGCGCAGGTTCTCGTTCTGCTCGGCCACCTTCTCTTTTTCTTCGGCGACTTTTTCTTTCTCCTGAGCCACCAACTCTTTCTCCAGCGCTTCGCGGCGGGCCAGTTCCCGAACCTCGCTTAGCCGACGCAAGGCCAGGGCAGCGCTACCCGCGTGGCGGCCCACGGCCGAGAAGAAGCCTTCGAGGAAGTCAGGGAAAGCGTCCGGTTCTGTGTGGGCCAGGAGCAGCAGCCCTTCGTTACCCAGGCTGACGGTGAGAAAGCTGTGTTTGTCACGCCAGACCGGGGCGTTCCAGGGGGGGCGGGAACTCATGCCCAGCCGAATCCCAGGGGGGACAGGGTCGCCGGCCCGAAGTCCGACGGAGTTGGCGGCGGCGTCGCTGATCACCCGGGTGACCCGGCGTTGACTGGCATCGGCGAACAAGACCAGGGAGATCTCGGCGCCGATCAGTCGCTGGCACTCCTGGATCAGGAAGCGGCCCAGGTCGTCGGCCGCTTTGGCATCGTCGAGTTGATGTCCCAGGCCGTTGAGCAGTTCAAGTTGGCGCTCCCTTCGTTCCAGCAGAACCCCTTTGCGGCGCGACTCTCGTTCCGACTGCTGGCGCGCCTTTTGAGTAGCGGCGACTTCCGTTTTGGTCGTGTCCAGCTGCTTCTGCAGCTGGAAGTAGCGCAGCAGCATCTCGGTGTCGACCGTGGTCAGCAAAAATAGTAGCGGTAGGGTCAGCAGCACATAGAGTGGTGAGAGGTCGGCCAGAGAACGCAGCATCAGCGCCACGGCGGGGAACGACACCACCAGGAAGACATCGTTTCGGAACGGCGGCTGGGTGGTGCGGCTGAGCAGCGAGATCACCAGGAACACTTCGGCGGCGAACAGGTACGTGTTGTCGCTCAGCGGGCTGGGGCGAGAGTTCAGGTACAGCGCCGTGACAATGCCCGGCATCAGGCTTTTCCCCGCTTGAGCGACCACGAAGGTGTTCAGCCGAGAGCTCAGCACCAGCACCAGGGTCGAAAGGAAGTCGGTGACCAACGCGACCGTGGCGGGAACCCCCGGGGTGACCAGCAGTCCCAGCACCATGACAGGGCTGATCCGCTGCAGGGAGACGCGTCGGGAAGAGCCGACAAAAAGATCCAGCGAAATCGCGCAGAGCAAGAAGATCGCTACCAGTGCGGGCGGCTTTTGCAGCTGACCCGGCTCAGAGGTCAGAAAGTAGGCGAGAAATCCGCCCAGGCCGGCCAGAACCCAGAAGGTGGCCACGCCGCTCGAGGGCTGAAGGAGGCTATCGTCGTCGTCATCGGCTGGCGGCCGCTCCCCGGGCATGCGGGGGGCTTTCGCAGACCGGCGCGTTGCGCCTTCAAAGACTGCCCTGGTCTTCGACCCGGATCACGCGAAAAGATCGGTCGGGGTCGTCCGGGTCGGCCATGGAAAGCTCGTAGACCATCACTCGTTCGGCGTTGGGCAGTTCTGTTCGGCTGCCAACCTTACCGATGCAGGTGATCTGATAGATCCCCTCCGGGATGGTGACGTCGGGCTCGTCGGCCAGGTTGCTGGACTCTCGCTGGGTCTTATTCAGGTGAAAGTCGATGATGACGGTGTAAGAGCCGACCTGGCGTTGGGCGCCGCTGACCGTCTCGTAGACATCTTCGGAATAAGCCAGGAAGGTCTGGCCGTCCACCGGTTGGGGCAGCAGGATGTCCTTTCCCAGCTTAACCCTGACGTCTTCCCAGGCCGCTTCGCACAGCGCCTTGGCCTGGATCGCTTTGACCTGGGCTTCGGCAGCACGCATCCGCGCGGCCTGAGACGACATCAACCCCAGCCCCAGCGACAGCAGGATGGAAAAGAGCAGCAGCGCCGCGATCAGCAGAGAGCCGTTTCGCGAGCCCGTCAGTCGGTGGGAGATCACGGCGTCACTCCGGGACAGACGACCACACTTTCAAAGACGACCACCCGACGCTGTTCCTGGATCGCCAGCCGAATCACGTAGGCACCTTCCGGGGCCGATGGGTAGCGGCTCAGAGCAAATCCGTTGACCGAGGTGGCCAGTTCGAGCGGCATCTCGGTGTTGACCTGGCGCAGCACTTTTTCCCCGTCCAAACGGTAGCTGATGGTGGCCAGACGGCTGGCCGGGTAAGCTCGCTGCCAGGTCGCATCCGACGGACTGTTCCCGACCAGCGGCGCGGCCGAGGGGCGCACTTTACGGAAGCTGACGGTCGAGCCCAGGGTTGGGACACTGACCGCTTCGTGAAGCTCCGAGGCGAACCGTTGACAGGCCTGACCGGCGCTTTCCATCGTGGTGCTCTTCTCTTGCAGAAAGCGCAGCGTTCGCAGGGTCTGGCCGGTCAGCCCGGCCACGCAGAACAGCATGGCGCCGGATAGGAAGATGACGATCATCACCTCCATCATGGAGAAGCCGGCCGAGCGAAGGGGCGAGCGTTTCATAGCACGGTGATAGGGTCCGAGAACCCTGACACTTCCTGGCCCCGATAGCGGACTCGTACGGCCAGTCGGGTCTGGCCTGCGGTCGCATGGGTGTCGCGAAACACCCGGGCTTTCCGCCCGTTGGCGTCCAGCGGCTTGATGACCAGGGCGCCTGTTCCCCTGGGGTCGGCGCTCCACAGCGCGACGATGTCCTCGATGGCGTGCCCCCCCGCTCCATCGGTCAGGCTGACCGAATAGTCGGCGGCAGCACCCGGGCCCAGGCTGCTCGGACCGCTAACGCGTTGAAACCTCAGGACCGGGTTGATGGGGGCGATCGGGTCGCCCACCAGAGTCACCGCCCGGTACTCCTTCTCTCCCGCTTCCCCGTATCGCACGATCACCTGAACTCGGCGGAAAGAGCCGGGGAAGCTGCGAACCCGGGCATAGGTTTGGTAACGTTCATCCTTTTGCGGGTTCAGGAAAGTCGCCGGCAAGGGGGGCTCCGTCGGGAACAGCAGAGGGGCCCAGAAGTGGCTGGTGGGAGAGTAGACTCCCGGTGGAGCCACCTCGCCGGTGGTGGCGTTACGCCCGTAATGCGGTAGATCGGCTAGTACCTCGACCTCGAAGCCGGGAGACTCAGGGTCGGTCGGACGAATTCCGGTAACGGCGCCCCAACCGCCGTTGAACGAACTGTTCTGGTGGGCCTCCAGCGACCAGGCTCGTATCCGCCCGATTTCGCGCTCGGCCAGAAGGGCGGCCCGACGCAGGTTCGCACTGGACGCCTCCCAGCGCAGCGAGGCGTCGAAAAGAGAACTCGCGGCGGCAAAGGCGAACAGCATCAGGAAGGCGGCGACCACCGCCTCCACCAGCAGAACTCCCTGCCAGGTAGCGCGTTTCAGGGCAGCCATATGGCGCGACGAAGGTCTCGATTTTCCATCTGGTAAACGGGCGGTCCGATGAAATTCCCGTCAGGGGTACTTCTCAGCAGGCTGACCGTCAGGTTGTCCGCCGGATTAGGGGCAGCGTCGGTGACAGGGCTACCGAGAGCGGTGCGGTTAAGCACCAGGAAGGAGCCGTCAGCGCGGATATTGGGGAAAGAGTCGTCGTCGACTTCACTGCCGATGCTGCTCGGGTCGTCGGGTAAGAAGTCGACCCAGTGCGAACCTGGCCAGGCGCTGAAGCCGGGGTAGTCCGTGTCGTAGGCCTGCTGTTGGACGCCCCCGCCGCCGGTCCTTTGAAAAGCCACGCTCATCAGCACCGGGTTGTAGTTGCCCAGACTGAAGAGAACCCGCTCCTGGCCGCCAACGCGGTACCAGGTGGGACAGTAGAGCGGCTCGGTTGCGGAACTGCTCCGGATCCGGCCGACCAGCACCGTGTCGGTACCGCTGGCCATATGGTAGGCGTGGATGTCGTACCGGCTCTCGTAAAAAAGGTACTCGCTGTCCCCGCTCCACCCCGACCGCGCACGCGGAGGAGGATTGGGAGCGCTCAGGCTCTGGGGAAGGGTGAACCCGCCGCTGCCGTCGACTTTCTGCACCACTACGGCTCCGGCCAAGTTGGGATAACTGACCCAGGTGCCGTTGGGCGACAGCGAGACCGAGACAAAGTTTCCCGGCCCGGCGATGGTCCGTTCGAAGCCGCCGTCCAGAGAGCGTACCTTGATATACTTGTTCGTTCCGGTTCCCTGGAGCAGCGCCATCTTGCCCCCCTGAGCATCCAGACTGGCCATGGTTTCGCTGACGCCCGGGGGAGAGAGCAGTTGCTGGTTCGAGCCGTCCGGGTTCAGTTGGACCAGTTGCCAGATACCGTCGATGAACTTTTCCGCGATGATCCGTCCGCGAGGAGCGACGATCATTTTGACCGGCGCCGGCGGATTGACGATGCTGCATTCACCTTTGGCGTCCTTGACATCTACCTCGATGTCGTACTGCGTCCCCTCGGGCGAGTCGATCGGCACGGTCCAGGACCAGCGGGCCCGGAACAGCCCTCCAGGGGGTGGAGAGGTGCCTTCCCAGGTGATGTCCGAGGGAGCTTCTTTGACAAACTCCATGCGGTCGACTTCGCTCTCCAGGACGGCACCCGAGGCGGCGCCTCCGTCAGGGTAGGTAAAGACCCCGCGATTGCCGGGCTGCTTCCATTTGGCGAACAGCCCTCGCCCTTCCGGGTCGTAAGCGTAGACTTCCAGGGTCACGAACTGCCCGGGAGCACAGACCCCTTCCTCGGGATCGCCGCCTTCCAGGCGGGGCGTAATACGAATGTTGGATAGGCGAACTTGACCAGGCTCGTAAGTGGTTCGCTCGACGGGGGCGGAAACGGCTGCGGGGGCGCCGCCCCCCGAGAAAGTCGCTCCCGGGGTTCCGGTCACCGCTTCGACACCGCCGTAGGGGCTCACCAGCAGGGTGATCGGGTCGTTCACGCTGGTCAGGGCAAGTCCGTGGGCCGAAGCCGAGCCGCCCAGGTGGCGGCCGACCACGACCACGTAGCGGTTGTCCAGCGCGGGCATGGCGTTGGTGACCAGGCCGCCTTCAGGGGTGAAGCAGAAAACGTAGTCGTCTCTCAGATCGGCAGGCAACCACTGGGACAGCTGAAACGCTCCGATTTTGGACACCGCCGACTCCTCGGCGCCGTCGGTCCAGGTTCCGCCGCCCGACCAGCGGGCGGCCGCGAAGCCCGCCTCGGGGTAGTCCCCGGAGAAGCTTTTGCTCCAGGTCACCGTGGGTTTGTTCCAGCCTTCCAGGCGATAGACCGATGTCGCCACGGGAGCGGCGGGGCTGGCCGACAACCCCAGGGCCACCGGGCGTCCTCCAGAGATCGCCAGCTGGCGGGCCGCGGCGAACTCTTCCTGTAAGGCGCTGGCCAGGCCTCGGGACGGCGCTTTCGTAGCGGCTGGTCGCATGCTGACCAGGGCTACTCCGGCCATGATGGTAAGCAGCGTCAGAGTGACGACGATCTCGATGAGGGTGAATCCAGAACGGACGATCTTACGCACAGTCAAAGTATATCACAATCCTTGAAGTTTACAGTTGAATGGATTTTTCTCGGTCTTCCCGTCGGGCCAACGGAGAACTGTGGCGTCGCCGGAAAGGAAGTCGGCGCGGGGGAAAGTATAATCAGGGGATGCCCAAGTACCGATTCGCCGTTCGTTCCAAAGAGGGGAAGCTGCGCACCGGAACGGTGACCGAAGCCTCCCTCGACGCCGCCAAAGCTCGCCTGACCGGGGCGGGCTTCCTGATCGTCAGCCTCCAGGAGGAGGCCGAGATGGTGATCCACGAGGCCAAGGCGCCTTCCGGAGCGGTTCGGCCCAAAACCGAGCGAGCCGCCATCATCGAATTCGAGATGTCGGCCGGGGAGCGGATCGGGGCGTTCCTGGCGCGCTTCGTGCTGCGTAAGGAGATCGCGGCGGCGCTGTTCCTGGGCGGAGCCGCCTGGACTGGCTACCAGGTGGTGAACGCTCCCAAGCGAGCCGAACCGGTCGAGGTCAAGTACCTGGAGATGGCGGTCGAAGTTCAAGTCGACCCCGGCGCTCTGGCCGGCAAAGGCGAGCAGTACCAGGTTTTTCTGCCCGATATTCCGCTGCAGTTTAGCCAACCGACTCGGGAAGGCACGACGCTGAAGTACTCTTTCCAGTTCCCCAAGCAGCCGGGGCGAGTCCAGGTGCGACTGATGGATGGGGAAAGTTTGCTGGGAGAGGGCGAAGGCTTGCTCTCGTCCAGGCAAGAGGGCCAACTGGTGAGTTCCGTAGCGCTCAGTCCGGTCAAGGCCAAACCCGGCTCTCGCTAGTACAGCGTCGCTGTTGGGTCGCTGTCTCGTCATGCGACCTACTGCCCCAGACTGCCGATATGGGCGTAGAGCGGGGTAAAGATCGATAGCAACACGAATCCCACGATACCAGCAACGATGCCCAGCATGAGAGGCTCCAAAGCGGCGCCCAGGGCGTCCACCTTGTAGCTGACTTCCTCGTCGAGCATCCGGCTGGCCTCTCCCATCATCCTGGAGACCTGAGATGTCTCCTCGCCGGTGGCGACATACTGCCCAAAGGCCGGGGGAAACAGGTCGATGCGGGTGAGGATGTAGTCGGACATCTGCTCCCCGTCTTTGATCCGGTCCACCAACTCTCGCGAGGCCACGATCATAATCGGGTTGCCCGAACTTTCGCCGCCCAGGATGACCGTTTTCTGCAGCCCCAGTCCGGACTCCATCAGCGTTTCCACGGCGGCGGCGAAACGCGAAACGGAAGTGATTCGGATCAGGTAGCCGGCCAGCGGTATCTCGTGAAGGAAATTGAAGATGCGGACCCGGCCGGCTTCGGTCTTCGACTGCTCGCGGATCAGTCCGTGGATAGCCACGCCCAGGGCGGTCATCACCAGCCATACGCCGGGGTTCTGCGAGGCGTTGGTCAAGGCGATCATCACTTTGGTGAAGATCGGCAGTGGGACTTTCATCTGGTCAAAGATCTCGAGGAAGTTCGGCAAGATCGAGTAGAACAAGAAGAAGGTCAGCACGCCCGTCAGGGAGAGGATAAACAGCGGGTAGCTCAGAGCGCCTTTCACCTGGCGGGTCAGCATGTAGTCGCGCTCGCGCCATCCGGCCAGGCGTTCGAGCGTGCTATCGAGTTGACCGCTCTCTTCGCCGATGGCGACCATCGCCTGGAACGTGGTGTCGAAGACGCCCGGGAACTGGGCCATCGCGTGGGACAGTTTGTGCCCTTCTCCGACCATCTTCGAGACCCGGGCGATGACCTGTCCGAGATTGGGGTTGTCCGGCTGATGCGACAGCGTGTCGAGGGCGAAAGTCACAGGGATTCCGCTTCGGATCATGGTGGCGAACTGGCGGGTGAAAAGAACCAGGTCCTTGAGGCCGATTCGGACCTCTTTCTCCCGCTTGGCTGTCCACGTCTGGCTCTGGTTCAAAGTGTCCCCAACTGGCTCCATGGAAAAGGAATGCAGAGCAGCCTCCCCCGAGCCTGGATTTTGGCAGAGCGAATCGTAAGCATAGCTAGATGAGCGATGGAGACCCCGACCGGCCCTCTCTTATAGGGGTCGCCGGATCCGTTCTGCAAAGCGGTTCGGAAGGCGATAGACCCTATGGGGGCTGGTTACTGAAGCTTCCAGAAACTACGGCTCAACCCTGGAATGCAGCTGGAATTTCTCGCTCAAATGGTAAGATTGTCTTACTCGGATGTTAACGAGTCGTCAGCGCGCTGTTCCTGGCAGTAGCGCTCCTGGAAGGAACGCAACTCGAGGCGACAGAGGTCGACGACTTTTTGCTGCTGGAGGGCCGAATTACGGAGCGTCCAGGCAGAAAAGCCCAGCGTCACCAGTTTGACCGGCCAGGGCGCCAGCAGCAGGGCGACACCGCTGGCGCCCGCCGTCGCGACCATGTCTAGCATTTGCGGCGGACAGACATGGGCGGCTAGCTTGCGTTCGAGCAGGCCGAGGAACGGACCGATGCCCTTCAAGTCCCTCCGGGCCTGTTCGACATGTTGGGCAAGAACTTCGACTTCGAGTCCGGAAAGGTCCGAACGCTCCCCGTCGGCGTTGAGATAGATATCGACGGCGACAGGCTCCGAGAATCCCAGATTCCGTTTGCCGACCACCACACCGTGCCGTACCAGCAGGACTCGCGAAGGGGTCGGGAGCGGTCGAAACACCCGAGCGGTTCGTTCCCTGGGATGACGCTCGGAGTTGTAGCGGAACGCCACCCGCAGCAGGCTGGAGCCTTCCCGTCGCTGCTCCGGGTCAGGCAGATGGAAAGGGTCGGCGTCGTCGAGTCGCGCTCCCAGTCGCTGGACCTGGCTTTCTTCCACGCCGCCAGGAAAGCGTATCGGGCTTGCGGTGCTCCCCGAACCGGTCGTGACTCCCAGAAAAACCTCTCGCTCGAACCCCACCAGACTGCTGCTGCGGCGCAGAGTGTCCATCCGCTCCCCGTCCAGCCAGAGGGGGATCGGACATGCTCGGGTGCGCTGAGTCAGCGCCTCGTGTTCATTTTGGATAGCGGCTCCGAAACGCACCAGTCCGCCGACCTTCCCGGACTCTCCGGGCGGGAAGGCTATGCCCAGCAGGACCTCGGTGGCATCCTCCGGTCCGTCGGGTTGGTCCGAGGTCTCCAGGCTGACCATGCCCTGGTCGACGAGCACCCAATGCTGCTGCTCGGCCGTCCTGAGGCGGGCCACCCAGGCCCGCTCCTGGCCCAATCCGACCACGCGTAGGGCGGTGCTGAGATCGTCGACCCCGGGCTGGCCGCTGGCTACGGCCCGGGTCAGGCTGGACTCGAGGTCGCGCAGGTCTAACGTGTAGGAAAGACGGAAGGCGATATGAGTGGCCCGGTTGGTCTGACTGATGCGCAACTCCGGCGCTCCGCCCTGGCATGCCGCCTGGACGACTTTCAAGATCCAGTCGGACGGTTCGGGAAGCAGGCTCTTGGCCAGTTTCCCCGCCGCCTTGCGGCCGGCCAGGGTAAAGCTGCCGCGCGAGTCCCACTGACCTGCTCCTTGCAGCGAACCCAGCAGATCGTCGAGGGTGTGAGGATCTTCGAGAGTGTCCCCACCTCCTGGGGTTTCCTCAGGAGCGCCGCCCTTCACCACGTTCATCAGGAAAGAGATTCCATAGAAGTTTCAGGAGCCCCGCTACGCCGCCGAAGAGAATTAGCGCTAGCAGCAGCCCCGCGCCAACGTAGTGCGGCCACGGTCCCATATGATCGAGCACGGAAGCGCCCGCCGGCTTGGCGCGCAGGTAGCCGTAGTTCCAGCCCGTGAGCAGATCGACGGAGCCCACCAGGACGGTGTAGGCGAGCAGGCCCCGGAAGGCGATGGCGATCCCGGCCCGTCGAGCGGCCCGGGCCGGTCGATGACGACCGAGCAGGAAGAAGACGGCGACCACGATGACCGAGTGGCCGATGAAAAAGAGCAAGAACTCGGTCGAGGGAAACGCTCGGGAGAGATCCGGAGTGAGCATGGCCTGCAGAGTTCCAGCCAGACCCCAGTAAGCGACCAGAATGAGCGCCACTTCTCCGGCCCGGAAGAAACAGAGGGCGCAGAGCAGGAAGGCGATGTCGCAGAGCGCCAGCGGCAGATCCTGATCGAGTTGGAAACCGTCGCGCAACTTCAACATCCAGAGCGTGACCGCCAGACCGGCAAAAAGGAAGCCAGTGGCTCTGTTGACCGGGTCGGACCAGCGGTTGTGGCCGCCGGCCCGAAAAGCCAGCGCCGAAGCCAGGGCTACGATGACCAACGTGATCAGGTGGTCGAGGCCGAAAAGGACAAAGGGGTCTTCCACAGTGAGTCTCTTCGCCAAGGGTCCTGCCGTTTTACCCTTTCGGGCGCCGGGAACGATGAGAGAAAGAGAGGTGGAACTATGCGCTGGCAGGGTCGTCGCGAGAGCGAGAATGTGATCGATCAAACAGGTGGGGGAGGCGGCGGCGGTGGCCGGGGACGTCTGATCGGCGGAGGCGGAGTGGGCACCGTCGTGGTGGTCGGCCTGCTCTTCTTCATGGGCTATTCCCCGTTGCAGATCCTCGACGTGGTGACGGGCGGAGGGGGTCGTCAGACCAGCGCGCCCGCTCGGCAGTCTGGACCGAGCACGGCCGACCCGGATCAGAAACAGTTCGTCTCCGTGGTGCTGGCCGACACCGAAGAGGTCTGGAGCGAACTCTTCGCTCAGCGAGGGATGACCTATCAGGACCCGCGGCTTGTGCTTTTCGACGGCAGCGTGGACAGCGCATGCGGTATGGCCGACGCGGCCGTCGGACCTTTCTACTGCCCGCCCGACCAGAATCTGTACCTGGACCTGAGCTTCTTCGGCCAGCTGGCTGGCGAACTGAAGGCGCCGGGCGACTTCGCCCAGGCCTACGTGATCGGGCACGAGGTGGGGCATCACGTGCAGAATCTCACCGGAGTCTTGCCCAAGGTGAACCAGGCCAAGGCGGGCATGTCGAAGGAAGAGGCCAACGCCCTGCAGGTACGAGTCGAGCTTCAGGCCGACTACTACGCCGGCGTCTGGGCTCATCACGCTCAGCGCCGCTTTCAGATCCTGGAGCCTGGCGATATCGAGGAAGCGCTGCGGGCAGCGTCCTCGATCGGTGACGACACTCTGCAGCGAAAATCGCGCGGCTATGTCGTTCCCGACAGCTTCACCCATGGAACTTCCGAGCAGCGAACCCGCTGGTTCAAGCGCGGATTCGAGCGAGGCGATTGGCAAGGTGGAGACACTTTCGGTGCGAGAAGCTTGTGAGCTCATGGGGCCGCGTGACGGATTGGCAAAATCCTGTTCGCAAATTCGTCCTCAAGCTGCGATAGATTAACCTCAGCAGATTCTTATAAAGAGGACCATAACTCATGAATATTCTCAGCTCGGCCCCTATGGCCAACACCCGCTACGCGGCTCGCTCGGCCGCTCCCAGCGAAGCCGCCAAGGAGAGTGGAGACAAACTCAGCGCACTCGATGCCTTCTCGCAGGGCGCCAACAAGGGCGGTAACGTCGCCAACACCATCATCGGCGCTTACAACGGAGCCATCGGTGGAGCTATCACCGGCGGCGCTATCGCCCTGGGCACCAACGCTGTCGGAGCCGCCATCGGCGCTATCTCCGGCAGCAACCCGATCGGCTGGGGCACCCTGCTCGAGACCGTCACCTCGACCGGCCTGTGGGCTGCGGGCGGCGCGGTCGCCGGCGGTGTGGCCGGTGGATTCTTGCTCAACAAGACGGGCGACGTGATGGGCAACCTGGGCGCCAAGATCGCCAAGAAGGCCGGCGGCAACGAGAACCTCGGTCGCGCTCTGGGCACGGTCGGAACCGGCGTAGCGATGGGCACCATCGTGGGCGCTTCGGTGATGGGCTGGAACGGCGCGGTCATTGCTCTGGGCGCTGGCGCCATCGGCGGCGGACTGGCTTACCTGAACAACTAGACCTTCTCTACCTTGAGGGCCTCGGGCAGTTGCTGTCCGGGGCCTTTTGCATGGGGAGGGAAGGTTGGAGGGGAAGGTGGGCCAAAGCGGCCAGGATGCCACAGAAGATCGAAAAGCCCACCGTCATCGCGTCGGCGGGCAACAAACCCAAGGTGATCCGCGAGTTCTTCGGCCGGGTCAACTCCTCTACCGACACCCTGAGCCTGGCCCGGATGAGTTCGCCCGCGGGCTGGGAAGAGCCGGGGCAGCGCCCGGAGTTCGACGAGTACACCCTGGTGCTGTCGGGCCGCATGATCGTAGAAACAGAAAACGGCCCCATCGAGTTGGGGCCGGATCAAGCGGTGCTGACGAAGGCGGGAGAGTGGATTCGATACACCACGCCGGAAGCGACCGAGTACGTGGCGATCTGCCTGCCGGCGTTTTCGCCGGACACGGTCCACCGCGACGGAGAGTGAGCGTGCCTTAGTGGTGGTGGCCGCAGCCGCAGTCGCCGGCAGCATCGGCGCGCCGCACCTGCCAGCGGTTGGCCAGGTGAGCGAACACCAGGACGGCGCTGCCGGCAGCGCC
>JAEXNA010000214.1 GCA_023447635.1 Vulcanimicrobiota bacterium | reverse complement strand
CCCGCTACGCCTTAGCTTAACCCCACAGCGCCAGCGCTTGCTAAAACAACCGGCCGCCCGCACACCCGGGGGCCTCTTCTTTCTCGCGCAAGCCGACTCCAAGACGGCTTATCCGCCCACCCAGACTCGGCTTTCCGCGCAAGCCGACTCCAGGTCGGATTTTTCGCCCACCCAGGCTCGGCTTTTCCGCGCAAGCCGACTCCAAGTGGGATTTTTCGCCAACCCAGGCTCGGCTTTTCGCGCAAGCCGACTCGAGGGGACTGGTCAACCTTTCCTGGTCAGCTCTTCGGGCAGGGCCTCTCGTCGCGCGACCCAGTCGGCGGGGGCGGGCGTACGAGCGGCGATGATTCCGCAGGCGATGGCGGCTGTGGTGTCCTGGTCGCCTCCAGCTAAATTCACGCGCCAGAAGGCGTCTTCGAAGCTATCGGGATTGACAGCTACAGCCCACAAGCAAAACGGGACGGTGTCGTAGGCCGCGACCTCGTGCCCGTTGCCCAACTCTCTCCCCGCGTCGTGGGGGTCGGTATCGCTGGATAAGTCGCGGGCTTTCTCGATGCCGTCGCGCGTTTTACCGGGACGTACGTGATCGAGCACGGTGGCGAAGAACTCGTCGCGATTCCAGGCGTGGTCGCGCCGCAGATAGGCGGTTGCGACCGCTACCGCGACGGCACCCTGAATCCCCTCATGATGCGCGTGGGTCACCTCGGCCGAAAGAGCGGCCTGGTAAGCGGCCTCCTTGTAGTCGCTATGAAAGTAAGCGCCCAGAGGAGCAACCCGCATGGCTCCCCCGTTGCCGTACGAGCCCGAGCCGAAGAACATCTGTCGGCTCAGGGTCCGCCACGCGCCAACGTAGCTGGTGCCGATCTCGTGCATCAGCCGACGCGCTCCGTCGCCGTATCCGCGTCGCGGGTTGAAGCGGATAGCGAAGGCGGTGGCTAGCTTGTCCTGGCGGATCTCGCGGAAGTCCAAAAGTTGGTCCACGATCGAGAGCGCCATCTCTGTGTCGTCCGTGTAAGACCACGGGCCGTTCGGGACTTCTCGCTTTTCCAGTACGGCCCGCTCCTGGAAGGTGAGCAGATTACCGAAAGCGTCGCCGACCGAGAGGCCTTCCAAAGATTGCAGAGCGCCTTGCAGGTCAGACATAGAGCTGGCTTCGATGCAAGGAGCATCGTCTCCGGCCAGGACGCTGAGCAATTCGCATAATCCGACTTCAAGTGGGCTTATTCGCCCACCCAGGCTCGGCTTTTCCCGCAAGCCAACTCCAAGTCGGCTTATCCACCCAGCCAGACCCGGCTTTTCGCGCAAGCCGACTCCAAGTGGGCTTATACGCCGACCCGGACTCGGCTTCTCGCGCAAGCCAACCGCAACCCGCCGCTCTCTAGAAAGCCAGCTCGACCTTCCCCTTCAGCTTCTTGAACAGCAGCCCGCGAGGCGACTCGCTGACTCCCGCGACCGACTTCTTCAGCTTCCAGCCGCGTGGCGGAACGACGGTCAGCCCCTCGATCTCCCGGGGCGCCTGGATCATCATCTTGGCCGCCCCGCCCGCGTCGCTGACGTCGACCGTCACCTCGTTCCGGGCCATCCACCACTCGGCGAAGTCGTGCAGGTCGGTCAGCCACGAAAACGGCCGCACCGCTGCGATGAACTCCTGCTCGAACTTCAGCTTGTGGTCCAGGATGTTGGGATGGATCAGGATCACCATCAGCCCGCCGTAGCGACGCAGCTTGCCCGCCAGGTCCACCGCCGGCTGCACCCGATCTCCCATCTTCGGCTCCGCCTCGTCTTCGATGGTCACGGGGAATTCGAACATCGGCACTTCGGCGTCGGTCTCCCGGCTGTAGGTCAGCTGGAACGGCAGGTGGGTCAAGCAGTTGTTGGCCGTGGTCGAAGAGCTGGCCTTGAACCCCGTGGCCATCAGCGCCTCGGGCAGGCGGAAGGGGTAGGACAGCTCGCCCGGTCGGAACGAGGTGACGGTGTGTCCCTCGATCTGGCTTTCGAGCAAAAACTTGCTCACCCGCAGTTCACCCAGGATGCTCCCGTTGAACGCCACGAACGCCTCTTTGACGAACGGCGCGTAGGTAGGATAGTGCTCCTTGCCCGACCCCATCGGAAAGTCGTGGAAAATCTTCGAGTGGGCGATGGTGTGGCTGCCGATCTCGCCGCCTAGTTTGTCGACCTGGCGTAAGCAGTCGACGCCCAACTCGTTGAAAAAGATGTCGTCGTTGTAGTCGCGGATGTACTTGGTCTGGATGAAGTGGGTGGCGGGAACCTTGTTCTCTTGCTCCCATTTCGCGTAGTCTACCGCGTTCTCGATCGACTCGGTAAAGTCGATGTCGTGACTCATGACCACGGTCAACTCTTTGCCGTTCGGCACCGGGTCGATGATCGCCGCGCGCGGCTCGCCCTGCAGATACATCGCCCGAACCAACCGCACCAGCACGTCCACCGACGGCTCGTAAGCGTTGTCGAAACTGCGCGCCATCGTCTCCTGGCGCGCGTTGTAGCCGGTCAGGAAATACTGCCCCAGGTCGAACCCAAAAGCGTAGGTGTGCCCCGCCCCCACCTGGTGCTGGGTGATGGCAGCGCTCCCGTCCTCGAAAGTGGCCAGCGGCTTCTCCAAAGGCGACGAGTACGAGTTGCTGCCGTGGGTCTTCTCTAACCGGATCACCTTCTCCCGAGGGTCGGTGTACGTCTTGGTCAACGTCTGACCCGAAGCGAAGCGGATCTCTCCGTGGTGCGCCCCCGACACCACCTTGTCGAAACCGAAGGTCGGCCCCAGGCCTCCCCCCAGCACGTTGCAGGCGATCAGGGTGCCTCCCCCTTCCGGGAAGGCCGCTAAAGCGCGCAGTTCGTCCGGCTTGCAGACCAGCCCCGAGATAAACGGATAGACCAGCACCACCCGATGCTTCAGCGCCACCTTGTAGTCGCACGTCACCACGAACGGCACGCCAAAGCTTTTCAAAGCGTGGGTGACTCCCAGCCAGGGCGACTTCTCGTCGGTCAACAGGATGGCCAGCCGCGAAGTCGAGCCCTGACTGTAAGTTTTCCAGGTCGTTTTGGGACGCTCCGGCACCACGGACACGCCCGACGGCCCATCCAGGTCGGGGAAAAGGAACATCTGGCTCGCCGGGACCTGATACGGCCCCTCGTTGGGGATCTTTTTTTGACAGCCGCCCCCCAGGGCGACCAACAGCGCCAGCATGGCCAGCCAAAGACTACGTCGTTTCATCTATTCCGTTCCGTGCACGGCCAGACCGGCAAAAGAAGGCCAGGCCGCGAAATCTCTCTCCAGGGTCTCGAGAGTGCCCCGCAACTCCTCTTCTCGCCCGTGGAAGGTGGTGCGCGAAGACGACGACAGGGTGCCATGAGAGTAAGCGAACAGCTGTCCGCTCCCGAGCCCGGCCTGAGGAGTGTCGAGTAGGAACAGTATCGGCAGACCGTCCCAGGTCGAAAGCCATAGGGTCCCCGCGCCGCTCGTCGGGCGATACATGCTTAGCCCCGAGTCAGGCAGCGGCACGGTTTCGAGAGCGATGTGCACCTCGCGGTCGTGCTTGGACCCCCAGTGCAGAAAAGGGCGGGCAAAGCGTCGCACCTCGGCCAGGTCGGTGCGATAATCCATCACCACCACGCTGTCCACCGCCGGCACGATAGCGTCCAAAAACTTGCGCCCCCCGGCCGCCTGCTGGCCGTCGAACCAGAACGGCACGGCGATCTCCAGCGGCATCTGGGCCAACTCTTTGAGCAGCCCGAGCAGTTGAGCATACTCTTCGTTCCATTCCGCCGCGCGCAGGGCGTAGCCCGGCATCAGATACGGCTCGATGTCGTACTGCACACCGGACAGACGCTTCTCCGGCGAGACCCGGGCGTTGTATACCGCATAGGCCCGCGCTCGGGTCAGATACGGCTCCTGAGCTTCCGGCAGCAGCGCATAGCGGTCGCCGTCGACCGCCCACACTTCGATGCCAAGAGAGCTAGCTCGCGCGATAAAACGCTCGAGAAGGTCCGCCGTCTCGACCCCCTGGTCGGTAGCCGGTACGGTCACGTAGACGCGGTTCATACCCCAGGCGCGCAGCTTAGCGAACAGCCCTTCCGGGTCATTACGCCAGGCAGTCGGGCGCCAGATCCAGCCCGAGCGGGTAAGCTCCAGATCTCCGACCTGGGCCGCGGGAGGCGTGGCGACCAGGTCGGCGCGGTACTCCTCGACCAGCGGCGAAACGTCGTTGATCCGGCTGACCGTCCTCCCCTCTGCCGCCGGCTCCCCCTCCAACACAACCCCCCCGGCCAGCCGTCCTGCTACCGCCGGCGGCACCAGCCCGGCCCACAGCACCTGCCCGGCCGGAAACGGTAAGGAGTAGACCTTGCGCTCGTCCCGCGACGGCTCGACCGAGGAGACCGTCAGGCTGCGATGCGACCCGCCCGGCTCCCAGAACTCGGAGGAGAAGGCGCTGCCTTCGACCTTGTCTTCCGCTGGCCCCAGGGAGATGAAGCCGCCCTGAGAAGCCTCCTGGGCAGAGAGTGGCGAGGCCAGGGCGAGTAGGATGAGTAAGGTCCAAAGCTGCATAACGTCCTAAACCCATCGGCCGCCTCGGGGTCCCGCTCAAGTCCCCCTCCCAGGAGACCTGTCCTATTAGAAGCCGAACGGCAGCATCCGATATAGCGACTAATAATCTCGAAAGGTAGTCTTTTTCTTCGTTGAAGCGTGTTCTTTTAGCTAACGTTCCTTCCTCGGTGGCGCAGTGGTTGGAGATGAGATTAGGGGCGATGGAAGTCGTCTCGGCCGAGGGGGAAGCCCAGCTCGGAGGGCTGCAGGACGACGGAACCTGGGACCTGTCCGTGATCCAGCACGTGGAGGGGCCGTACCCTTCGCTGAAGGTGCTGCAGCGGCTGCGCGAAGGCGCCAGCCACAACACTCCGATCATCTACGTGCTCAACCAGGTTCCCGAGGCCAATCTGCTCAAAGAGCTGGTCGACCGGTTTCGGGTCAATCAGGTCATGGTGCATCCGATCGACCCCGAAGTGCTGCTGCGCGAGGTCTCTCGCATCCTGAAGATGGCTCCCGCCCGGGGCGCCTCCCTGGCCGATGCGGTGGCCGCGCTGTGGGAAAAGTACCGCCCGGTGGTGGAAGAGCGGATGGCGGTCCTGGAAGAGGTGGGACGCCTGGTGTTGGAGGGGCCGCTGGAGGCCGAGGTGCGGGAAGAGGCGCGCAGCGCCGCCCACCAGTTGGCCGGAAAGCTGGGCAGCTACGGCTTCCCGCGCGGCTCGGACCTGGCCCTGCGTCTGGACAACATGTTCCGAGCCGAAGGCCACATTTCGGGCCGCGAGTACGCCGATATCGTACTCGAGCTTCGCAAGGTCGTACAGGGTACTCCCGAGGCTGAGGCGCCGACCCAGCATCTGGCCCGCCATGTGCTGATGGTGGACGCTCCCGGACGTCCTCTCGAGATTCCGGTCAAGGACCGCGACTACGATCTGCAGCGAGTGCAGCACCCCGGTCAGGCTCAGCGCTGGCTGTCGCTGAACCGCCCGGTCGCCATCCTGGTGCATCTGGGGGTCGAGCAAGAGCACGACGAGCGACTGGCGCTGCTGCAGGAGGCCTCGGAGCGCCACCCCGACCTGCCGCTGATCGCCTTCGTGCCCACCGAGAGCCTGTTCAGCCGGGTCGAAGCGCTGCGCAGCGGGGCTCAGCGACTGCTCGACCCGGACCTGTCGCCGCAGCAGCTGGGGTCGCTGATCACCTCGATCCTGTCCTCGCAGACCACTCATGTGCCCCGCGTACTGATCGTCGACGACGAACCGGTGCTGGCCAAATACGTCGAGCTTAGCCTGCACCACGCCGGGATGATCACCGAGCATATCGAGAGTCCGGCCAACCTGTTGGACACCCTGCATCAGTTCCAACCCGACGCCTTGCTGGTCGACTATGAGCTGCCCGTGATGTCGGGGCTAGAGATCTGCCGCCTGCTGCGCGGCACCCCCCGCTGGCAGACCTTGCCGCTGATCCTGATGACCGCCAGCGCTCAGCGCGATATGCTGGTGCGGGCGCTGGAGGCCGGCGCCGATGACTATGTCGCCAAGCCGGTCAAAGGCGTCGAACTGGTGGCCCGCATCAACAACCGTCTCGAGCGCAACCGGCGCCTGATGGAGTTGGCCGCTACCGACCCGGTCAGCGGTCTGCCCACCTGGGTGCGCGGCGGCCCGCGTCTACGCAGCTTTATGCATCTGGCTCGTCGCATGAATCGCCCGCTCTCGGTGGTGGCGCTGCAGTTGGACGGCGACACTATCAGCCGCGACGTCGATCCGGTCGAACGCGACCGCCTGCTGACCAGGCTGGCCCATCTGCTGCAAGCGCAGCTGCGCGGCGAAGACAACGTCTGTCGTTACGAAGGCGACCGACTTCTGTTAGGCTTATTTGGGATGAACCGTAACGACTGCGTAGAGCGTATGAACGTGCTGATGCAGAAGTTCTATCACGAAACCGATGAAACGTTCTGCGCCGGCATCACGGTCTATCCCCAGGACGCCGAGTCGCTGGAGGGGCTGGTGCACGCCGCCACCCGCGAGCTGGACGAGGCGCGTTCTCAGGGCAAGGCCAGCGTCAGCGCGGGCGAGGCGGCTCGTAGCCTGGGCGGGGTCAGCCGGACCCGGGTCGACGTGGCGCTGATCGACGATGACGCCCTGCTGGGTCCGCTGCTGATCCACGCTCTGCAGAAGAAGGGCTACTCGACCCTCTGGATCCGGGACGGATTAGAGGCGGCGCGCCGTCTGGCCTCATCGGATTCTAGCGAGTCGGCCCGTCTGCTGCTGATGGAAGTCGACCTGCCGGGACAGTCGGGCTACAACCTGATGCGCCAGCTGAAGGCGGAGAATAAACTGGCCGACAGCCGGGTGCTGATGCTGTCGGCTCGCTCGACCCAGAAGGATGTTCTGACCGCGCTCGAGCTTGGCGCGACCGACCATATCGCCAAGCCGTTCACCTTGCCGATCCTGTTAGAGAAGGTACGTCGTGCCCTCCAACCTTGAGTCCTGGCTGGTCTGGCCGGTCCTGTTAGAGAGCTCGCTGTTTGGCTTTTTTGCTCTGATCATGCTGGTACGCGCGGCCTGGATTCCGGCTCGGGTGCGTCGTCTTTCGGCCCGGCTGGATTCGGCTCGGGACGCCTTGTTCGCCTATCTGACCGACCCGTCGGCGCGTCGCGACCCGGTTTTGGAGCAGCTCGAGCGGCTGCCGCAGCCGCAGCAGTTGGCGCTGTTGGGAGGGCTGTCGCGACAGCTGGATGGGTTGGAGAGGGTGCGGCTAGAGGCCCTGGCGTCCTCGTTGGGGCTGGTGGACGCGGCCGTGGCGGCTTGCGCGTCCGACACCTGGTGGAAGCGACTGCAGGGGGTACGAACCCTGCTGCTGCTGGGCTCGCCTTCGTCGATTCCGTTCGAGATGGTACGCGACCCGCACGCCCTGGTCCGTGCCGAAGCGGTGCGCCGCTGGGCCAACACCCCGATCGAGGGGATTCCTCATCTTCTGGCGCTGCTCGACGACCCCACCCCGGTGGGGCGTTTCGCGGTGCAGGACGCGCTGTTGCGCATCGGCAGCCCGGTGACTCGGGCGCTGGGCGAACATCTGGTCAAAGCCCGACCTCTGGGGCTGACGGCGGCTATCGAAGTGGCGGCTCGACTGGCCGACTCGTCCCACTTGAAGCCCGGCCTTGCCCTGTCGTACTACGAGACCTTCGAGGTGCGGGCGGCCGCAGCCGGCCTGCTCGGGGCGCTGGGCGGGGCGGAAAGCCGCGAGCGTCTGCTGCATATGCTCGAGGACCAATCTTCCCTGGTGCGCGAAGCCACCCTGTCGGCGCTGGCCGGGATGGGTGAGTGGTCGGTGGCGCCCACGGTGGCGCGTCTTCTGCGCGACGACGAGTGGAGCGTGCGGCGTCGCGCCGCGCTAAGCCTGGCCCATTTCGGGTCGGCGGGCAAACTGTACCTGATGAAAGCTTCCGAGGAGCCCGGACCGGCGGGCGAGATGGCCCGCTACGCTCTGTCGCTGCCCGATTCCGCCCTGGAGGCGTCCTAGCATGACGACGGATATTTTTGCTCTGATCTCTCCCGTCGAATGGTTCATTCTGACCTACTTCCTGATCGTGAACTCGGTCTACGCCTTCACCTTGCTGTCCGCCGCGCGCGAGATGCGCGAGCACAGGCGGGCGGTCTGGGGCGAAGACCCCTACCGTTTGCTGAGCAGCGAGGTCAGCCCTACGGTCAGCGTGCTGGCGCCCGCCTACAACGAAGAGGTCACCGTGGTCGCTTCGGTGCGCAGCCTGCTGAATCTGCACTATTCGCGACTGGAAGTGGTGGTGATCAACGACGGCTCGAAGGACCGCACCATCGAGGTGCTGGTGCAGGCGTTTGGCCTGGTACCGATCGAGCCAACCTACGACCGCCGCATCGAGACCAAGGCGCTGCGCGGTCTGTACCGCTGCCCCGAGTACCCCAACCTGATCGTGGTGGACAAGGAGAACGGCGGGAAGGCCGACGCTCTGAATCTGGGGCTGCAGGTAGCGTCGGGCGAGCTGATCTGCGCTATGGATGCCGACACCCTGGTCGAGGCCGACGCCCTGACCAAGATGGTACGTCCGTTCCTGAGCGACACCAACGTGGTCTGCGCAGGCGGCACCTTGCGGGTCCTGAACGCTTCGACGGTGCGTTCGGGGCGGGTGGTGGAGGCTCGTACGCCACGTCAGGCGGTGGAGGGGTTCCAGGCGGTCGAATACGTGCGCGCCTTCTTGTTTGGCCGCCTGGGGTTGAATCGGCTAGGCGGCAACCTGATCATCTCGGGCGCTTTCGGGCTGTTCCGCCGCTCTTCGGTCATCGAGGCGGACGGCTACGCTCACGATTCGGTGGGCGAGGATATGGAGTTGGTGGTCCGGCTTCGCCGGTTGGGGGTGGAGAGGGGAGGCCCGTCGGAGGCGGTCTTTATCCCCGACCCGGTGGCCTGGACCGAGGTGCCGTCGTCGATGAAGGTGCTGTACCGCCAGCGCGACCGCTGGCAGCGCGGGCTGGCCGACGTGCTGTGGCGCCATCGCGGGATGGCGTTCCGCCCCCGCTTCCGAGCCATGGGCGCCTTTGTCTATCCTTACTACGTGTGCGTGGAACTGCTAAGTCCGATCGTCGAGGCGGCGGGCATCCTGCTCTCGATCGTCGAGGTGTGGGAGCATCTGGTCAACGCGCCTTTCGCGGTGCTGTTCTTTCTGGCCGCGTACGGCTACGGCGCCCTGCTGAGCCTGTTCGCCATGCTGCTCGACGAGGAGATCTTCGGCCGCTACGCCGGAGTCAAAGAGCGCGCCCTGCTGCTACTCTGGGCTCTGCTCGAGAACGTCGGCTACCGACAACTGCTGGTGGTCGCGCGGCTGCGAGGGCTGACCAAATTCCTGACCGGCGACACTTCGTGGGGCAAGATGGAGCGCAAAGGGATCACCGAAGCCCCGAAGGCCTGACCCGCACACGGGGCCGAGGAGGGTTGAGCTGACCGTGGACTTTCCGCCGGCTTGCTCGCTTCCTCGCCCATTTCTACAGCGCAACTCGACCTTGACCGCTTCGAACAGGCCAACCTTGCCCGCTTCCAAAGCGCAACTCGACCTTGACCGCTTCGAACAGGCCAACCTGAGGCTGTTGAAGATTAGGGTTAAAGCATGACAGGTGGCTGCGCCCGCATAGCTCGAATGGGCTTCAATGCGTACGAAGAAGTTTCGTGAGTACAATCTCGACCAACAGTTCCTGTTCC
>JAEXNA010000109.1 GCA_023447635.1 Vulcanimicrobiota bacterium | reverse complement strand
CTCCTCCCCAACGCGGACTAGACCACTCCTTTCCCCCGGAGTCCGAAAAGGCGACCGGTTTCCGGTCGCCTTTTTCTTTTCTGGGGAGATGGTGGAGGCTTAGCCGCGCGACTTCTGCTTCATCAGGGTCAGGATGTCCGGCGCCTGAGCCTTTTTGGGGTTGTGGGTCTGGAAACGCTCGATCACCTTATCCCAACCGGTCTCCTTCCACAGAGCCACCTCTTCAGGACTGGCCTCAACCTTGTCTCGATACAGCGTCAGACCCATAGTCATCCCGGTCGAACCGTCCTCGGCCTTGGACGAATGAGCGATGGTGGCGTTCCCCACCGCCTCGAGCAGACCGCCTGCCGAAGCTTTCAGCTCTTCGGAAAGTCCCGGCTCTTCCATCAACTGGCGGCAGAACGAGCCCACGTCGACGCGCTCGCCGGGATACATAAAGTAACCCATCAGCACGTGGCCGGCGCCCTGCAGGCCGCGACGGCTCTCTTCGTAGACGCGCTCGATGGTCTCGGTATCCACTTCCAGCAGATGGCCGGCCAGTTCCTTGAGCGGCGCTACCGTGGCCGAGGTGGCGGCGGTGTCGACCGCGGTCAGGGTCGAGAAATTGTAGCTGCGCCCTTCCACCAGGCGAGCGCCCAGGTCGCGTGCGTCGGCGCTGGTCGAGGCGGCCTGCAGATAGCTCGACAGCGAGGCACCGGACAACACCACGTCCTGCGAGGCCACCATCACGCCGACCTCGCCGTCCAGCGTACGGGCCACTTCTAGCGAGTTCATCAGGCACGAGTCGAACATCAGCGCATCGACCGGCTGGGCCGACAGGGCGCCCTCCAGTTCAGAAAGCTGCAGGCGGTCGTTGTGCCGATCGTCGGTCAGGACGCCGCGATGCCCTTCGCCGTGTCCACCGGCGATCAGGAAAGTGGCGTTATCGGGCTGGCTTTCCCGGGCGTAGCGAACGAAGCTTTCCAGATTGGCCGGGTCGCCGGCGTTGGGCGCCACCTCGACGCGGTCGACCGGAACGGTGCTGCCTGAGCATCGCGCTCGAGACGGTAACGCACGGACTGACCGTCGCTGTCGTAGCTCTGTACGAAGACGTCCACGTTCTCGGGCAGGCGGCTCTCGCCCAGGTCGTGCAGCGTGCGCTGCATCGAGGCGCCCAGATCGTTGGCGCCGGCCAGGTAGAAGAGAGCGCTCCAGCGGGGAGCCGAGGTAACCGTAGTGGACATAACGTGACTTTACGCCCTCGCGGTTATAGAAACGTTATGGAGGCGTATCGCCAGTTTCGCGGGGCGGAGCTTCCACGATCAGGGTGACCGGACCGTCGTTGCACAGCCGCACCTGCATACTGGCCTGGAACTGCCCGTTCTCGACGAGCAGACCCAACTCGCGCAGCACCTGCGAGAAAAGCTGGTACAGGCGGTTGGCCTCTTCGGGCGGGGCAGCCTTAATAAACGACGGGCGGCGCCCCTTCTTGCAGTCGCCCAGCAGCGTGAACTGGCTAACCACCAGGGCGGCTCCACCCACGTCGGCCAGGGCCAGGTTCATCTTGCCCGCCTCGTCTTCGAAAACGCGCAGTCCCGCCACTTTTTCGGCCAGCCAGCGGGCGTCCTTGTCGCTATCGCCGACCTCGACCCCCAGCAGGATCATGAACCCCTTGCCGATCTGCCCCACCAGGCGCTCGTCGACGGTCACGGAAGCTTCGGAAACTCTTTGCACAACGGCCTTCATAAGGGCCGAGGTTGGGCGGTCAAGGGGCTAATCCTGCCTTGCAGCGCTCGGCGGGCCGAGGCCTTAGCCGCCCGACTTCTGAGTGACGCGCGAGACGTGGATCACGTCGCGCAGACGACGCAGCCGCTTCAGCACTTCCTCGAGCTGCCGCTTGTCCTTGATATCCACCGTCATCTTCACGAACGCGGTGTCTTTGCGAGTCCAGGCTTTGCAGGCTCGGGTGGGCACCTTGGCCTCGTTGATCACGCCCATCACGTCGCTGAGCAGACCGTCGCGGTCCCAGGCCTCGAGCTCGACGTCGACGTGGAAGCCGGTGCCCACGTCGGGCTGGTCCCAACGCACATCGATAGCCCGCTCGGGCGACGTCTCGAGCAGCGCGTTCAGGTTGCCGCAGCCTTCCACGTGCACGGAGACGCCTTTGCCCAGGGTGATGTAGCCCTGAATCGGGTCGCCCGGAACGGGAGCGCAGCAGCGGGCAAACTTGACCAGAATGTTGTCGATCCCCACCACTTCGACCGCGCGACCACCGGACGGCTTGAAATCCGGCCCTTTGCGCGGGGTCGGTAGCAGAGTCTCGCTGACCTCTTTGGGCAGCTCGTCGCGCAGACGACCCAGCACCTGGGGCAGCGTGGTTTCGCCGTAGCCCAGCGAGGCCAGCAGGTCGTCGGTGTCCAGGAAGTTCAGCTTCTCGGCCACCTTGTGCAGCAGCGGCCCTTCCAGCACGATGTGGTCCATGCGCTGACGGCCCAGCTCGCGCCGCAGCATATCGCGGCCGCGCACGATGTTCTCGTCGCGCTTCTCTTTCTTGAACCAGGCGCGAATCTTGTTGCGCGCGCCGTTGCTCTTACAGATGCGCAGCCAGTCCAGCGAAGGGGTGCCGTTTTTGGCGGTCACGATCTCGAGGATGTCGGCGTTCTGCAGCACGTAGGTCAGCGGCACCATCTTGCCGTTGGCCTTGGCGCCCACGCAGCGATGGCCGACCTCGGTGTGAATGCGGTAGGCAAAGTCGATCGGGTTCGATCCGGCGGGCAGGTCGACGACCTCGCCCTTGGGGGTAAAGACAAAGACTTCGTTCTGGAGCAGATCGACCTTGAGGTTCTCGATGTACTCCTTGGCGTCGCGCGAGTCGGTCTGCCAGTCCAGGATGGCCCGGATCCAGGGGTAGATCTCCTTGAACAGCGCCGTCTCTTTGTTAGCCGCTTTGCCCGCGCCCTCTTTGTAGGCCCAGTGCGCCGCGATACCCATCTCGTTGACCTGGTGCATCTCCTGGGTGCGGATCTGGATCTCCAGCGGCTGCTGCTTGGGGCCAAAAATCGTGGTGTGCAAGGAGCGGTAGTTGTTCGACTTGGGAACCGCGATGTAGTCCTTGATGCGGTCCTTCATGGGAATCCAGATCGAGTGGATGGCGCCCAGCACGGAGTAGCAGTCCGACACTTCGGGCACCACCACGCGTAGCGCCACCAGGTCGTAGACCTCTTCCAAGGTCCGTCCGGTCCGCTCCATCTTGCGGAAGGTCGAATACAGATGTTTCTCGCGCCACTCGAGTTTGCATGGGATCTGCATGCCCTTGAGCTTGGTCTCGATCTGGGAAACGGCCTGAGACAGCGCCTCTTCGCGGAAGGTCGCCAGGCGCACCGAGGCCTTCTCTAACTCTTCGAACTCTTCCGGATACAGATAGCGAAAGCACAGGTCCTCGAGTTCGCACTTCATGTCGAACACGCCCAGACGTGAGGCGATCGGGGTAAAGATCTCCAGCGTCTCGGAAGCGATCCGCTTCTGCTTGTCGGGACGCAGGTTACCCAGCGTGCGCAGGTTGTGCAGACGGTCAGCCAGCTTGATCAGGATGACCCGCAGGTCCTTGGCCATGGCCAGGAAAATCTTGCGCAGATTCTCGGCCTTGGCCATCTGCTTCGAGTGGGGGGTCGGACTGTCCCGACCCTGGCGGGCCGAGATAGCGGTCAGCTTGGTGACGCCGTCGACCAGCATGGCGACTTCGGCGCCGAACTTTTCCGTCAGCTCTTCGAGCGTGGTGTTGGTGTCCTCGACCGTGTCGTGCAGCAGGGTGGCGACCAGGGTCGAGACATCGAGTTTGTAGCCGGCCAGAATGGTGGCGACCTCGATGGGATGAAGGATGTACGGCTCGCCCGAAGCGCGCACCTGAGGGCGATGCTTCTCCTGAGCCAGGACAAAGGCCTCACGGACGGTCTCCATCGACTCATCGGGAAGATAATCCCGTAAAGCGGTCAGTAACTCGTCGAGAGAAGCTTGGGTCGCCTCTGTCTCTGCTCCCCAGGTTTTCAGGGGGGCGTCTTCCTCCAGGACTGGTTTACTCATGAACGGTAGGCCGATTATAGCATGCCAATCTCTTCTCGTAAGCAGAAATGTGCACCAAATTCCAATGCCTTCCGCCGAGAACATATAGGCTAGCGCTGCTCCTCCAATCTTTCCACTTTCTCGAACAGCGCCTGACGCTCTTCCTCTATCATCTTTAACCGCTTAGGGTCGGGCTTGGGTTTCGCTTTCAGCTCGGCCTCGACCGTGGCCAGACGCTTGAGCCGGGCCACCGCTCGCTCTAACTCGGCCTCCCGCTGGGCCGGGTCCACGGCCGGGGTGGAGGGGGAACTCAGGGGAGTTTTCAGCGTCGGAGCGATCCGCAAGCCCGCCACCACCAGCGCCAGGCAGAGCAGCGCGACCACCAGGATCTGCCAGAAGTAGTGCCAGGCCTTCAGCGGTAGGCGCTGGCTGTTGCCGATCTCTCCGGTATCCAGGTTCCGGTACAGGGCATAGCGGCGAAGCGGAAAGATGGCGATGCCCAGGATGCGGACGGCCTCCAACCACTCTTCACGGGCTTCGTGGGGGCGCACCAGGGTCGCTCGAGAGCCGACGCCTAACCAGCCTCGCCCTCGCGAGGGGACGTGCATCTGCGCCTCGGCCGCGACCTCGGGCTCGGCCTCTGGCTCGCTGAACTCGACTCTGGGAGCGGTCTCATCGCCCAGATGCTCGGGTTCGGGCTCCCTCCACTCCCCGGCCACCTCGGGGGCCCAGCGGCGAGCCTCGCCCTGCCACTTCTTGCCAGCCCGGCCCTCCCGGCCTTTGAACATGATCTGGGCGACCAGCGAGCACAGTTCGGCCACCATCTCGTCCACCCGCTTGCGCTGCCGCGATTCGGGCACCAGACGGTAAGCCAGCCGAACGGCCGGCGGCAGGACGTCGAGTTCCACCGTATCCTGGGCCGAAGAGAGCAGGGTGTGAGGCGGAACTCGCACGGAACCCAGGTACGGCAAAAGTTCGCGCATCATGGTGGCGCACTGCAGCGCCAGATCGTCGACTTCTTCGAGCAGCAGGCGCTCCTGAAGCTCTTCGCAGGCGGCCATACCCCGGGTTTGCGAGATCAGCAGCAGCGAGCGGGCCACCATGTCGTCGTCCCCGTCCTTGTGGGCGGTTTCCAGCGCGACCCCAAGCTCGTCCGAGGCCCAACGCGCCAGGTCTCGATAGGCCGCGTTCTCTTCCTGGACCAGGCGATAGTAAAGCTCCACCGCCTTGCGCAGATGGCCGCCGCGGTTCTCGGAGGCCTCATCGAGGTACATCAGGCGATGCAGAGTGGCCCGGTTGTGCAGGGCCCAGCGCTCGCCTTCGCGGGCCTTCCAGATCTTCAGCGCCTTGCGCCAGGCGCGCTGATCCAGGAAATCCAGCGCGCTCTGGTCGCTGGCCCCGGACAGGCAGAACCAGGAGGCTAAAGTCTCCCGATCGAGCTTGACCCCTCCCGCGGCCAGGCGCTCTCTCCCCCGCCGGGCCGATTCGGCCGGGACGTGAAAAAGCCATGACAGGCTCAGCGGGCCGCGCGAAGGGGTGATCAGAGTCCCCTTCGGGTCCGCCAGCAGGCCTGTCACGGCCAGGAAGTTGTTCTGTGGGAGGTGAGCGTTCAAACCGGCCGGATAACCGCCTAGTCGACGACCATCAGCGCTTCCACGGGAACGCCGGGCAGCTTCGAGCGCCCGTCCAGGAACGCCAGTTCAATGACGGCGGCGAAGCCCACCGTTTCCGCGCCTAGCTTCTTGACCAGGGCGACCGTCGCGGCGGCCGAACCGCCGGTGGCGATCAGGTCGTCGATGATGACGACTTTCTCTCCCGCCTTCAGGGCGTCGCTGTGAATCTCGAGCGTGTTCGAACCGTACTCGAGTTCGTAGTCTTCGCTGATCGTCTCGTAGGGCAGTTTGCCGGGCTTACGCACGGGCACGAAGCGCAGTCCCAGACGGTCGGCCAGCGGTGCGCCGAAGATGTAGCCGCGGGCTTCCACCGCCACGATGGCGTCGGCGCCCATCCCTTTGATGCGCTGTTCGAACTGGTCCAGCGCCTCGCGGAAGGCGGCGGGATGCCCGATCAGGGTGGTGATGTCCTTGAACAGGATGCCCGGCTTGGGAAAGTCGGGAATGTCGCGGATATGGTCGGCTAAGTTCATCTTCGTCTCCTAACGTTTTTGCGGGCCTTCCTTTGGAAAAACCCGCCCGAGTCCTTGATCCGACGGGCTTTTTTCCAGATCTTCGCCGCAGTCGGCTAGGAGGCGACGCTTAGCAAAGCGAGGCGAGCTCGACGCCGGGCGTGGCCGCTACCGCCGCGGCGCCCAGCCAGGGGAAACGGCTGCTCAGGTTCGAGACCATGGCCGGCCCGCTGAACAGCTGCAGCAGACGCTGGTGCTTCTGACGGCGCTCCAGGGCGGCTCGGAAGGTGCGCGTCTCCTCGAGCTTGACGCCCGTCCCGGTCCCGATCGACCAGCACGAGTGGTGCGGCACCTGGCGCAGCGCTCCGGTCTCCAGGAACGCCTCCAGGATCTCCTCCACCACCGACAGGCTTAGCCGGGAGCGCTGGACCAGGCGGTCCACCACCTCGCTGCGCGGGAAGTGCTCGGGGCGCTGCCCTTTCAGCTCGCGCCAGATCCCCATGGCGTGGTGGCGACCCCAGAAGGTCGGTTCGACCGAGGCGTTCAGCTGCTCGAGCTCGGGGCGCCCGAACAGCACCACCAGCCGACCAGGCTGTCCCAACTCCATAGCGCTGGCGAACTCGTCTTCGCTCTGAGGCGGAGTCAGCAGCACCAGGCCGTCCCAGGGGCCGTTGACCCCGGCGTAGGTGCTGAAGCGGTCGGCGATCCCGGGATAGGCCTTGGCGGCCTTGTCGGTGTCGCGGCAGATGGCGACGAAAAACTCGTTCTCTTTGAGCCACAGCTCTAGCTCGCTGCGTCGGGCACGGGCGTTACGCCGGTCGACCACGGGCGAACTGTCGGCCAGATCGGCGACCTCGGCGGGACGGACGATGCCGGTGACCTGAAGCTCGAGCTGCGGTTCGCCCCGGAACTGGCCCACGGTGACCTGACAGAGCATGTCGTAGCGGTGGTTCTGGATGTCCATCAGGTCGATTTCGGGCCCCTGACGGAAGGCGATCGCCCGTTGCCGACGACCGCCCTGTTCCAGCTCGAGCTGCAGGTGGTCGCTGGTCTTGCCTACGGTGCGGTGGCCGGTCACGGTCACCCCTTCGAGCAAAAACACCGGCTTGGGGTTGGCCTCGCCGTACGGTTCCAGCTTCTGCAGCCCTTTGACCAGCTCAAAGCTGACCTGGTTCAGCCCCAGGCTGCCGTCGAACCAGACCGGCGCCAGCCCCTTGCTCAGCCGGTTGGCAGCGGCGGCGAACTCGTCGCGCAGCCGCTCCAGGTTGGCCGCAGGCAAGGAGAATCCGCCCGCCCGGGGGTGGCCGCCAAACTTGCTGAACAGCTCTCCGCACTCTTTCAGGGCCAGAAACAGGTCGACGTTTTCCGGCGAGCGACCCGAGCCTTTGGCCTTCTCGCCGTCGACGGCGATGACCAGGGCGGGCACGCCGTACTTTTCGGCCAGACGCCCGGCGGTGATACCGATGACGCCTTCGTGCCAGCCGCTGCCCCATTCTACGATGGCGCCGCGCTGATAACGCGAGGGGTCGGCCTGCAGCCGCTCCTCGATCTCGCGGCCGACCTTCTGCTCGCACTCTTTGCGCTCTTCGTTGAGCGCCTGCAGGCGGCTGGCCTGGGTGCGGGCGAGGTCCAGGTTGCCGCAGCGCAGTAGTTCGACCCCCGCCTTGGCGTGCTCCAACCGTCCGGAAGCGTTGAGCCGCGGCGCCAGGGTAAAGGCGACGGTAAAGGCGTCCACGCTCTCCTGGGCGTCCCGTCCGGCCGCCTCCAACAGGGATCTCAAACCGACCCTGGGGCTGTCGGCCAGGAAAGGAAGGCCCAACTGCACCAGCACCCGGTTCTCCTTGACCAGCGGCACCACGTCCGCGATGGTGGCCAGCGCCACCAGATCCAGCAGATGGGCGGGCTGCTCCCTCTGCTCGCCGCGCAGGGCCTGAAGAAGCTTGAAGGCGACGCCCGTGCCGCACAGCCCTTTGAAGGGGTAGCCGTCCTCGGGGTGCTGAGGGTTGACCAGCGCGTGAGGGGTCGGAGCCGGGTCGGGTACCTGGTGGTGGTCGGTGATGATCACCGTGATTCCGGCGGCTTTCGCGGCCTCGATCTCGACGTGCGAGGACGACCCGCAGTCGACCGAAAGCAGAACGCCGAAGCCCTCTTCCTGGCAGCGCTCGACGGCCTTGATCGAGAGGCCGTAGCCTTCCACGAAGCGGTCGGGAATATGATAGTCGACGTCCACGCCCAGTTCGCCCAGGCCGTCCATCAGCAGGGCGGTGGCGCAGATGCCGTCGCAGTCGTAGTCGCCGTGGATGAGAACTCTCTGCCCCTGGCGCATGGCCTGCTTCAGCAGTTGGACGGCTTTGTCCATGTCGCGCAATTGGTACGGGTCGTGCAGCCCTTCGGTGCTGGTGGAAAGGAACTGCTGCACGGCCTCGGCGTTTTTGTGCCCACGCCCCACCAGCAGTTCAGCCACCAGCGGCGACAGGCCGGGCACGCTGCCCATCAGGTCGGACCAGGCCTGGCGGTCTTCGGCGCGATAGCGCAGCGCCTGGGGGTCGATCATCGCAGCGCCTCGGACAGCGAACCGGTGCGCCATTTCAAAAGAGCAGGGCCGGCCGCGAACAGGATCGCTTCGGCCTGGTCCGAGAAACCGGGGCAGAGCGCCTGGGAAAGCTTGTCTCGGGTCGCGGCCTCCTGCCCCTGCCAGGCGGCGCTCCAGGCCTCGGGCGTCCAACTCGGGACGGCCTCGAGCAAGCGGGACAGTTCGGGCAGGTGCGAGGGGGTGAGCAGGGCGCCCAGCAGCCCGGTTAGAGGCGTCAGCCGCTCCAGGCCGCTGCAGACCAGGAAGGTGATGGCGTGAAGCTCCTCCTGCCAGTGCTCGGCCGCTCCTTCCAGGGCCAGGCGCTCGTCCGATGGCAGCACCGCCAGCGACTTCTCCAACAGTTCGGCCGGCATCAACTCTTCCATAAAAAAGCATTGGGCCGCCTCCAGGTACTCCTGGTCCCAGCGAACCTGGTCCAGGATCTGGCCGTCCTCGAACAGGAAGCCAAGCTCGGAGCGGGTGGGATAGAATTCGGGGGTGGAGGGGCCATAGCTGGAGCGGACCAGCGCAGCGAAGACGGCCTCGGGGACGTAGCCCTGCTCGCGCAGGTCTTGCAGGGAGGGGTGGGAGAGGTCCCCCCAGGCGGGCAGGTAGCGCTTGGGGACGCCGTCGGCGAACTGCCTGGCCGAGGGGTCGCAGTAGGTGCCGTAGCCTTCCGGGCGGCTCTCTGTCTCCCATAGTTTCTCGATCCCCAGCCAACTCAACAGTTCGAGGGCCTGGTCGGAGCCGGCGATCTCCAGCGAGCGACCTTCGCGTCGAGCGGCGGCGTAGGTGATGGCGGCGTCGCGGAACGCCACGGTCCCGGGCGGGCTTTGCTCGTTGATGAGAATAGAGTACGGCTGTGGCATGGGTCAGTAACTTTCGAGGTGAATTTCGTCCTCCACCACCTCGAGCGGGTGATGGGATTCGAGCGCGCTGCGCGCCTTCTCGGCCAGCGCTTCGAGTTTGCGAGAATCCGTTCCCACCGAACAGAAACCGAACTGGGCCAGGTTAAGTCGCTCGTTCTCTCCAACTTCGGCGGCCGACAGGCCGTGATGGTTCCTCATCGCCTCCAGGGCGCGACGGATCACGCTGCGCTTCTCTTTGAGCGAGGTGGGGTCGTCCAGCAGGCGGACGGTGCATTTCCAGACCAGAACTTGCATCGCTCGTTAGACCCTGGAGAGCGCCTCGACCACCGAGCCCATCTGGCCCAGGTGAGGCAAGGTGACGTCGGGCAGGAACTCTTCTAACAAGGGCTGGCTGAAGGGGCCCGTGGCGACGGCCAGCGCTTTGGCTCCCATCGACCGGGCGGCGTCCACGTCACGAGGAGTGTCTCCCACCACCCAGACCCTGGCTGGCTCGAAGCGGTGACCAAAGTGGCGTGAGGCCCTCTCCAGAGCGATCCGGCCCAGGCGATTGCGATCAGCGCAGTCCGAACCGAAGCCTCCCACGGGGAAGTACTGGTTCAACCCGAAGACGTCGAGTTTGCGGCGAGCCGTCGATTCCAGGTTACCGGTAAGCAGCCCCATGGGGAACTGGCGCGAGCGCAGGTAGTCCAGCAGTTCGGTCACGCCGTCCAGCAGGGTGCTCTGAGCCCGCAGTTCGTCGTCGGCTCGCTCCAGGTAGTTGGGGTACTTGCGCAGGATGCGCTGCTCGAGTTCGACCCAGTCTCGCTTGGGCACGCCCACCAGTCGGAACGCTTCGCGCACGATCAGCGGGTCGGTTTTGCCGGCAGTCAGCACGGCCGGGAACGTGTGCCCGGTCACCCTGGCGAAGGCGGCGGCCAGGCAGGTCACCGGCGTGGGCCCGCTGCGCAGCAGGGTTCCGTCGATATCGAAGAGGACCAGGTTCTTCAAGCAGGGACCTCTCCCATCGCTTCCCGCAGGGCGATCTCTAACTCGTGGGTGCCCAGCACCCGGTAGCCCAGGCTCCGGGCTTCGTCTTTGAGATCTTCCGTGTTATAGCCCCAGGCGGCCATCGCGGACTGGGCGCCCGTCGGGGCAACCTGCTGCAGATTCTCTAACAGGTCGTCGATGAACAGAATCTCGGCCGGTTCGACTTTGAACTCTTCGGCGATGCCGGCGATCTGCAGGCTCTTGTCGACCGAGAACTCTTTGCCAAAGATCGGCCAGTCGCGCCCCACGCTTTGCAGCAGGGCGTGCGCCGAGGCAGCGTCTTTGGTGGTCGCGATGGCTACCCCGACGAAGCGGTCTTGCCAGCGGTCGAGCAGCGCGATCATCTCGGGATAGGCGCCCTGCCAGGAGGCCCAGGCGTCGAAGTCTTCGTCCCGGCACTGGCTTCTCAGCTGATAGAACAGGACGTTGAACTGCGCCGCCTCTTCGGCCCACTGCTGGCGCAGAGCCAGGAACTCGGCCGGAGAGAAGGTGGAGAGGTCGAGGTCCGGCTGCCCTTCTAACAGTCGGAGCAGCAGGAAGAAGTCGTGACCGGTGCGCGCCAGAGGACGACCGGCCAGGAACCTGGCTCGATTGGCCTCTCCCGACAGGTCGCTGCCGAACAGCTCTTTATAGGCTCTCCAGCCGACCTCGAAGCACTCTCCGGCCGAATCCCAGATGACGCCGTCGAAGTCCAGCGCCAGGACGCGGGGCGCGCTCATGCGGGGGCGCCGCTGGCCAGTTGGGCGAGCGCTTTGTCCATGCGGCTCAGGCACTCTTCCCGGCCCACGATGTGCAGCAGTTCGAACAGGCCGGGGCCTCCACCCACGCCCGACACGGCAAGGCGCACGGGATGGATCAGGCGACCGGCGCCTGCACCGGCTTCTTCGGTGACGACGCGCAGTTCGGCTTCCAGGGTCTCGAGGTCCCAGGCGCAGCTTTCCAGCTTTTTACGGTAGCCGGCGAGCAAGGGGCCGGAGTCGTCCTTCCAGCGCTTTTTCACAGTGGCGGCGTCGTATTCGGTGGGCGCCTCGTAGAAGTAGCGGCAGCCTTCGACGTAGTCGGGATAGGTCTGGGCGCGCTCGCGCATGACGGCGATAATCTCGGCCATCTTGTCCTTCTCGGGCATGCTCAGGCCGGCCGAGACGAAGTACGAGGGCAGTTCGGCGATCAGGTCGTCGACGGGCATCTCGCGCAGGTGCAAGAAGTTGATGTGGTTCAGCTTGGCCAGGTCAAAGACGGCGGCGGACTTGTTGATGCGCTCTAAGGAGAACGCTTCGGCCATCTCGTCGAGGCTGGCGTAGAACTCTTTGTCGTCGCCCGCGTTCCAGCCCAGCAGCGCCAGGAAGTTGACCAGGCCGACGGCGGAGTAGCCTTTTTCGCGGTAGCTCTCTACCGAGACGTCGCCGTCGCGCTTGGACAGCTTCTTCTTCTCGGTGTTGACGATCAGCGGCAGGTGGGCGTAGCGGGGCGGCTCCCAGCCGAAGTAGCGGTTCAGCAAGATGTGCTTGGGGGTCGAGGTCAGCCACTCTTCGCCGCGGATCACGTGCGAGATCTCCATCAGGTGGTCGTCGACCACGGCGGCCAGGTGGTAGGTGGGGAATCCGTCGGATTTCAGCAGCACCTGGTCGTCCACGGTGTCGGTGTTGATCGAGACGGTGCCGCGCACCACGTCATCGAAGACGATATCCTCGCCGGCGGGAACTTTCATACGGATCACGTGGGTCTCGCCGGCTTCGATGCGGCGCTTCGCCTCGGCCGGGTCGAGGTCGCGGTAGCGTCCGTCGTACATGGGCGTTTGCTTGGCCGCCTCTTGCTCCTTACGCATCTCGGCCAACTCTTCGGGAGTGGCGAAGCAAGGATAGGCGTGACCGCTGGCCAGCAGCTTGTCGACGTGCTCGCGGTAGATCGGCAGGCGCTCACTCTGGGTGTAGGGGCCGTGGGGGCCGGGGTTGTGAGGACCGGCGTCGGCTTCGATGCCGGCCCAGCGCAGCGAGTCGATCAGGTTGTCGACGGCGTCTTCCACCAGGCGGGTGCGGTCGGTGTCCTCGATGCGCAAGAGGAACTGTCCCCCGGTCTTGCGGGCGAAGGCCCAGTTGTAGAAGGCGGTGCGCAGCCCTCCGACGTGAAGATAGCCGGTGGGGCTGGGGGCGAAGCGAACTCTGATCACGAAAACTCCTGCGAATCTGTAGGTTGACCGCCCTTTTCTGAGCCGCTCTTGAAAAATCTTTCAAAAAAGGCAAAGCCGGGCCGAATCCCCCTCGAGACTATCGGCAGACAGCCCCGTTCGGCAAGCCCTCGAGACCCTCGAGAAGCTCCCGATTCACCGATGCGCGGAATATTGCCAGCATGGGCGAATCGCGGGCACGCCGAGAGACCGCGCCGAGCCCTCGAGACACCCGAGAAGCTCCCGATTCGCCGATGCGCGGAATATTGCCAGCATGGGCGAATCCAAAGCATCCCGAGCTCCCCGCTCGACAAAGCAATTCGCCGATGTGGGATACTCCCCGCATCGGCGAATCGAAAATTTCTTGAGGCTCGAGGCGCTTACTTGGCGCCGGCCAGGTGCAGATTCTGCTCGGTCCAGGCGCGGGTCACGGGCACTCCCATGAACACCTGCATGCTGGCGCTGGCCGTGTTCACCATCCCGTAAGGCGTCTGGAACGACGACGAGGTCACGTTCATCGAGATGCCTCCACCCTCCATGCTGGTGTAGCGGCGCTCGAGAGCCTCGACGTCATAAATGTTGGTCGCGTTGTTCGGCTGGCAAACCACCTTGTCGGCGTTGTCGGCCATCACCACGCGGCAGAGGTCCTTGCCACCCTTATTGTCGTTCTGATTGCCCAGTCCGATCACGTCGCCGTTGGGCAGCTTCAGCAGCTGACCGGTGTTTTCGAGCTTGCGAGGGGTGCCGCCGTCGAAGCTGATCATACCGTCTTTGACACTGATCGATTTGGTCTGACCGTTCTTATCCTTGTACTTGATGTCGACGTTGTCGCCCTGACCCCAGGTCAGCTGAGTGCCGTTGGCGCCGCGAACCGACTCGCCTTCCTTCAGCTCTTTGGTCTGACCGGCGGCCACGCGGGGGCCTCCAACCTCGGAGCCTTGCTGGGCGTGGGCCGCTTCGTGGGCGCGATGAGCGCCGTGGGCACCAGCGCAACCGCCAGCGCCGCGCTCGCCGAAACCAGGGCTGCCGGCGGGCAACGCCGCCTGCTGACCGCCGCCGCGAGCCATCTGACCGAAGCTGTTGAGCATATTCAGCAAAAAGCCGAAGTCGCCGCCCATCATCGCAGTCATCAGGGTCATCATGCCCATCATCTGGAACGCCTCACGGGACAGGCTCAGACCACCCTGCGACGCCTGGCCAGCCTCGGCTTCAGCAGCCTGGTTATTGTACGTGGCGTTATTGGCGTTGCGGAAAATATCGGCCGAGCGAGTGTAAGCCTGAAAGCGAGGTCCTGCGTTTCTTTCGATGGTTCCGTGGCACATATCTTCATCCGTCCTTTGGCGTTTCGTTACCCCAAAGATACCGCCGCGACCGAACCGTTTCAGTGACGATCGTCAACTCTCTACAGTGAGCTAAGCCCAATTCCCATCGCCCTCTCGATCACCGGCCGCTCGCGGATGAGATCATCTCCGCCAGCTTTGGGATCGCACGAGCACCACCCGCCCGCTCCGCCCCTCAACCGCTCCAACCCCTCCCCCTCCAACAAAAGAAGAAAGGCCCCCGCCGAAAGCGAGAGGCCCTTCCTCCAAATCTCCGAGAGCAGCCTTAGCTGACCGACTCGACTTCCCAGTAATCCAGGTCGGCCCACACCGTCAGCGCGCAGGTCGGGTCGTCCAGCGACGCCTCCCACTCTTCCTCCAGCGCCTCTTCCCCCTCGTCGACCAGGTCTCGGTCCGTGCGCAGGGTGATCTTGGCCTCTTTCTCCGACTCCTCGGCGGCCGCGTCCGTGTCGACCAGACCCAGGCGCGCCATAATCGCGTACTCGTGAGCTTTGACCTTGAACTGCAATTTGGCCAGGGTCTCTAACTCGTCGTCGAAAGAGTCTTCGTCCTCGTCCTCCGACCGGTTGCCGCCGTACCACTTCATATTGATGGTCCGCGCGTCGAGATACTTGCCGTCGCCCAGATGAATCTTCTGGACCTTCCGCTTCAATTTTTCTGACTTCATACAGGCACCTTCACTTCCTTGAGCGCTTCTGCGACCAGGCTCTGGCCCAGTCGACCCGTAGGGTCCGTCACCGAGTAGATGCGATGCCCCAGGGTGACGGGAGCCAACTCTTGAATATCTTCCGGGGTCACGTAATCGCGACCGTGCAGGTGAGCGCGCGCCTGCGAGGCGCGGCGCAGCGCCAACCCTCCGCGAGGCGAAACGCCGGTGATCCCGTGCCCCTTCTCGCGAGTGTAGCGCACCAGGTCGACCACATACCCCGTCAGGACATCGGACAACGTCACCGCCCGCACCGCCTGCTGCAGCGCCACGATCTCGGCCGTGTTCAACACCGGCTTCAGCGACTCCAGCGGATGGGCCAGCTTCTGCTCTTGCAAAATAGCGATCTCGGCCTCGCGATCGGGATAACCCAGCGAGGTCTTGATCAAGAAACGGTCCAACTGCGCCTCGGGCAAAGGGTAGGTCCCCTCTAACTCGATCGGGTTCTGCGTGGCGATCACCAGATACGGCCGCGGCAAGGGGTAAGTCGTCCCGTCCACCGACACCTGTCGCTCTTCCATCGCCTCGAGCAAGGCGCTCTGGGTCTTGGGCGTCGCGCGATTCACCTCGTCGACCAGCACCACGCTGTGATGCAGCGGCCCGGGGCGAAACTCGAAGGCAGCCGACTTCTGATTAAAGATCTGCACGCCGGTCAGGTCAGTCGGCAGCAGGTCCGGGGTGCCCTGGACGCGCGCGAACTCGCAATCGAGCGAACGAGCCAGGCTACGCCCCAGCACGGTTTTCCCGACCCCGGGAGCATCTTCGAGAAGAAGATGCCCCTCGGCCAGCAGAGCGATCACCGCGTGTTCGATGGCCGGAGTCTCGCCTTTGATCACCTGACGGATGTTGGTGACCAGTTCGCGGGCTTTCCCCTCCGTCGCCGTTGTCGGCATAGAGTGGCCCTAGCGACCCAGGGACATGTCGCGGAGGGGAGTCTTCTTCTCCCCTTCCGGGACGTAGCGCTCGATGAACGCCTCGCTGCCCGGGAAGGCGTGAAGGTCGATGTTGATCACGCGACCCTCATAAGCTACCACCGGCTTGCCGTCGTGCGGCAGCGGAGTGTGACCCACCACGACGCCCTTGACACCCATGCCCGTCAGCATATCGTCCATCTCCTCGGGAGTGAACGGCACGGTGCGTGACCCGGTGCAGTAATCGTAGCCCCAAATCTTGCGCGACCACAGGAATGACTCTTTGGCCAGCTTGTACTGGTCCTGAGGCAGGCTCATAATCTCGTCGATCGGCAGCCAGAAGTGGCGCGGATCGGGAGCGGTATGAGCGAACAGGCGGTCGTTGACCTTGACGCCCAAACGCAGATACTGGCGCAGGAAGTCGCCCATCTCCGTGTCCATGGCTTCTTTCCAGATGTCCAGACCGCCGTAGCCTTCCACGGTGGCCTGTCCGCCCTGCACATACCAGTTCAGGAACTTCAGCAGGCGCTCGATCTGGCCTTGCTCCAGGCCCAGTCCGGCGATGGCGTGACGCACGTGACGGTTCTGGCCTACGGCAGCGAGGAACTCCTCGAGCTGCTGCATGTCCAGGAACGAGAACACCGTATGGGCCTCGATCATCATCTCGTCGTGGTTGCCGAGAATGCTGTAGACGTGAGAGTCGAAGCCCTCGTTCTGCTCGCGCAGCGTCTCGAGCTGGTGGTGCAGCGCGTACAGGGTGTCGAGAATGCGCTTGGCGCCCTCGACCCACTCGCTCTGCGGCCCTTCCAGCGGCTCGTTGCGCCAGTCGACGTAGTCACCGATGGTGATCAGGTCGACCTGCTTGGCCTCCGGGTTCCAGGCCATCGTGTTAGGAATGATCAGGTCATTCTCACGAAGGATCCGCTCCAGGCGGAAATAGTCTCCATGGAGATCTCCAATGGCCACCAAAAGGCGGGTGTCTTTCGATGTGCCAGAGTCGGCGGCGCCGTCCCCCTGTGATTCTTTCACTTCTGTCTCCATAGCTCGAGCCCTCGTGGTTCCTAAGGGGGCCAACTTCTGCTCTCGGTGGCCCCTTCCCTTTCCTATCCCATTAGCCACGGTCAGGGAACGGACCGCGAGGGAACACATATACCAGACCGATCCGATTCTCCCTCTCTCGAGCGAGACGCCGGAGCCTCGAAGTCATGCGCGAGGCTGCGAAACGGACGGTCAACCACCCAGCGAAAAGCGCTTCCGACGGAAAAGGCGGCTAGGACGAATATCGTAGCCGTGGCCGCCCTTCCTGCCCGCGGGGGGCATCCCAAAGAGCGGCCCCAAGCTACCCCAGCGGTTCTCCGCGCCAGCCCGGTCCCGATGTCAAACTGTTCTCAAACGTTACGCCAGCGTGCTTTAGCAAAGCCAGCCCGTACTATAGAGAAAATTCCACAAAGGAGAAGAGACTGAATGTTCATGCTAGATCCCACGATCCTGTTGCTGATTCCCGCCGTTCTCCTTTCGCTGTTCGCCCAGTGGAAGGTCCAGAGCACCTTCAATCACGCCTCCAAGATGGGCGCCCGCATCGGACGCAGCGGAGCCGACGTCGCCCGAGAGCTGGCCTCTCGCGAGCGGGTGCCGGTTTCGGTCGAGCCGAGCCACGGCTTCTTGAGCGACCACTTCAACCCGTCCACCAACACGCTAGCCCTGTCGCCCGAGGTTTACTCGGGAAGATCGCTGGCCTCGCTGGGGGTAGCCGCCCACGAGTTGGGACACGCGATGCAGAAAAAGACCGGCTACTGGCCTCTCGCCTTTCGCAGCGGCCTGGTGCCGTTGGCCAACCTGGGCTCGACCCTGTCGATGTTCTTGTTCTTTGGCGGTCTTTTCATGTCCAGCAAACCGCTGCTGGTCGCAGGTATCGCGCTGTTCTCTCTGGCGGTGCTGTTCACTCTGATCACGCTGCCGGTCGAGTTCGACGCCTCGCGTCGCGCCCTGGCCGTGCTGGGTGACCACGGGATGATCACGCCGCAGGAGCGACCCGTGGTCAAAAAGGTCCTCGACGCCGCTGCCCTGACCTACGTGGCCGCCGCCGTGATGGCTGTGGTGCAACTGCTGCGCCTGATCTTGATCGCGCGAACCCAGGACGAATAAACGAATCGAGTCCGGCAAACGGCCCTGTTTTCAGGGCCGTTTTTTATTTCAGGGGGAGGTTCCAGGGGACGGCGAAGAGGCCGCGATGACGTCTAAGGTCGCTCTTCTCGCCTGGTTGAAAGCCGTGCCGCCTCGGCGCTGGGCAGAGCTTTGGCAGGGAGAGCCGCTGGATCTGGCCTTGCTCTCGGCCGAGCAGCTCCAGCAGGCCGAGGCCCTGCTGCAGGGATGGAGGTTGGAGGGGCTGAGCTTCGTCCCGCTCCACTCCGAGCTTTACCCTCCCCGCCTGCTCCAATCCCCCTCCCCTCCCC
>JAEXNA010000068.1 GCA_023447635.1 Vulcanimicrobiota bacterium | reverse complement strand
TGCTGGAGACAGCGGGGAAGTCGTTACGCCATTCGTGCAGGTCGGAACTTACCCGACAAGGAATTTCGCTACCTTAGGACCGTTATAGTTACGGCCGCCGTTTACTGGGGCTTCGATTCAAAGCTTGCACCTCTCCTCTTAACCTTCCGGCACCGGGCAGGCGTCAGACCCTATACGTCATCTTACGATTTCGCAGAGCCCTGTGTTTTTGCTAAACAGTCGCCACCCCCTGGTCTGTGCCCCTCCCACCTGGTTGCCCAAGTGGAAGGCCTCCTTATCCCGAAGTTACGGAGGTAAATTGCCGAGTTCCTTCAGCATAGTTCTCTCAAGCGCCTTGGTATACTCTACCAGTCCACCTGTGTCGGTTTCGGGTACGGTCTCATGTGGGGGCTATTTCCTGGTACCCATGAATTGCAAGAGAAATCCAATAATCCCTCACAATCTGCCGGATACGTCACACACCCACTGGCCCACGAATATTTACGTGGTTCCCATCGACTACGCCTTTCGGCCTCGCCTTAGGGGCCGGCTAACCCTGCGCAGATTAGCTTTACGCAGGAACCCTTGGACTTTCGGCGACAGTGTCTCTCACACTGTTTGTCGTTACTCATGTCAGCATTCGCACTTCCGATACCTCCAGAGGCCCTCACGGGTCCTCCTTCGCAGGCTTACGGAACGCTCCGCTACCGCTCATCCGAAGATGAACCCTAAGCTTCGGCGCGTGGCTTGAGCCCCGTTACATTTTCGGCGCAAGAATCCTAGACCAGTGAGCTGTTACGCTTTCTTTAAAGGATGGCTGCTTCTAAGCCAACCTCCTGGTTGTTTTCGGACTCTCACATCCTTTCACACTTAGCCACGACTTGGGGGCCTTAGCTGTAGGTCAGGGTTGTTTCCCTCTTCACGACGGACGTTAGCACCCGCCGTGTGTCTCCCGTGTAGTACTTCCTGGTATTCGGAGTTTGGTTAGGTTTGGTAGATCGGTAAGACCCCCTAGCCCATCCAGTGCTCTACCCCCAGGAGTATTCGCACGAGGCGCTACCTAAATAGCTTTCGCGGAGAACCAGCTATTTCCGGGTTTGGTTGGCCTTTCACCCCTAGCCACAAGTCATCCGAGACTTTTTCAACAGGCACCGGTTCGGTCCTCCAGTGCGTGTTACCGCACCTTCAACCTGCTCATGGCTAGATCACCCGGCTTCGGGTCTAATCCGACGAACTGAACGCCCTGTTCAGACTCGCTTTCGCTGCGCCTACACCTATCGGCTTAAGCTTGCTCGCCAGACTAAGTCGCTGACCCATTATACAAAAGGTACGCGGTCACCCAGGACGAACCTTGAGCTCCCACTGTTTGTAGGCATCCGGTTTCAGGAACTGTTTCACTCCCCTCGTCGGGGTGCTTTTCACCTTTCCCTCACGGTACTGGTTCGCTATCGGTCGCTAAGGAGTACTTAGGCTTGGAGGGTGGTCCCCCCATGTTCAGACAGGATTTCACGTGTCCCGCCTTACTCGAGGATCTTGGGAGTATATACCGGTACGGGGCTATCACCCTTAACGCGCGGCTTTCCATCCGCTTCCCGTTTAAATCCCAAGACCACTGGCCTGGTCCGCGTTCGCTCGCCACTACTAACGGAGTCTCTGTTGATGTCCTTTCCTCCGGGTACTTAGATGTTTCAGTTCCCCGGGTTCGCCTCTAACCCCTATGTATTCAGGATCAGATACCTTCATCTGAAAACTGGAAATCCGAAGCTTGCGCCACGGCCAGGTTTCCCCATCCGAGGTCAAACCTCGGAGTTCCAGTTTTCGAAGGTGGGTTTCCCCATTCGGAAATCTTCGGATCAAAGCTTGTTCGCAGCTCCCCGAAGCATATCGCAGCGTACCACGTCCTTCTTCGCCTCTTAGCGCCAAGGCATCCACCGAATGCCCTTAAGACACTTGATCGTTCTCATCGTCCATGCCCACTCCTCGGCTGAGGTTCTCATCAATCCGCACCAGGCGGATCAGCGAGAGGGCTGGACGCTAAAGACCAGCTTCGACATTTTCGACACCGGTGCGGTCAGCACCCGATGATCGTGTCCTCTCAAGCCCGAAAGCTTGATTGTCACGACCCGCCAGCCTTGCGGCCAGCAAATCGAAAACGCCCAGATTCACAATGTCAGACAGCAGCGCTCATCCTCGCCCACATGGGGGCTTGCTGAGGATCAGCGAAACAGATTGTGCGGACAGAAGAGAGCAGAACCGGATGTTCTTCTCTCACGCTTGAAGCGCTTCACCACCGACCATCTCGACCGCATCCCTCATCAGAATGCAGGAAATGGTGGAGCCAGACGGGATCGAACCGACGACCTCATGCGTGCAAAGCAAGCGCTCTCCCAGCTGAGCTATGGCCCCAAGCCGCGTAAATGTAGCACGGGTCACCCTGGCGGTCAACCCCACTTTCAAAGTTCTTTTAGAGAGCGCTCGGGCTCTTGGATCTTCGAGCTACAAGGCGCTGCCTCGTGTGCCAGATAGCGTAGAGAGTGGGGGCCATCCCGAGCAAGTAGCGCCCCCAGAACCAGCCAGGCGCCCCGTTCGCTATAAGAAAGCCGACGAACCAGATCCATAGACCCAGGAAGACCAATCGGCTGGCCCGCCAGAGCCACTCTAGTGCAGCGTCCGCGAAGTTCTTCCCTATCCATGTTGCAGAGGCGCGGCTCTGGCAAGGCGACCCGAGTGTGGTGTATTCGACATACATAAGGGAGGGGCAACACAGCCAGAGGCGATGGATCTGCGACAGGGGTGGGGATGAACTTTGCGGATGCTGTACTAAGGCTTTGACTTTCGGGGCGACGTTACAGAGGGCTGTACACGAGAGAAAAAACGCGGAAGCGCCAATGAGTTCCGAGGCCCGGATAATCTTGGGGTCGAGAACGACCAGGAGCATGACTTGAATGGTGAAGACGACGAAACACTCAAGGGCGCTCAGCTTTCCACGTTCTAGGCAACAATCGCTCATCCCCACAGGCTTCTCCGTTCGTTGACGGCCTCCCCTCACGGCCCCACATCACCCAGTTCTCCCTGGCGCCTCGGCCACGCGCCCGACGCGAAAGCTTCCGTTTTGCAGTGGGCGATAGCTTCGACGCCGCGGCGGCCATGGGCTGCGAGGCGCCAAGAACGGTAGGGCGCCGCGGCGGGCCCGGGTGTCGGATTGGGTGTCGCCTCATCCCTCTTTCCAGCTTCGCAACAGCCACTAATCAGCCGCCATCAACTCTACCGGAAATGAAAAAAGCCCTCCGTGGAGGGCTTTCTGCGCTAATTGTGGTGCGGTTACCAGGACTCGAACCTGGGACCTCGTCCTTATCAGGGACGCGCTCTAACCTACTGAGCTATAACCGCCCGTTGTCGGGGCAATCAAAACCGCAGCCGCTAGCGCCCCTGGATACTAGCGAACTCGGATAGCTCTGTCAACAGCAAATTTCCCTCCGTCCGGCACACACCACTCTGCCCGCCCCAGGCCCGCTCTAGCCGACGGCAGGGTCTCGCATCGTCCACCCGAAGGCGAGTTCCATGTTGAGTGACGACCCCAAGATTTCCCACGACCGTAGCGCCACTTTCCGCGAGTTCATCTTGCTCCCGCGCGAGACTCGCTCCGAGCACGGTCTCTCTTCTGTCTCCCTGGCCGGGCGCCTGGCCGAAGGCCTCCCCCTGGCCATCCCCTTCATGAGCGCGGCTATGGAGTCAGTTAGCGGGAGCGAACTCGCCATCGCGCTGGCTCAGCACGGCGGTCTCTCGGTGCTGCCCGCCGGTCGGGTCGAGGTCGAGGACCAGGTCGCCCAGATCGAGGCGGTCAAGCGCTTCAAGAGCGGCTTCGTCGAAGACGTGCTGACCGTTCGCCCTCACACCCCGCTGCGAGAACTGCTGGAGATGGAGGCCCGCAGCGGCTACTCCACCTTTCCCGTCACCGACGAAGAGGGGCATCTGCTCGGGCTGATCACGGAAAAGAAGTATCACCCCAAGCGCGACGGCGACCTGACCGTGGCGGAGCGGATGATCCCCCGAGAGAAACTGGTGGTGGGTCGTGAGGGGATGAGCCTCTCTGAGGCTAACGACAAGGTGTTCGAGATGGGCCTCGGTGTGCTCTGCGTGGTCGACGACCAGGACCGCCTGCGCTCGGTGGTGTTTTTCCGTGACTTGAAGAACGCCCAGCAGTTTCCGCGCGCCTCCATCGACGCCTCGAAGCGGCTGCGCGTTGCCGCCGCCATGTCGACCCACGGCGAAGACCTGGAGCGGGCGCGTCTGTGTGTCAAAGCGGGGGCCGACGCCCTGTGCATCGACGCCTCCGACGGCTACTCGCAGTTCATGCGCTCGACCGTAGAAGCCGCCAAAGAGTTGGGCGTGCCGGTTGTGGCTGGTAACGTGGTTGACGCCGAAGGTTTCCACTACCTGGCCGAATCCGGCGCCGACGCCGTGAAGGTGGGGATCGGTTCGGGCTCGATCTGTACCACCCGCCGGGTCAAAGCGATCGGACGCGGTCAGGCGACCGCCGTGCGCGCCGTAGCGCGTGCTCGCGACGCCTGGGCGCAGAAAACGGGCAAGTATCTGCCGATCATCTCGGACGGCGGCCTGGAAGGCACCGGCGATATGGCCGTGGCGCTGGCGCTGGGCGCGGATATCCTGATGATGGGCAAATACTTCGCCGGCTTCGCCGAGTCGCCCACCACCTCGTTCACCAAGCGCCTACCGGTGCTGTTCTCGGGGCAGGTCTCCGACGTCTCGGTGACCGTCAAGCCGTACTGGGGCGAAGCCTCGGCTCGAGCCAAGAACGTGCGCCGCTATCAGCAAGACGACCCCCGCACCTTCGTCATCGAGGGCGAAGAGGGGTATGTGCTGTTCAAGGGCTCGCTGCACGACATCTTGCCGCGCGACCTGAAGGCGATCATGGGCACTCTGTCCTCCTGCGGCTGTCAGGACCTGGAAGAGTTCCGCCGCGACGTTCGCCTCGAGCGGCAGACCATCGGTTCGCAGCAAGAGGGCGGAACCTCCATTTTCCGCAGCTGATCATGAAGGCGCGAGCGCGCCGTTCTGCGAACCGGGGGGCATACCAGTTGGAAGGACAAGCAAGGGAATGAGCAAGCCAAGCGATCTTAAGGAGTTGATGAAACTCTATTTCAAGCCTCATCCCTGGCATGGCGTCCACCCTGGTCCGGCCGCCCCGGCCGAGGTGACCGCCTTCATCGAGCAAGTGCCCACCGACACGGTGAAGTACGAGATCGACAAGACCAGCGGCTACCTGATGCTGGACCGTCCGCAGAAGTTCTCCTCGCAGGCGCCCTGCCTTTACGGCTTCGTGCCGCGCACCTACTGCGGCGAGCGAGTCGGCCGCTACTCGGCCGAGCAGTCGGGCATCGACGGCCTGGAAGGCGACGGCGACCCGATCGACATCTGCGTTCTGACCGAGCGCGCTATCATGCACGGCGACTTCCTTATCAAGGCGATCCCGATCGGCGGTATTCGCATGATCGACTCGAATGAGGCCGATGATAAGATCATCGCCGTTATGAAGGACGATGCCGTGTTCGGCCAGATCGGCGATGTCACTGGCCTACCCGAAGGGCTGATGGACCGCCTGATCCACTACTTCCTCTCTTATAAGGATCTGCCCAGCAACACCAAGGCCCGTAAGGTCCAGATCGATGCGATCTACGGCCGCAGCGAGGCGCTCCGTATCATGGAGTTGTCGCTCGACGACTACAAAGAGAAGTTCCGCGACCCCGGTGCTCGTTACGAGAGCATGATTCAGCACCTGAGCGAGCTTTAAGCTCTTCCCAGGGTCCTTGAGGGTTGCGGATGTTTACATGTTAACTTTCCGTCAACAATAGGAGCGGTGCCTGGTAGCCAGAAATCTTCCTTGTCGTAATGGTACAGTTGCGACAACGAGCCATCCTCAACAGGGTGGTCAGGAAGGCAAGGCTTGATGAACACCAACATCCCTTTGAACAGCCCGGTACGCCAGCGGATGGCGTCGATTTTGCCAGAGATGACGGCGGAAAAGGGGGCTCGGCCTCAGTTTTATACTCCGGCGCATCTCGATAGCTTCGACCCGCGAGCGGTCAAGATCGATCCCAACTCCCCAGCCCTTCAGATCAAACCCGAGCAGTTGGCGCTGCACGCCAAGGCCAACGCCAAGCAGGCCGAGCAGAACGCCTTCATCGGACAGGTCCTGGCCGACCCTCGCGCCTATAAGAAAGACCTCGAAGCTCGCTTCGAGGCTCAGAAGGCGCTGACTCCGGAGGACCCTTATCAGTTCGAGATGGCCGATTTCGGGATGCCTGTCCTTCAGGACCTCGACGGCCATATCAGCGAAGAGATCGGTAAGCTTGAAGAGAAGATGGGGGTTCGCCCTCGCGAGACGGCGGAGCGCACGGGAATCAAGGCCGCCTTCGCCGCTATCGGCGACTTCTTCAATCCGTTCCAATGGATCGCCGACAAGGACTACGCCACTGGCGTCAAATTCCTCAAGGAGTTGCAAGCCGACATCCAGGGGCATATCAAGGACGACTCGATCTCCTACCGGCGCCTGCAAGAGTTAGCCTCGTTCTCGGCCACCGCCCTGGGTCACTTCGACGACGAGGACCTTAGCCTGCGCGACCGTGCGATGATGCCGATCGACAGGCATCTCCTGGGCAAAGAGAGCGGCGACATCAAAGAAGAGTACCGCCGCTACAAGGACAACGACCACAAGCTGTTTCGCAAAGAGGCTGGCGACCAGGGTATCCGCTGGGCCCAGGATGCCTTTGCCAAGGACTTCTTCAACAAGGACGAACTCAAGCTCGTCTCTTTGCCGGTAGCACGCTCGTTGGGCCCGGGAGTCTTCATGCAGCTACTCCCGCACGACATGTTCTTGATGGGGGTAACTCCCGAGCCCGAAGCCGCCGACGGCTTCAACCGGCCCGGCGGCGACTTCTATCTGCACGACATGCGCCACGCCTCGTCGATCTACACCAAGCGCAAGATCTACGAGAAAGAGCACAACCTTAGCGACGTCCAAAAAGAGAAGCTCGAGGTCATGCAGAGCGTCTGGAAGTCCGAGATGAATCAGGAGAAGAAAAAGATCGACAGCAAAGAGCTGCGCTACGCCATCGGCTTCCTGAGCTTCAACCACCATCACGACCGCGGTATCCCGCAGCTGCCGTCCGCGTTCCTGGCCGAAGATCACGGCAAGGTCGCCAACAAGCTGTACCTGGCGCTGAAGGTGTCCGAGCAGCCGACTGGTTTCGCTAACCCGAAAGCTACCATCGACGAGGCCTATAGCTGGCTGCGCAACTTCTGGCTCGAGCGACTGCCACAGGAAGAAGCGATTTTGGCGGCTTCGGACCCCAGCTTCCAAAAGACGCTGCAGGCTCAGGCGGCTCAGACCGTGACGGCTCAGGCAGCCCAAAGCGCCACGGCGCCGCTGACGCTCGATATCTGACCCATCTTCCATCCCAAGAAATAAAAAACGAGGGCGAGAGCCCTCGTTTTTTATGGCTAGAAGCTTTTATGGCTAGAAGCTTTTATGGCTAGAAGCTGCTAGTGGGTGTTGTAGTACGGCAGCAGGTTGACGTTTTCCACTCTTGGACCATTACGCCCCACCAGTTTGTGAGCGCTAGGCACCAGATGGAGCTGCCAGCGTGGCCGTTTTTCCGTCGAGAGCTTCACCCATTTCAGCATGGGCAGCACCAGCTTGAACGGCACGCAGTAGTAGCGGAACTTCTGGCCACGCGGGATCATGAAGACGAAGTTGGCGTCGTCTTTGCCTCGGAAGGCGGGAAGTTGGTCCAGGAAGATATCGATGACGGGCTCGTTCACCGCTTTGAGCGTGATCACGAAGCTGTCGCCCCGAAGTTCGGCCGCGACCTCTTTGGCGGTGGGCTTCTCCAGGGGAAAGTCGTACTCCGGAGGCGTCGCCTCGGTCTCTTCTTTGGGCGTGCGACCGCCTCCGTAGAAGGATCCTTGACTGTTGCTTCTGGCCACGACTTCCCCCTAGCTTCCTAAACGATCCAGTCGCTCGAAGTCACGGCCCAGTCCAGCGTCTCGAGAGTGCGCTGGTAAAGCTCCTTGGCCTCTTCGGGCGAGTCGCCTACGCAGGTGACGCCGACCTTACCGAACTCGGACAGGGCGCCGATCATGTGGAACACCACGCCGGTGTTGGACGAACTGTTGTAGTGCAGCCCGGTGTAGGTGACGATGTCGATCAGATCTTCCGGCATCAGCCCCTTGTACTTCTCGTTCTCCAGATTGTCCGAGGCGAAGTAGTACTTCGGCACGGCCGACCCGCTCTGAAAAGTGCCCGTGGCCGAGTCGTACTTGCCGCCGGTCAAGAACTGCAGGGTGCGGAACGGGTGAGTCGTTCCGCCTTTGCGCAGATTGATCTCGATGGCGAACATGTTCCAACCGCCTTCGCCGTTGGGGATCGCCATGAAGTCGATCGACAGGCGACCGACCACACCGGTTTTAGCCAGCACCTCGCCGATCTTCGCGCCCGCTTCGTGCAGCGGAGGCTGGTAGGTCGGAGCTGCGGGGAAGGAGCAGCCGATGAAGACCTGACCGTCCGGTCCGCCCAGGATCTGGTCGTGGGTCGAGATCAGCTGCGACTCTCCCATCGGAGTAATGCGCAGCTGGACCGAAGGCGACTCCTTGCCGTCGCCCTCCAGGAACTCTTCGACGATGCCCTCCATCTCGCGGAACTTCGCGATGAAGCCGTCCCAGTTCATGCCGGGCGCCTGGTAGCGCGCCTGCTTGGGAACCTCGACGGTCAGGATCTTGCGAGCCTCGTCGGCGTCGGTCACGCCTTTGAGGCAGTCCATCGGGAAGATCGCATTGCCTTCGCCAGAGAAGCCTTCGTTGATCTTGATCACGACCTTCTTCAGCCCGGGATGGTCCTTCCACAGCTGGACAATCTTGTCGAACACCTCGTCTTCGTTCTTGAGGTCTTCGTAGCCGTCGGGCATCGGTACGCCGGCCTCGCGGAACAGCTTGCGCGAACCGCTCTTCGAGCCGTAGTGCAGGTGCTTGGGGTCGGGCCCGAGCAGCGGAATGCTCAGCGCGACGGAGAGCTGTTTTTCCAGCTGGGTCACGTTGAAGCAGGTCATGTGGGTGTTCTTGGCCTGCCCGATCGCCTTACGGATACGGCGCATCAAGGCCGGACGCTCGAGGATCTTCTGGGTCAGGCTCTTGTTGGAAGAGTCGTAGGTCGAGAACATCTCCAGGCGACGGCGGGCATGCGAGAACGGGATGCCCGGCAGCAGCTGCAGGTAGTAGTCGATGATGTGAGGGTGGATCGGCTCCGAGGTCACGAAGATCACCCGGGTTTTGGGCAGGGCCAAGAGGATCAGCAAGAAGAGCAGGCGCTCTTCGTAGTGGGGCGCGCCTTTGAGTTTGGTCAGCTCTTCTTTGTCCAGCGACATCGAAGGGACCACCAGCACGGTCTGCTCGACGTGGCCGTCGGTCTGCAGGTTGCTCCAGAGCTGAGGTAGTTGCGAGTAAAGCTCTTGAAAGCGGGCCTCTTCTTCGGCCGAGCCGGGTTCGGGCCGCATGAGTTCGGCCCAGTCGGCGGCGGCGCTACCTTCCCAGGGGAGGGGCGCGGCGGGGCCGTTGGGGCGGTCGACGGTTTGGGTACCGCCTCCGTCGAGATTCGTGACGCTAATGTTATGCCTGGGACGTTCCAATCGAGACTACCTCCAAAAGTAACGTTAGTTCGCAGCGTTTTCGCCCTCGACCTTCCTGGACCGCATGCTGTGGCAGTTTAGGAGTGTTCCGGCGCTATCAGGTCGCCGATGCCGCCGATCTCGTAGATGGTGACGGGGCGGTCGAACCCTTTCATGTTGACGCGCAGCTTGCCGTCGACCCGGGCTTTGCCGCCAAGGGCGCTCAGCGTCGACTCCGAAGCCAGCACTTGACCCCCGATGGTCAGCGACTCGATACGGGCGGTCAGGTTGACCGGGCTGCCGACCACGCTGTATTTCATGCGCTTTTCCGAGCCTATGTTGCCGACCACCACTTCTCCCGTGTTCAGACCGATGCCGCAAGCGATCGGAGGCAGCCCCTCGCCTGCCAGCGCCTCGTTCACCGCAGCCATTCCGCGCTGCATCTCGATGGCGCAAGAGGCCGCGCGTTCGGCGTGGTCGTCCATCGGAAGCGGAGCTCCAAAGATGATCAGCAGGGCGTCGCCGATGATCTCGTCGATGGTGCCGCCCCACTTCAGGACGATCTCGACCATGTGGTGCAGGTAGTGGTTGAGCACGGTGACGACCCGCTCGGGGTCCATCCGGTCCGACATCACGGTGAAGCCGCGCAGGTCGGACATCAGGATGGTGACTTCACGACGTTCGCCGCCGAGATGTAGCTCTTCTGGAGCGGCCAGCACGTGTTCGGCCACTTCGTCGGTCACGTAGCGGCCCAGCACGCGGCGCACAAACTCGTTTTTCTCTCGAAGTTCGTTGCGGTGTTGTAGCAGGAGCGCCTGGGTCTCCAGGGTGTCCTTGAGCAGTAGTTCGGTCTCGGTGACGCGGGCCAGGGTGTCCAGTTGGGCTATCTGTTTCTCGGACACCCCTTCGCGGGGCGCAAAATCCATCGTGCACAAGGTGCCGACGCGCTGACCTTTCACGGTCAGCGGAATCCCCAGGTAGAAGCGCACGTTGGGCGGCCCCGTCACGTACGGGCTCTCCCGAAACACCGGGTGTTCCAGGGTGTCGAGCGCCAGCACCGGCCCGGGCTGGGTGATGGTAAAGTTGCACAGCGAGAAGTCGCGAGGCGTTTCGGTGACCCCACCCAGGCCGCAGCCGGACTTGTAGAACTGGCGGTCCCGCTCGATCAGCGAGACGTAGGCGACCGAGGCGCCCAGCAGGTCCTGGGCCAAGCGGCAGACCCGGTCAAAGCGCTCTTCGGGAGGCGTGTCCAGCAGTTCGAGAGAGTGAACCACCTGCAGACGAGCTTCTTCGTCGAGAACCGGGATCGCCAAGTCTTGAGCCATCGGCGAAACTTGGCCGTTGACTGTCGAACTCCTCGCACGGATCGTTTAAGTGCTCTTCGAACTTTCTTGCGAGCGCCGCAGCAGCACCTTGTCGACCCGATGGCCGTCCATATCGATCACTTCGACCACCCAGCCTTCGTGCTCGAAGGTGTCGGAGGCTTCGGGGATGTGGCCCAGTCGCTCGATCACGAAGCCCGCGATGGTGTGATACGAAGGGTCGGCCACCGGAGACAGCCCCATCAGACGGAACAGTTCGTCGCTGGGCAGTCCGGCCTCGATCAGCAGCGAGCCGTCCTCGCGCTCGACTACCGGCGGGGTGTCCAGAACGCCTTGCACCGGCAGGTCGCCGACGATCGCCTGGAGGATGTCGTTGACGGTGACGATACCTCGCATGGTCCCGTACTCATCCACCACCAGTCCCAGATGGACACCGCTGGTCTGGAACCGCTCGAGCAGGACCAGGGCGTTCAGGCTGGCGGGTAGCACCAGCGGGTTGTGCAGCTTGGACATCACCTCGTCGGTCCACAGTTCGCCGTTCGAGGTGCGCTTGACCAGCAGTTCTTGCACTCCAATCACCCCCTCCACCTGGTCCAGGCCTCCCCGGCATACCGGGTACTTCGAGTGCGGGGTCTCGGCGATGCGGCGCAGGTTTTCCTCGGTGTCGGCCTCGAGATCCAGCCAGACCACGTCGGCCCGAGGGCACATCAGCCGGGTGACTGGCCAATCGTCGAGGGACAGCACGCGGTGGACCAGAGTCTCTTCCTTGCCCTCGAACACTCCACTCCGGGTGCTTTCGGCCAGCACGTGGCGGAAGTCTTCTTCGGTGACGGTAGGGGCGGGCGTCGCGTCGATGCGAAGCAGGCCCAGCACCAGACGGGTCGAGATGCCCAGCAGCCAGACGACGGGGCGGCAGAGGCGGGCCAGGAAGGTGAGAAGGGGAGCGACCATCTTCGCCATCGTTTCCGGGAACTGCAGCGCCAGCCGTTTGGGGACGAGCTCTCCCAGCACCAGATTAAGGTACGAGATACCGGCCACCACCAGAGCGAACGCCAGACTGTTGGCGTGGGGGCGCAACACCTCGACCTGAGCGATCGAGGCGGCCACGGGCGCGGCCAGGGTAGAGCCGCCGAAGGCGGCGGAGATGGTGCCGACCAGCGTGATCCCGACCTGGACGGTGGGGAGGAAGACCTCGGGGTTTTCCTGCAGTTCGAGGACCGTCCGGGCGGATTTCGAGCCGCCCTCGACTTCGGAGGCGAGGCGGCTTTTCCGAGCCGAAACGATGGCCAGTTCCGCCATGGCCAGAACTCCGTTCAGTAAGGCCAGAACGATGATGATGAGTAGCTCCATGAGGGGCGATTCGCTCTTGCCAGAGCCGAACGCTTCAGGGCGAAGGTCGGTTCAAGGAACGCTCACGGTGGGTTCATCTGTCTTCATAAAGGGGAGGGGGGAGGCCGTTGGAGGGCGGCGGAGGCATAAAAAAAGCCCGGTCTTTCGACCGGGCCTTCAGGCTCCGTCTCCTTTAGGAGAAGAAGCGTGAGTTATCGCTAGCCTTGTCGACAAGGATTTGAGCCGGCGTGTAGCGCGGACCGTAGTGCGAGGCCAGGCGGTTGAGGGTCTCGACCACCCTGGCTGCTCCGAGGCGGTCCATGTGCAGGAACGGGCCGCCCAGGAAGGGCGGGAAGCCCAGTCCGAACACGGCGCCAATGTCTCCGTCACGCGGGTTACGCAGGATCTGCTCTTGCAGGCAGAGCGCGCACTCGTTCAGGAACGCGAAGGCTAGGCGCTCGACGATCTCGTCCGAGGCGATGGTCTTGCGCTCGGTTCCGATGATTTTGTAGATCGATCGGTCCGGGGTCCTGGTCTTGCCGCTGTAGCGGTAGAAGCCCAGGCCGCTGGACTTGCCCTGGCGACCCTCCAACACATCTTCCCAGCCTGCGGGGGCCTCGAAGCGTTCGGGGAACGCCTCCGACATGATCTTCATGACCTTGGCGCCCACGCCCAGACCGACTTCGTCCATGAGCTTCATGGGGCCGACGGGGAAGCCGTAGTCTTCCATGGCGCGGTCGATGCTCTCGATGGTCGCTCCATCATAAAGCACGCGGACGGCTTCGTTTAGCATGGCGGCCAGGATGCGCGAGGTGTAGAAGCCGGCCCCGTCGCGAACGACGATGGCGTGCTTCTTCATCTTCTTGGCCAGGTCTACGGTGCTGGCGACGACCCAGTCGGCGGTGCCTTCGTGGGTGATCACTTCGACCAGCGGCATCTTTTCAACCGGGCTAAAGAAGTGCATTCCGATCACGTTCTCGGGGCGCTGGGCGCCCTTGGCGACTTCCGTGATCGGCAGCGACGAAGTGTTGGACGCGAAGATGGTGTTCGGGCCGAAGTTGGCCTCTACTTCGCCCACCACGCGGTGCTTGAGGTTGATGTCTTCGAAGACGGCCTCGATGGCGATCTCGCAGTTCTTGAAGCCGGTGTAGTCGGTCGAGGTGGTTACCCGTCCCAGCCGCACGGTGCGGTCGAACTCGCGGTAGTGTTTGCGCTTGACCTTCTTGGCCAGGTACTTGTCGACGTATTTGTAGGTGCCGCCAAGGGTCTCTTCCGAGATATCCTTGACGCGCACCCGGGTGCCGACGTCGGCCAACACGGTGGTGATCCCCGAGCCCATCAGTCCGCCGCCGATCACGGCCGCGTTTTTGACCTTTTTGACTTCGGCCTTCACGCCCTTGTCCAGACCGCTGTCGCCCTTGAGCTCGGTGGTGGTCAGGAACAGGTGGATCAGCGACTTCGACTCGGTGGTGACGGCCAGTTCGCCGAACAGGCGTGCCTCTTCTAGCAGTCCCGTGGCAAGGTCTGTCCGCAGGGCCGTGCGCACGGCTTCCAGGGCGGCCAGCGGGGCGGGGTATTTCCCCTTGGTCTTCTCTTTGAGGTCGGACTTGGCTTTGGTGTAGATAGCGCTGCGCACGCCGTAGCTCTCGGCCAGGCGGGTGGTCACACTTTTCTGACGACCCTCTTGACGCTGCCAGGCCAATCCGTTGCGGTTGATCAGCTCGAGAGCGGCTTTGCGGGACCGTTCGGTCAGCAGCTGTACGGGCACCAGTTCGTCGGCCAGGCCCAGCTTGTAGGCTTTGCGGGGGCGGACTTTTTTGCCGGTCAGGATCATGTCGAGCGATTCGGGGAAGCCGATCAGGCGGGGCAGGCGCTGGGTCCCACCGGCGCCCGGCAACAGGCCCAGCTGCACTTCGGGCAGACCCAGCACCGTATTGGTGTTGTCGGTGATCAGGCGGTACGAGCAGGCCAGGGCCAGCTCTAGTCCGCCGCCCAGGCAGACGCCGTCGATGGCAACTACGACGGGGAACGGCAGGTCTTCCAGTCGCCCGAAGACGCCCTGGGCCTGGCGGCTCATTTCGGCGCCGCCGGCGGCATCGCTGATGGTGGCCAGGTGGGTGATGTCGGCGCCGGCCACGAAGCTGCCCGGTTTGCCGCTTTCGACCACCAGCGCCTTGACGGCGGGGTTCCCCTGGATTTCGCTGATCCGCTCGTTGATTTCGAGGAAGACATCAGGCGAGAGGACGTTGAGTTTGCCGGGGGTGTCGAGGGTGAGGACAGCCACGCCTTCGGAGGTGACCTCGAGCGCGGTGGCTCTCTGTTGTTCTTTGATGTTGGCCATTAGTTTTCGATCCTTTCCAGCAGAAGTGCGGTACCCATACCGCCAGCCGCGCAGAGCGCGAGCATGGCGCGGTCGGCCTGGCGGCGCTGCAGTTCACGGGCCATCCCGATCACCATGCGAGCGCCGGTGGCGCCGAACGGATGGCCCAGCGAGACCGAGCCGCCGTTGACGTTGAGCTTCTCGCGGTCGACTTTGCCCACGATACCCTCTTTGCCCAGGTACTTCTTCGAAAACTCGGGCGACTCCAGCGATTTCACCACGGCCAGAACCTGGGCGGCGAACGCTTCGTGGATGTCGATCAGGTCGATCTCTTCCAGGGTGATTCCGGCGGCGTCCAGGATTTCGGGCACGCACAGGGCGGGACCCAGCAGAAGCTGGTCGTCGGGATCGAGGGCGGTGGTGCTCCACTGGGTGACGGCCGCCAGCGGCTTGAGGCCTAACTCTCTGGCTTTGCTTTCGCGCATCAGCAGCACCACGGCGGCGCCGTCGGTCAGCCCGGACGAGTTGCCGGCGGTCAGGGTTCCGTAAGTTTTGTCGAAGACGGGTTTCAGTTCGCCCAGCTTTTCCACGGTGGTGTCAGAGCGCACGAACGAGTCCTGGTTGACCGGCTTGAACTTCGGAGCGGGGTAGACGGTCATCACCTCTTCGCGGGTCTTCCCTTCTTCGCGGGCTTTCGCCGCGTTGCGGTGAGAGGCCACGGTGAACTCGTCCTGTTCGCGGCGGGTGATGCCGTTGATGCGCGCCATGATTTCGGCGTGTTGACCCATGGTCTTGCCGGTGGCCGATTCGGCGATGGCGGGAGGCTGGGGCAGCAGCGACTCGAGGTTGATGGAGGACAGCGCCTTCATCTTGGCCGGGAAGCTTTTGGCTTTGGACAGCGTCATCAGGGCGTCGATGACGTTTTTGGAGTAGGGGACGGGGACGTTCGACATCGATTCCGCGCCGCCGGCGATCACGGTGTCGTATTCGCCGCGCAGGATCCCTTCGGCAGCGCTGATCACGGACTGAGCGCTCGAAGCGCAGGCGCGACCCAGGGTATAGCCGGGGATGCTCTTGGGAAGGTCGGTGGCCAGCACGGTTTCGCGGGCCAGGTTCGGGGCGTGGGGAGAGGGGAGGACGGTGCCCATGATCACCTCGTCGACCTCTTCGGGGTCGATGCCGGCGCGAGCGATCAGCTCGGAGGTGACGATGCGGCTCAGGTCCAGGGCGGTCAACTCGGAGAAATCGGTGTAGGCGCGCACGAACGGAGTGCGGACGCCTTCGACCACGACCACGCGGTCCTGGCCTTTCGAATCGCTCGACCGGGACGGCTTCGAGGCCTCGGTCCTGGTGGTCTTCTCGACCTTTTCGACTTTCACGGCCGATTCGACGACGGCGTCGGTGGAGGGGGTGGGAGGTGTGCTGCTGCTCGCTTTGCGAGGCTTCTTATCGCCTGACTTGCTCAAAGTGGAAGTTCCCTTGCTAGGATTTTGAAGGGCAGGGCCGGCCTGGAGAGATGGAGGCGGGGCCTTCGCGCTTCTCGACAGAGGGTTTTTCCCCGATTAAGAAGGTGACAAACGTCGAGGAGCGCGAACACTCCGGCGGAGTTCTGGCCGAGCGCGGCGTCTGTTCAGGCGACCGGCTCTCCCGGACACGTTGGCAGACTGGTTCTGTACCTCCCCGGCGCGCGGTGACCGAAACGGCCCGAAAGCGACCGGGACAAATAAGGGCATCACATTGCTTTTCGAATTTTTGTACGTGGATGCGGCGAAGGCCAGGGATAAAGAAGCCCGGGCGGTGAGCGCGAAAAAGCTCCTCGGAGCGGTAGAGTATCTCGACGGCGGCAAGTCCGACGGAGACGACACGATCTACACCTATCATAGCGAGGAGACCAACGTCAGCGCGCGCTTCGTCTCTTACGCTCCGGAGCAGTCGGACGAGGTGGGGCTGGCCTTCGAGATGGAGCTACCCTGCCCGACCTACTGCGCTTTTGAAGCGCTGCCGGCCGCTCTTTGCGTGGCCCGCGAGAAGCGCCTGTCGATCGAGATTTTGAATGAAGAGGGGTCTACGTTTTACGAAGACCCCTCTTTTGAAGAGCTGCTGGGCGAGTGGCGCAAGGCCAACTCTCGCGCCGTTGCTGCGAACAGCAAGGCTTATCGCCAGGGGTCGTCCCATCTGCTCGAAGCTATGTGGGAGTTTGCTCTGGTCCGCCAGGACCTGGCCCGCCGCTACGGGCGCGACCGGGTCGAAGTGCCCGAACTTTACACGGTGATGCTGAAGAAGACCAAGCAGGTCGGCCGCATGGTCGACTGGGAAGGTCTGGGCAAGGTCGCCCTGGGCGAAAGCGACTGGGTGCGCCTGGTCAATCCGCCCAAGCCGCTCGTCGACGGTGCTATTTATCCCGCCGAAGAGCTGACCCTGGCCTGCAAGCCGCTGGTGCGCACCGTGCCCCAGCCGATTTTCCACTACCTGTGCGAGAAGTCCAAGATCGCCGACGAACTGGCCCAGCGCATCGAGCCGCTGAAGAAGCTTTCGATGCGGAGCTTCGAGGTGGTCGAGATGGAAGAACTCTACGACGAGGAAGGGGTCGTCAAGGGGTAAGCCCCCGACGACTCCCGGGCCGGCTCACCTCCAGGTGAGCTCAAGCTCGCCCCCGCCCGAGCCGGCTCACCTTCGAGTGAGCTCAAGCTCGCCCCCGCCCGAGCCGATCAGAGCGCGGCGAACCACTCCGGCTGCAGGTTCGGGATCAGGCAGTTCTCCAGCTCGAACGAACGCAGTCGGTCTTCCTCGATCTCGCCGCCCGCGCGCAGCCGCGCGTAGTCCTCGCACAGGGCGTAAAAGCCGCGCAGATTATTGCAAAGCTGCTCTTTCATTCGGTCCACGAAATGCCCGTTCGAGATCACGAACGGCAGGTCCGACGAGGTGGCGATCATCAGCTGACGGGCGGCCTGAGCCAGCACCCGACGCTGCATCTCGTTGTCGTACCCTTCCCGGCACAGTTCGCCCAGCTTCTGGGCCGCCTCGTGCCCGTGACGGTACATCCACGACGTGGCGCCGTACATCCACTTTTCGAAGGTGCCCTCGGCGCCCCAGCTCGAGACGTTGCAGTACAGGTCCTGGCCGGTCGGATTCGAGGCCAGATAGGCCGACGGTGTGGTCAGTTCGGTCTGGTTCTGGTCGAAGTGCAATTTCTTGAACAGGTAGTACAGGAACTGCGGCCCCTCATACCAGTGATGTCCGAACAGCTCGGCGTCGTAAGGCGCTACGATCAGCGGCTTCTTCCACATGCTGTGACGAAGATATTCGAAGCGAGCGTTGCGGCAGCTCAGGAAGTGCTCGGCGTGCTGGGCCGCCTTGCCGGCCGCCCACTCGGGGTTGTAGGGCTCCTTGTCGCCACCCCGACGGTCGGTGATGCGGTTGTACTTGAAGGGGCCTCCGCGGATGTGGAACTCCAGATAGTCGGGATCGCCGGGATAGCCCTGCTCGCCCGACCAGACCTGCTCGCCGGTCTCGGGGTCGCGCGGGAAGATGGTCAGCCGCGAGCCTTTTGAGTAAACGGGGGCGTTGACCCCGAACTCGGACGGAGCGTCGCCTCGCGTGACGCAGTGGGTCTCCCCAAAGGTGTAGCCGAAGCCGGCTTCGTCCAGGAACTGCTCCAGACCCGGCGTGTAAGAGCACTCGGGCAGCCAGACTCCGGCCGATGGACGACCGAAAATCTCTTCGTGAGAGCGCGCCGCAGCCAGGCAGTGCCCGCGGATCGCCTGGGGCTGCGAGGTCCACAGCGGCAGCATGGGATGGGTCCCTACGCAGGTGCAGAGCTCGAGATGGCCTAGCTCCTGGAAGTGGGCAAACGCCTTGGCCAGATTCCCGCCGTAGCCCAGGAACAGGTCGCGGCAGCGACGGTAGCGGCGCAGGTGCATCAGCGCCGCCTCGGTGTAGAAGGGCTGTTCTCTTCGGGTGCGCTCGACTTCCAGGCGAGCCAGCTTGATCAGCCGTTCCAGGAAGGCCAGCACGTCGGAAGCGTGCCGTTGGCTTTTCATCATCGCCGCCAGCGGGGGCGAGATGTCCATCGAGATCTTGAAGTCGACTTTTTCCTGGACCAGGGTCTCGAAGGTGTCGATCAGCGGCAGATAGGTGTCGCAGACCGCCTCGGGATACCACTCCTGCGGGTAGCCGATGGGGCGCCAGGCGTTGTCTTTGCCGAAGTTGACCGGGTCCGAGATGAACGGTAGGTGGGCATGCAGGTGCAGCAGCAGATAGCCGATCGAGTAGCGGTGGGTCAGGGTCGGACCGCGCAACGCCCGCACGGTGGGATGCTCCGTGGACTGCCACTCCCGCTTGTGCTCGATGGCGCTGCTGCCCGCGTTCAGGCGGCCCAGCTGGCAAGGGTTGGACCAGTCGGTCAGGGGGCGGCGCTCGTTGTCCACCACGGCCAGCAGGCGGGCGAAGTAGATCAGGTCAGGAGCCAGGTCCAGGTAGTAGTCGGCGGTCGACCCGGTGTCGACCGGTCGGGTGAGCTCGTTAACGATACGAATACCGTTCGACGTCTTGATCCCGACCTGCAGATAGCAGCGCGCTCGCTCGTGCAGCTCCCCGAACTCTTCGCTCAGCGCCTGCCAGGCGGCTTCGCCGACGTGCCAGTAGGCAAAGGCGCGTCGCTCGTTGACCGGCATCAGCACGGTACGCGTCTCCCGCACGGGCAGAGTCACGCTGTCCGAAGCCAGCGCCTCTCCTTTCGCGTTGCCCTTCTTCAGGGGGCGGATTTCGACGCGGTAGACGCCGTGGGTCAGTTTGCTGAACAGCCAGTCGCCCTGGGGGCCGACCGGGCCGTGAGTTTCTATCGCCTGGTCGCCTCGGAACAGCGCGATCTCGAACTTGCCCTCGCCAAACGAGCGCCATTCCGCGCGCAGTTGCAGGGTGTCGGTCTCGATGATCTCGCGATAAAGATGCAGATGGGGCGTGGGCCGTGCCACCGTGAACGTCTCGTTGGCTACGATCTGCAGCGGTTTGCGGGCCGACGGCTTGGCCAGGAACAGGCTCTTGAGGATGCGCACCTCCGGGGACGGAGCGCTGGCTTCTTCGGAGGAGACGACGGCCAGTTCGATCTCTTCGACCTTGCCCAGCAACGAGACGTGGTTGCGGTTGGGGACCTTGATCCACTCGTTGACCAACTTCCCTTCACGGTTCCAGAGAACGCGCAGGGCCACCGCAACTTCGCTCTCCCAATCCAGATGGTGAACCTGCTCGACCTCGTGGCGCACGGTCTCCCAGTCCAGGGCGTCCCAGACCACCAGGTGAGAGGAAGGAGAATCCTGATTCCAGGACAGCGAGGGAGTGGTGTAAAGGGGGCTACGAAGCTCGATCTCGGGACGGAAGTAGCGCCCGATGTCGAGTCGATAGTCGCCCGGGGCCAGGTGGATCTCTTTTTGCGAGAGGTGCTCGACCCGGTGTTCCACGACGATCTCGTCGCTGGGGTCGTAAACACGGAGCAGCAGCTCTTCATCGGTCGGGTTGAAGTGCTTCTGTAAGCCGTCGCCCCAGCGACAGACGATGCGGTCGGCGGCGGCTTCCACGGTTACGGCGGGACGGGGGGGCGGGGAGGTCTCGATACCACTCTTACTCATCCGAGCGCTTTCGGATGGGTTCCGAGATTTCCCTCGGGCCGTGGGCGACCACAGTGGCTATCAGAAACGGGAGATCTCGCCCGGGTTGCGAAATCCGGGGTGATGTCGATAGTGTTACGTAAGGTCGCCTTGCTCCTCACCCTGGTGGTGATCGGGGTGGCCTATCTGGGTTGGCTACCCAGGGACAAAGCTCAGCGCTTTGTCAGGTTCATGATCGGTTTCTATGTGGTCGGCTTCCTCTATCGTTTCCTCTCCTGGTACTTTGCCCGAGCTTGAGCCCGGGCGGGGAGATTCTCCCCAGTTGTGGGCAGGACAGAGGTCATGGGGGAAAAATGTTGAATAAAATTCTCGCCATGTTTCAGGGGGTAGACCCCCGGGTAGTGGGGAGACGGGTGACAACAGAGCATGCTTAAAATGATCGAAGGGCCAACAATGCCCCTATATGCCAGGTATATTCTCGCCACCGTGGTGGTGATCTGGGTCTCCCTCGCCGGCGGAAGCTGGATGGGGAGAGCTTTGATCGCGTCCGAGGTGTTCGGCGAGAAGGACGACCAGGTCGAATTCCGCAGCATGCCCGAGCCTCGAGCCCGGCCCTGGGTCAAAGTCGACCCCGAACTCGAGAAGGAGATCGAGGCGCTGCGGGAAGCCGCCGGTCCTTCTCTGGTCGAGAGCATGTCGCGCCCTAAAAAAGAGTCGATCAAGACCAGCCCCGTCGCCAAAGACCCCAGCGTCCTGGCCACCCCGGCCGTCGATGAAGCGGTCCCGCCTCCCGGCAAGGTGATGCTGCAGTTCGGCTCGTTTGCCGATCCGGAGAACGCCGAGAAGCTGCAAGGGCAGCTGATCGCCCAGGGTCAAAAGGCGACGATTGAAAAGGTCGACGGAAGAACCGGCCTGCTTTACCGCGTGAAGGGTCCGGCTTACGACGACCCCGAAGAAGCCGAGCGCGTAGCTCGCAACCTGCGAATGCAAAGCTTCCAGGTTATGGTCGTTAAGGAGTAGCGCCCCGCTATGTCGACAAGGGGGCCGGCCACGCCGTCCATGACGCCCCGCGCTATCAAGGTCCTGGTGGTCGACGACGACCCGGTTCTCTTGAAGATGGTGCAGACTTTCCTCAACTCTTCGGACGACCCGTACGAGGTGTTACTGGCGAATTCTGGACAGGAGGCGCTGGACCTGGCTCGCACCGAGATCCCCGATCTGGTGCTGCTAGACCTGATGATGCCCGAGATGGACGGCATCGAGGTCTGTGTTCGCTTGCGTCAGAGCCGTTCGACCTATCTGATCCCGGTCATCATGCTGACGGCCTCGGCTCTGCACGACCATCGTCTCGAAGCGCTGCGTACCGGGGTGGACGACTACCTCTCCAAACCGTTCGACCCGGAAGAGCTTGAAGTTCGTATCCAGAGCCTGATTCGACGCATCCGTCTTTCCCGGGCCTCGAACCCGCTCACCGGCCTGCCCGGAAACCTGGCCATCGAGCACGAGCTGAACCAGCGGCTGGCCAGGGGAGAGAAGTTGGCCTGCTGCTATCTCGACATCGACAACTTCAAAGCGTTCAACGACCACTACAGCTTTGAAAAGGGCGACGAGTGTATCCGTCTGGTGGCCGAAGTGCTGATCGAGGCCGTCGAAGCGGCCGGCGATTCGCAGGACTTCCTGGGTCACATCGGAGGGGACGATTTTATCCTCATTACCGAGATCGACCGGGTCGAGGCGTTGCTCGACAGGGTGCTGGCCCAGTTTGACGAGCGGGTGCGGCTACTCTACAGCGAGAAGGATCGCGCCCAAGGGTGGATCGAGGTGCTCAATCGTCAGAAAGAGTCCACTCGCTACCCCATCGCCACACTCTCCATAGGCGTTTCCACCAACGAGCGACGAGAGCTGCGCAACGCGCTCGAGGTCTCCGAAATCGCAACCGAGCTGAAGAAGGCGGCCAAGAACAGAGCTCCCGGCACCAGCAACTATATCGTCGATAGGCGGAGCTCTTAAGCGGCGGCGGCCGTTACCTTTCCATCATGTCGGTCCTCTCTTTAGACCAGAACCCGGACTCCGCGCTGTGGGCCGGCGGCGCGGTCGCGCTGGGCTTTTTCGACGGCTGCCACCGCGGCCATCAGCGCATCCTGCAGCTCTGTCGCGAGAAGGGCGGCGGCCGTTCGGCGGTGCTGACTTTTAGCGAGCATCCCGGGGCCGCGATTCCCGGACGTCAGCCGCCGGCACTTTTAACTACCTCGGCCGAGCGGGTCGCTTTACTCGAAGCGCACGGAATGCAGGTGTTCCTAAAGACCTTCGACCGGGATTTTTCGACCTGGACTCCGGAACGCTTCGCCGAAGAGGTGTTGGCCCGTCGTCTGGGGGTCTCGCAAGTGGTGGTGGGTCACGACTATCGCTTCGGGCATCGTGCCGCCGGGAGCGTAGAGCGACTGACCGAGTTGGGCCAAAGCCTGGGCTACCAGACCACGGTGGTTCCTGCGGTGACCCTGGACCACCAGGGACCGCTGATCATCTCTTCGACCAAGATCCGGCAGGCCGTCGCCGAAGGCGACCTCGAGCTTGCGGCCGAGTTGCTCGGCCGCCCCTACGCCATGACGGCTCGGGTGGTGGAGGGTCAAAAACGGGGTCGAACGATCGATTTCCCCACCGCCAACCTGCGCTTTCCGGCGGAAAAGCTGGCCCCGCCGTTGGGTGTGATGGCCGTGCGGGCCACCACCGAGAGCGGAGCTTGCTACGCCGGAGTCGCCAACTTTGGCTTGCGCCCAACGGTCGAGGACGGGGCCAGCGAGCCGTTGCTGGAAGTTCACCTGTTCGACTTTGCGGGCGACCTGTACGGGCAGACGCTAAAGGTCGAGATGGTCAGCTTCTTGCGAGCCGAGCGGAAGTTTGACTCTTTCCCCGCCTTGCGTCAGCAGATTCTGGCCGACGCCGAACAGGCCAGGGCGCTTCTTCTTCGCACTCCGGATTAACCCGCTGTTCGGGTGGGTATGAAGACCCCCTATGACAGCCACTCTTCTGAAAACCCCCCTCAACGACATCCATCTGGCTCTGGGAGCCCGTATGGTCGACTTCGCCGGATGGAACATGCCGATCCAGTACAGCGGAGTGATCGAAGAGCATGAAGCCGTGCGAACCCACGCCGGCTTGTTCGACCTGACTCATATGGCCGAGATCGAGGTCAAGGGCGAGGACCGCGACCGCTTCGTTCAGGAGATGACCTCGAACGACTGCTCGAAGCTGAAGGTCGGTCAGGCGCTTTATAGCTGCTTGTGCGGTAACGACGGCGGGATCCTCGACGACCTGCTGGTCTACCGCTGGGAAGACTCTTACTGGATCGTAGCCAACGCCAGCAACCGGGCCAAAGTCTGGGCCTGGCTGGTCGACCACGCCGAGGGGCGAGAGGTGCTGCTGGGCGATCTGACCATGCACACCGCGCTGATCGCGCTGCAGGGGCCCAAGGCCGAAGAGATCCTCGCCCCTCATGTCGGCGAACTGAACCTTGCCGGGCTCGATTTCTACACGGCCGTGCACGGCACCGTGCTGGGCAAACCCGCCGTGATCTCGCGCACCGGCTACACCGGCGAGGACGGCTTCGAGCTTTACGTCGACTTTGCTGATGCCGCCGAGATCTGGAACGGTCTGCTCGAAGTCGACCCGGGCCTCAAACCGATCGGGCTGGGCGCTCGCGACACCCTGCGGCTGGAGTCGGGGTTCGCGCTTTACGGCAACGAACTCAACGAAGAACGCACCCCCTACGACGTCTCGCTGGCCTGGGTCACCAAGACCGAAACCGATCCCGCTCCGCTGGTCGCGGACGCCCTGCGTGCGGCCAAAGAACGGGCCACCACCTGCCTGGTAGGGTTAGAGATGGAGGGGAGAAACGTGCCTCGCGCGGGCTACCCCGTTCATTTCGAAGGACGACAGGTCGGAGAGGTCAGCAGCGGCTCCTTCTCGCCTTCTTTGAAAAAAGGGGTGGCTTTGGCCATCGTGGAAAGGTCGGTCCGCGCTGCGGGAACCGACCTGGAGATCCTGGTTCGAGGGAAGCCCCAGCCCGCCCGAGTGGTCGCCCTTCCCTTTGTTCGCGGCAGCGTCAAACGCCATTCTTAATACACGAAAAGTAGGTTCACCATGGTACTTGCCGAGCTGAAATACACCGAAGATCACGAGTGGGTGAAGATCGAGGGCGGCCGCGCCACCGTCGGCATCACTCATCACGCCCAGGATCAACTGGGAGACATCGTCTTTGTCGAACTGCCCGAAGTCGGGCGAGAGCTGGCCAAGGGAGAAACCTTTGGCGTGGTCGAGTCGGTGAAGACCGTTTCCGACCTCTACGCCCCGCTGAGCGGCAAGGTGGTGGAAGCCAACCCTGTGCTGCGCGAGAGCGAAGCCGGCTTCGAACCCGAAACGGTCAACCGTTCGCCCTACGGGGACGGCTGGATGATCGTGCTGGAGCTGTCGGCTCCCGACGAAGTGGAAGGGCTGCTCGACTCGGACGGCTACGAGAAGTTCGTCGCCGAGAACGGTTAGCCGAAGCGACGTGACTTCGCCTTCGCTGAATTCTCAGGAAGCTCAGCTGCTCTGGAGCAGCGCCGCCGATCTGTTGCAAGCCCGAGAGGGAGCGCTTTCCGAGCGAGTCTCTAGCCGCTGCTTCGCCGAGCTTGCCAGCTATCAGCGCCATACCATGCCGCGGGAGGAGTCCCGCGGCTCGGTGGGGCGACTGCTCGATCACATCGTGGCTCGCCTGCGTCGTAGCGCTGACCCCCTCTGTGTGCAGAGCACCACGCGGGAGATGCACGAAGAGCTGGTTCGGCTAGAGCAAGGCATCGCTGCCCGTCGCGTGCAGATGGCGATCGGATTCGAGGACATGCTTCGCGGTATGCAGATCATGCGCCAGGAGCTGTGGGCCTTGCTCAAGGACGAGCTAAAGGTCGAAGGAGAGGCCGGCGCAGCACCCTGGCAGCTCGAGCGCGAGGTCAATGACGTTTTCGACGAGTTCCTAATCGGGGTCGCTTCCGCCTATTTGCACTCTCAGAAGGAGCAGATCGCTCACCACGAGTCGTCGCTGGCCAAGTGGGAAGAGGTGGTTCGTTCGGCCTCTCAGATCCGCCTGAAGGTGCCCTGTCTGGAAGAATACGCCGCCACGGTTCGCCTGCAGGCCGAGGCGATCGCACGTCGGGTGATGTTTTCCGATGAGGAGATCTACGACATCATCACGGCGGTAGGAGAGGTCTGCGACAACGCCATCGAGCACGGACGCTCGGATCTTGGGGTCGACGTAGAGTACACCATGACGGCCGACGAGTTCCGCGTCGAGGTGCGAGACTACGGCTCTGGCTTCGACCCTTCGGGCCGAGGCGACGAGGTGCCCGACCTGATGGCGGAAAGCGGTCGTGGGATCTTCTTGATGAAGAACCTGATGGACCGTCTCGAGATCGAGTCGGGCCCGGGAAAAGGCACTCGCATCGTGATGAGCAAGAGCCGTCACGAGAGCTAGACCATCATCTGGTACGAAATAGGCCCGCCAACGCGGGCCTTTTTCGTTGTCGGCTACTCGCCGACGAGACCCTCGTCCTCTTCCGAGGCAAGGCGGAGCGGCCTCAGCGGCAGCTGAATTTTGATCTGGCAACCGTGGCCGGGCGAGCTGGTCGTACTGAGCTTGCCGCCAAGAAGCTGAACGCGCTCGGCGATGCCCGACAGGCCAAGGGTGCGTTTGCGGGCAACTTGCTGGGGGTGGTAGCCGACTCCGTCGTCTTCGATAAGCAGGTCCAGCCGATTGCGGAAGGGACGAGTGATCCTGAGCTTGACCGTCGTTGCCCCCGCGTGGCGACAGATGTTGGTCAACGCTTCCTGGCAAATGCGGAACAGGTGCAGATGCAGTTCGGGTTCGCCCGGCAGGCTGCGCGGTAGCTGCAGGTCGTAGTCGAAGCTGCAGCGACGCCCCGCCTCGGTCATCATGGATTCGAGGGCGGCGGATAGCCCCAGGTCGTCGAGAATCTGAGGGCGCAGCTGGGTCGAAAGGCGCCGCACGGTGCTCATGGTCAGCCCCAGGATATGCTCGACCGACTCGATCTTCTCTCGAGCCTCCGGAGGCAGGCCGTCGACTCTCTCTAGCGACCCCAGGTCCAGGCGAAGGGCGGTCAACATCCCGCCCAGCTCATCGTGCAGCTCTCGAGAGATGCGGCGCCGCTCCTGTTCCTGGGCACGGTCCAGTCGAGATGTCAGCTCCCGCACCTGGTCCTGAGATATTCGCAGATCCTGCTGAGCTTGCTTACGCAAGGAGATATCGGTAGCGAAGATCAGCACTTCGGTATTCCCGTCGCGAACCACGGGAACGGCGCTGAAGCTGTACCAGATGGTCTCTTCGCTGCGCGGGTCGTAGACGGGGATCTCTCCGGTGAGCGAGGTCTGCCCGTGCACCACTAGGTCCCGAAAATGGTGGGCGGTGACCAGGGCATCTTCGCGAATCATCCCAAAAACCCCGAGGCTGCTGATCTCCTCGAAAGTCCAGCTTCCGACCCGGCGATTGGCATAGAGAACTCGGCCGTCGGGCTCGATTCTCATCACGATTCCGGGAAAGTGCTCGACCATAGACTGCCAATCGACCTGGTTGGCGGCCAGAAAGGGACGCGGCGTCAGGCGAACCAGCCAGCCAGAGGCGCGTCCCGAGACGTCGCGGTACGGCATGATACTGACCTGAACGGGCAGGGTCTCCCGACGCTCGGCGGGCAGTTCGAACAGGCAGGCGGTAGGTTCCATGGGCTGCAGCAGGCCTCGGCGACCCAGCAGCTCTTCGAGCGAACGTCCCAGCAGAAGACCGCCGGCAAGGTAGCCCAGGAGCGACTGGGCGCTGCCGTTGGCAGCGGCGACCCGGCCCAGAGGGTCGCACACCAGCAGAGACGTCTCCTCGAGTTCGGGAGCCAGCATCTCGAGCAGGTGGGCCAACTCTCCGGTCGGCAAAAGGCTCGCGCTGATGGTCTCGCTCGGCGCGACGCGGAGGCGGTACCAGAGCGCTCCGAGCCCCAGGGCGGCGGCCACTTCCGAGGAGATCACCAGGTCGTGGTCCAGAGCCGTGCCCTCTTGCTGGGCCTCCTGCAGCAGGCGGGCGGGCTCTTCGACAGGGAAGCCGTCGGCGCCATAGAGCGCGACACCGGCCTCGCTTCGAGCCCACTCTTCGAGTCGGGAGAGGGGGACCGAGGGGGGAGTAGGGGGATCGGAAGTCGACCAGGATTCAAAGGGCGAAGGGGCGCTAAGCACGGAGGCTCGACTTTGATGGAGAGGATTCCCGACCCTTCTAGCGCACGATTAGCCAATGTCCTTCACAGTTCGCCCCGCAACCGCCGCCGACATCGGAACCGTCATGGATCTGGCCGTCGATATGGTGCTCTCTTCTCGTTCCGACCTGCGTCCCGAAGTGCCCGACGTGGCTCTGCTGGACTGCCGCCGTCGCAACCTTAGCCAGCTGCCGGAGATTCTGGACCTGCCTACGGGAGGGCTGTTCGTGGCCGCCGACGAGAAGGACCGCCCGATCGGTCACGTGATCGTGATGGGTGGGAACATCGACTCGGTCACCGAGTTGCCTCAGGCCTGGGTCTACGACCTTTCCGTCCGTCCTGAATGGTGGGGCAAGGGGGTTGGTCGCGCCCTGATGGCGGCGGCCGAAGAGTTCACCTTGTCCCTGGGGCTCGAGTGGCTGGGGCTGGGCGTGACCGCGAGCAACGCCCGAGCGGTCGGGTTCTACGAAGAGATCGGCTATCGTCCGGAGCGGATTCAGATGGCCAAAAGATTGGAGAAAGAAGCGCCATGAGCGTCACAGTTTTTGATGGAGAGACCCTGAGCCTGGGTCAGTTCGAGATGGTCGCTGGGGGGCAGAGCCGTGTTGCCCTGTCGCCTTCGGTCCTGGAGCCTGTTCAGGATAGCCGGTCGGTGGTGAGCGATCTGCTTCAAGCCGGCGATACGATCTACGGGATCAACACCGGATTCGGGAAGCTGTCGTCGGAGCGGATCGCGCTGGACCAGGTCAAAGAGCTGCAGCGCAACTTGATCCTATCCCACTGCGCCGGCGTAGGCCGGCCGCTGTCACGAGAGGCCGTGCGCGGCATGATGGCGTTGCGCCTGAACTCTCTGGTGCGCGGCTATTCGGGGGTTCGACTCGAAGTGCTCGAGCTGATGGTCGAGTGCCTCAATCGTGATGTCGTGCCCTGGGTGCCGTCTCGCGGTTCGGTGGGGGCCAGCGGAGACCTGGCGCCGCTGGCTCACGTGGCCGCGGCGTTGATGGGCGAAGGCTACTGTCAGGGGCCCGAGGGGCGGGTTCCGGCCGAAGTGGCCTTGCAGCGAGCGGGGCTAAAGCCTGTGGTCTACGAAGCCAAAGAGGCGCTGGCGCTGATCAACGGGACGCAGCTGATCGGCTCGGTTGGGGGGCTGGCGCTGGCCCGGGCGGGACGCCTGTTGGTGGCCGCTGACATCATTGCGGGCATGAGTCTGGAAGCGCTGATGGGGACCGACTCGGTCTTTCACGAAGCGGTCCACCTGGCTCGCCCGCATCCGGGGCAGCTTTCGGTGGCGGCCCACCTGCGGGAACTGCTGGCCGGAAGCGAGCTGATCGCCAGCCACAAACACTGCGGCAAGGTCCAAGACCCCTACTCGCTGCGCTGTATCCCCCAGGTGCACGGGGCCGCTCGCGACGGCTGGAGCTGGTCGGTTTCGATGCTCGAGCGCGAGTTCAACGCCGCCAGCGATAACCCCGTAGTGTTGCGCGACGAGCGTCGCATCGTCAGCGGCGGGAACTTTCACGGCGCCCCGATCGCTCTGGCTTGCGACACCGCCGCCATCGCTCTGTCGTACCTGGGCAGCATGTCGGAACGTCGCTGCGATAAACTGCTCGACAATCGCGAAAGCGGACTGCCCAACTTCTTGACCGACCAGGGCGGTCTCTGTTCGGGCCTGATGATCGCTCAGTACGGGGCGGCCGCTCTGGTCAACGAGAATAAGCTCCTGGCCAACTCGTCCACAGCCGACTCGATCCCGACTTCGGCCGGTCACGAGGACCACGTCAGCATGGGACCGGCTGCGGCCTTCAAGCTAGGGCGGCTGGTGGAAAATCTGGAGCAGATTCTGGCGGCCGAATGGGTGTGCGCCGGTCAGGCTCTCGAGTACCGGCGCCCGCTGAAGTTTGGCCCCGGCACCGAGCGCGGACTTCGGGTTCTGCGCGAGCAGGTGGCGCCGCTGAAAGAAGACCGTTATCTGTCCGAGGACCTGGCTCGCGCTAAGCAGCTGCTCAGCGACGGCGCTCTTTGTGAAGCCTCGGAACTCCCCGCTTCTTTGGCCGGACGAGCCTGAACCCCGGTCGGAGTCTAGTGCTCGCGAATGGGCCTTCGCTTCGGCGAAGGAAGTGCTCTTCGAGTGGGAGAAAGCTGCCTTTGAACAGGTCACCCCGGTCTAGGTCTTCATGCCTGGCCGCCAAGAGAGGAATGTAGGTCGGCTGCCAAGCCATCACCCTGAGACTATGGACGCACCCAGACACCGTTTCCGCCGAGAAGACATCGAGGGCGAGCAATCCACCGAGGGGCTCGCCGCTTCGGACATGCGGCTCGTTTCTATCGAGGAAGAGCTCAAAACCATCACCTACTCCAGCGCTATCGCGGCTCGCGACAGCCAGGCGCTGCGGGCCAGGGTCGAAAAGCTCGAGTCGGGCTCGCCGACCGATCTTGATGGCACTCTCTCGAAAGTTTACGATCACATCGAGACCCAGGACGACCGTATCGAGCAGGTCTTTGACCGGTTGCAGGTGCTAGAGCGTCGGCTGCAAGAGGTGACTCAGCGGCTGGACAACCTGGGAGAGATCGGGCGACTCGAGAATCTACCGGGTCTGCTCGAACAGACGCTGGTCACCTCGCTCGACGACCTGGAAGCTCGTTTCGAGACCCGCCTGAACGGTCTCGAGTCTCGCCCCGCTGGGCCGAGCTCTGAGGACAATCAGGCCGTTCGTCAGGAGATCGAGAACAAGAATCGCGAACTGCGCCTGCAGATCGAGAAGCTCTTGGAGAAGCGTCAGGACGAAGCCGTCGAGCTGATCGAAAACGCCGTTCGTAACCTGCGCACGGAAGAGTTACGTGACACCTTGACCAAGGACCTCGACCTGATTCGCGGCGCCGTGGTCGAACTGCAAGAAGCGACCGAGTACATGCCCAGCCGCGAGGACTTCGAACGGCTGGAAGAGGCAACCAAAGCCCGGAGCGGCGCTGGAGCCGAAGATGTTCAAGCGGTACAGACGCAGGTGAGCGACGCGTTGGCCGAGTTCAGCGCTATCAAAGAGCAGCTGGGTGCTATTCAGAGCCTGTTCGACGGCGACAACTGGGCAGCTCGGCTGCAAGATCATCTCAAGGACATGAAGCAGTCCACCCAGCTTCTGGACAATCACCAGGAGCGGGTCGATCTGGCCGTCCGGTTGGTTACCCAACTGGAAGAGAAAAGCCGCAGTATCAGCTTCTCTGGTGGTGGCGGCGCCGCGGCGCCGATGGCCGACGAACTCGCTCCTCCGCAGGGCGAGACTCAGCTCAAGCTGACTCTTCGTGACCTGGTTCGCGAGATGGTCAAGAACCGGGTTAGTGATCTGCACATCAAAACGGGCCGGGCTATCACGGCGCGTATCGGCAAGGAGCTGATCCAGTTCTCGACCCCGCCGCTGACGCCCGCCGACTCTTTCCACCTGATCTCCTCGGCGTTGCGCCCCAGCCACCGTAAGCGGTTGGTGGACGAGCGCGATATCGAATTCGTCTATCAGTACGAGTCGGTTCGCCTCAGGGCCAACGTTTTCTTTGACCGAGGCAACCTCTCGGCCACCTTCAAGATGCTTTCGAACCGGCCGCCCGAGTTGGAGAACCTGGGTCTCCCCAAGGCGTTCTCGACCCTTCTGGGACGCCCCTCCGGCCTGGTTCTGGTCTGCGGACTGCCGGGCTCCGGGCGCACCACCACGCTGACCGCGTCTCTCGATTTCCTCAACCGGACCCGTCAACTGCACCTGGTTTCGCTCGAGGACCGGCTGGACTTCGCTCACGAGGACCGTCGCAGCCTGGTCACCCAGCGCGAGCTGGGCGTCGATATCTCTTCGTTTGCCCAGGGTCTGCACCGTGCGGTGGGCCAGGACGCTGACGTTGTCTTCGTTTCCGACCTGGTCGACCGAGCCACGGTCGACGAGATGTTCGCGGCGGTAGAATCCGGCCTGCTGGTCGTCGCTTCGGTGACCGCTCAGAATGCGGAAGATGCCATTCCTCGTCTGATTAACCTCTTCCCGGAGTCCGAGAGGAAGATGCGGGCCCGTATCTTCGCCAAGACTTTGCAGGGCATTCTGACCTTGAAGCTGTTCGAGCGAGCTGACGGCGAAGGGCACATCCCGGCCAGCGAACTGCTGATCGCCAACACCACGGTGACCCGGCTGATCGAAGACGCCAACCTTTCTGCTCTGGGTGCTCAGGTCGCCAAGGGCGGCGGTGAAGGGATGCAGACCTTTGCCCAGTCGATCGAGCGATTGGTCGAGACGGGGATGATCCGCAGTGAAGACGGTTCACGGGAACTCGAGCGGTTGGGGGGCGGCGGGGCCGCTCGACCCGGCAGTTCGTCGGTGAGCAGCCGACCGCCCGGCGCGACCGCAACTTCGGCCCCTCCTGCGGCTGCCCCCTCGGGGCGGTCTTCTGGAGAGACTGCCGCTCCCGCTGCGGCTCCTGCGGCGCCTCCGGCGCAGCCGCCCGTCGAGGCTCCCGCCGGCTCGGGTCAGCCCGAGGCGTTTGGGGAAGAAGACACTCTGATGAATTGGTTGTAGTAGAGCTTTGTTCGGACTCAAAGGTTTCGGGGACCCTTTCGGTGACGCCGGGCCACCGCCGCCCTCTCGGCCGGCGATCGTGGAGGCGATAGCCAGGATCCGCGAGGATATCCAGCGCGCGACCATCGCCTCGGGGCGGGACCCGGCATCGGTTCGGCTGGTGGCGGTGACCAAGACCCGCACGGTCGAGGAGATCCGTCAGGCGCTCGACGCCGGTGCCGAGGACCTGGGAGAGAACTACATCCAGGAGGCCCGAGAGAAGGCGCGCAAGTTGCCGGGGGCTCGCTGGCATATGGTGGGGAATCTTCAGAAGAATAAGGTCAACCTGGCTGTTGACCTGTTCGAAGTGATCCACTCGCTGGACAATATTTCCTTGATCAAGCGTCTCGACCAGCGCTGCGCCGAGCGTCGCCGCAATCTTGTTGGGTTGATCCAGGTGACTCTGGGCGGTGAGAAGACCAAGCGCGGCCTGACCCCGGACGGGGTTCTCGAACTGCTTGACGAGATCGCGAAGGACCCTCCCGAGTACCTGCGTTTGTCGGGGCTGATGAGCGTTCCGCCGCCGGTTGACGACCCGGAAGAGAATCGGGTCCACTTCCGCACCTTGCGCGAAACGCTAGACCGTATCCTGGAGCGGAACTATCCCTTCTGGGCCGGTAGCGAGCTTTCTATGGGCATGAGCGATGACTATCTCGTCGCGATCCAGGAAGGCGCTACCATGATCCGCCTCGGCCGAAGCCTGTTCGGCGACCGTCCCGCCAAGGACGCCGAAGAGTAAGGTCGGCCGGCCGCCGTCCTGTTCCCCTTCAAGGAGGGTTGAACTCTTTTCACGGGAAGTCCATGATCGGGGCCGGTATCCGCACCATGGTGCCGGTAGGCCCTGGACTTTGCGAGCGGAGGCTCGAATTTCGTGGCAGGACGCGTTATGGATAGTTTAAAAAGATTCTTCACCCTCGAGGAAGAGAGCTATAACTCCCAGTCTCAGGACTCGGACGGCATGGATTTCTCTGACTACTCGGTGAGCGCCGCCGAGCACCCTGTGCCCGAGGTTCGCTCGCACCGCAATGTGGTGCCTATGCCTAACCACCAGCCGCAGGTGAAGCAAGAGATCGTGGTCCTGGAACCCGCCTCTTTTGCCGATGCTCGAGAGATCGCCGAGACGCTGAAGCTGAAGAAATGCATTCTGCTGAATATGCGTAAGACCGACAAAGAGTTGGCTCGACGCATCGTGGACTTTCTCTCCGGGATCTCGTACGCCATCGAGGGGTCGTCGCAAAAGGTGGCCGACAACATCTACTTGTTCACTCCCGGTCATTTCGAGATCATCATCCACGACCAGTTCGGCGGCAAAGAGGACGGCGTCCACGTCTCTGGCGAAGGCTTCTAGGCCGGGATAGGTCCCAGCCTCATCGGACGTCCAACTCATTGTTTTCTGTAGAAATCCAGATCCGCTTTACCTGCAAGAACTGCGGCCAGTCCGTCAAGCGGCGCTTTCTGGACTACCTTTCCTCCCGCACCACCGTCTGCCCCAGTTGCGGGGTCAAGATGGTGCATCTGGCCCGCGGCCAAACCGGGCACGGGGAATCGGTCGACCTCGACGATCTGGGCAGCAAGATCGACCGCCTGGAGGGCGACTGGGGCGCTCTGGTCAACGAGTTTCTCTATCACCAGACCGACCGCTGGACCGACGACGATCCCGACCTCGGTCCCTCTCAGGCCTAGCCTTCTTCGTCGGTTGACGGCGCTGCAAGCTCGAGTTTACGGCTGGAAACCACGCCGAACTCTCCCATGAAGTAAAGCTGCAGAGCCGTGCTCTGGGCGGGAACGGCGAGTTGGATCGTCTCGCAGGGCGGAATCCAAGCCGGCGACCGTAAGCGGGTCCCGTCACGGTTCAGGTAGTTGGCCTCGACATAACGGGCCCCGGCAGGCCAGGCACCGAACTTCAGAGTTTCGACGCGGACTCCGGGCGAGGCGCTAAGAGGCGAACCTTTCCCTGCGGGCGGTAACGCTTCTCCCTTGACGAACAGCAAGCGCCGTCGACCGTCGTAGGCCAGAGCATCGAGGTAGACCGGACGCAGATGGCTGGCCAGACGTCGTTCGACCTCCAGGTCGTCTCCCCGATAGTAAAGCCATCGGATACCCAGGTCCCGAGCCTTCTCGCCGCTGGGGTTGGCGACGAACTCCTGATAGGGGGCCGTCAGTCGGAAGGGAGGCACTCCCACAGGCTCTCCCGGGGGAGGGAAAGCGTGCCCCAACGCCTGGGCGTCGACCAGGCCCATCGCGGTCGATTCGAACAGGATGTCCCACGGCCTCACCGGCCCCAGGGAGAAGAACAGGGTGCCAGGACCACGTTCCGGGTGGCGAGCGATGAGGTCGAGGGTGCGCAGGTCGGCCTCCTGCAAACGAAGCCAGTCGCCGTGGCGCAGTAGCCAGGCGCGGGAGTCGAAGCGCAGCCCAAAGATCTCGGCCGGGTGGGAGTTACCAAGGAGGCGCAGATTGGCCCCGACGGCTTGCCACCCCGCCTGGCACATCAGCGCCAGGGCCAGCCCCAGCAGCACTCCGCTGCGCCGACCGCGCACCGTCGACCCCAGCGCGGAGCCAGCGGCCACCGCCAGGCCGAATCCGGCGGCGAACTCCCAGCGGAACCACTCGAATTCGTGGATGGGGCCGAAGTCGATCATTCCCGGAATGAGATAGCCCCAGGCGCCAAAGAGCCAGAAGAACAGCGGGGCGTTGTCCTCTCGGCGAGGTAAGAGCAGCAGCAGAGTCAACGGGCAGAGCCAGACACCTAGCCAGTGCATGCGAATCACGTTCCAACTCCACAGCCGGACATAGCGGGGGTCGCTACGGGTGGGCTTATGGTCGAAAGCGCGAAACAGAGGTTTTCCAAGCCCCACGCGATAGCCCACCGAGATCGGGTCGAGTTCTCCCACCTCGATCCGGAGGGCGAGAAACGGCCGCTTGGGGAAGCTCATTCGCACCGTCTGGCTCTGGTTGGCGATGGCGTTGTCCAGCGCTTGGGCCGGCCGAGTCAGGCGGGCCAGAGCGCTTCCTCCCCCCACCGCCAGCAGCGCCGCCAGGGCCAGGGCAAGGGCGGTCGCCCGACGCGCTGCTCCGGTACAGCGCAGCTGCATCACCAGCACGCTGAGGACGACCAGGCCAAAATGCGTTTCGTAAACCGTAGCGTAGATTCCGAGTACGGCTCCACACACGAGCGCCAGTTTGCGGCCGGGTCGCTCCCACAGTTCACAGAGGAGCAGCGCCATCAGGGCCAGGATCAGGTAGGTCGGGGCTCCGTTATTCTGAAAGAAGTCGACCAGGCCAACCCGGTGGGCCACGTTGATCCCCAGCCAGCCCATGCAACTCCCAGCGGTCGCCGAAAGAGCCGTGCCTCGCCTTCTCAGAGCCAGATACAGCATGGCTAGCCCCAGACTCTGGCAGAAGCTGGTGAGCAGGACCTGGGCGCCAAAGATATCTCGCCCGCTGAGGACCGAGGTGCTCACCACCAGCAGATCGCGGCCGAAGTGGCCGCCCAGGGTCAGGTCGGGAAAGTACGGATTGGTGGGGGGGATGACGCCCCGCAGCATGCGGCCCTGAACCGGAGTGTGAAGCCAGTAGTCGTCATCGACGGTGACCACCTGCATCAGGTTAGTGTAGAGCCAGACACCAAGAACCGCGGACAGCAGAGCTAGCTTCTCGGCCTTCCCCAGCGCTGGTCCGAGGCGCGGGGCGTCGGCGCGAAAGCGACCCAGGGGGAGAATTCCGAGCCAGAGCAGTGGACCGAGATAGGCGGCGGTGGGCAGGTCTAGCCCACTCTGCAGGCCCAGCGTTACCATCAGCAGGTAGAGGGGAAGGGCCAGCGCGAGTCCGACCAGGACGGATTCGAACCGTCCCCTCCAGTTGAGAACGGCTATCGACAGATAGCATCCTGCGGCCAGGGTGGCCAGTGTAGCGAGCGCGCCCCCCAAGACGTCGTAGACTAATCGACGTGGCCGGGACGAGGGCTCCAGGCTTCGGTTCCTTCGTCCTCATCCTCGTCGTCGCCACCGAAGCCGGCCGAAGGATCCAGGCTGAATCCGCCCCCGCTGCCGAGCATGGTCTCTCCGCCGGCAGCCCCACCGCCGCCACCGCTCATGGGCGCTCGGTGGATGTGCGAATTGGGAACTTTTTCCTCGGCGGGCGCCTCGAACCAGAACTCGATATCGCCGATCGAGACGCGGTCACCGTCTTGCAGCAGGTACTCCTGGACTCGCTGGCCGTTGACGTAGGTACCGTTCGAGGAGCCCAGATCGCGAATCAGATAGCCTTCGGCAAGTCGGGTGATGGAAGAGTGTTGGCGCGACACGCTGTTGTCGTTGAGCATGATGGCGCATTTGACCTCACGCCCGATGATGACGTGGTCCTTGTTCAGCGGAAACCCGCTGCGGACGCCGGTGCCCTTGGGACGAAGCCAGGCCCAGTTCTGTTTGCGGACCGCCGGCATCACCACCGCCTCGGCGGTCATCGGGAAAAGTTTGGGCACGATCAGCATGCTGATCGCCATGCTCAGCGCCATGAACAGCAGGAGCAGGACGTAGGACAGCACCGGCGGCACGATGAGGTGCTGAGAGGTAAAGCCCAGCATCAGCCAGGCCGCCAGGGCGCCCATCCCTAGCATGAAGATGTGGAAAAACAGGCGCTTGATGTAGGTCATGGTTTCCTCGCAGATTCGTCGAGCATGGGGGCCCAGCCCGAGGCGGTCCAACGGAACCGTACGGCCACCCCCGCTCGGTCCTTCCCTTCAGAGCTTCGTGTGAGCGTCAATCCTGTGTAGCCGCCCTTGCCATCTCGGGCTGCTAACACCAGAGCGTCGAACAGGCGGGCCTGCGCGGGCAGCAAAGCGCTGCTGGGCGAAGGGCAGAGGTTGGCAGCGGAAACGCCCGGCGCGCTGGCCCGCAAAGGGCTGCCCAGCACCAGCGCTTCGGCTTTGGCGCCGGGAGCCAGGGTTGGCAGGGAGCTTTCGCCGACGGCTAAGAGCAGCAGACGCCCCTCGGAGCCGGCCCCTTCGATCCCATCGAGGCGGGAGGCTTCCAGGACGACGACCGCCTGTTCCTGCGCGGACCGCCCGAGCAGGCGCTTCAGACTGTCCGAGTTTCCGGCGAACTCGACTTTTTCAGCTCCCTTAGGCGCTTCGCCCTCGGCAGCCCAGAGCCAGCGGCCGGCGTTTTCGCCTCCCGGAAACAGGGCGGCGGCTTCTTTCCCGGCCGGAAGTGGCGGCAGGCCGCTCTCGCCGGAGACGGCTTCTCCCAGCACGAAAGGCTTCTGGGCCAGGCTTTCCTGGTCCAGCTTGGCGGCTTCTCCGCCCGCGTCCACGATCAGGAGGCGTTGGCCGCCTTTGGGGAGCGGTTCGGTGGCAAGTTCGGAGACCACCCGGTTCAAGCGGTCGGGGGCATAGCTGCGTGGGAGTACGATGAGCAGCTGCTTGTTCAGTCCGCCTCCGGAGTTGACGGCGGCGACAGCTCGAGCGGCGGCCGTGAAGATCCCTTCCTCGGCAGCGCCGCCAGCCAACCCTTCGGGGTACAGCAGGTGGACCACACTGGGAGTTTCCGAGACTTCGGCAGCAAGCAGGTTCAGCCGGTACAGAGGCTGGCGCTGGGGCGGCAGTTGCGAGATGCGAGATGAGCCCAGGAGCTGGAGCAGGCCGTCGGGGTTCCCCTCGCGCAGCCAGCGGTCGATCGCCTGGCCCATGGCTTCTCCCTGATCATCAGGGGCGCTCTGGGTGAACGAGGTCAGAACCTCTTCGAACTTTCGTCCCGCCTGCTGGCGAAGCTCCGGACCGGCGAGAAACAGCCCGCCGCCGCCCAGCAGTAGCACGCCGGCCACCAGCAGAAGGCTTTTGCCTCGGCGAGGCTTCTTCGGTTTTTTGCCTGACGTGGAGGGGGCTACGGCCGTCGGGCTGGGGGGGACCGACGGGCCGGTGGCACCGGAGGTGGCCGCAGGAGAGGTCGCTGCGGGCGTCGCGGAGGGGGTCGCGCTGCCTGCGGGAGTCGCCGCTGCAGGCTGCGCTGCCCCGGCCAGGGCCACCGCAGCGGGTGAGGGAGGCGAGGCCACCACGGCGGGTCCAGGGGGGGGCGGCGGCGCCCCGACCACTCGCGTGCTCTGCTTGCCGCGAGAGAGGATGTGCTTGATGTCGTTCTTCATCTCCAGGATGTTCTGATAACGATCCTCGGGAGAGATCTGGGTCGCGCGCGCGAGCATGGCGGCCGTCGCCTCGCTTAGGGCGGGGTTCAAGTTTCGCGCCGGCGGCACCAGGAAGGGGGTTTGCGTCGCCGTGGGGTCACGACCGGTCAGGGCGTGATGCAAGGTGACGCCCAGGGCGTAGATGTCCGAACGGGGGTCGGTTTGCTGAGCGTACTGTTCCGGTGGAGCATAGCCGGGCGAACCGATTCGCATGGTGTCGCCCTTTTTGTTTTTGTCGAAGTGTCGGGCGATCCCGAAATCGATCAGCTTGACGCCCTGGTCGGTCAGCATGATGTTGCTGGGTTTGACGTCGCGGAAAACGATCGGCGGGTCGTGCTTATGCAGGTAGAACAGGACCGTGGACATCTGCTCGCCCCACTCCAGCACCTGCTGTTCGGGCAACGGGCCCTTGGTCGCCTCGAGGCGCTGAGCCAGGTCCTCGCCATCGATGAACTCCATGGAGAGGTAGTACTTCCCGGCGAACTGGAAGTAGTCGTACACCTTGGGGATGTGCCGATGGTTCAGGGAGGCCAGCAGCTTGGCTTCGCGGTGGAACAGGTCGACCGCCATCTGCTGCTCTTTGGGATCCGAATAGGCCGCCGTCATCTCTTTGACCACGACGACCGCGTTGTTGTACTTGCGGTCGTAACACAGGTACAGATTCGACATGCCGCCCTGGCCGACCAGGCGAATGACCTGGTAGCGTCCGGCGATAACGCTGTTCGGTTGAAACATAGGGGCTTACCCTCCTGTCCCTTTCAGGACCATCTCATACGCCGCATAGGCGCCCGCCCCGAGAAAGATCAAAATCAAAGCCGCCAGCAGGATCGAGGTGAACGACCCGCTCGACTCCAGTGGCTGCGTATCCGACTCTTTGGCCGATTCCTTGTTTCGCCTGGCGGTCGAGCCTCGCGCTTTTTTGAGAGCTTTGGCCATATCGTCCGGCGTAGAGTAACGCGATTTCGGTTCGCGCTGCATGGCCTTCTCGACGATCTTCAGGGTGGCGTCGCTGGTTTGCGGCGCCAGCCCATCGAGAGGCTCGAGATTGAACGGCGATTCCCCCGGGTTGTAGCCGCTCAGGATATGATAGAGCATGGCGCCCAGATTGTAGACCAGAGTCCGGGCGTCCATCCCGGTCCCCGAGAACTGTTCCGGAGCGGCGTAATCCACGGCCCCGATGGAATTTGCGTTGCCAGTCAGTCGACTGAATCCCAGGTCGACCAGGCGAAGCTCTCCCTTGGGGGTCACGATGAAGCTGCCCAGGGAGAGCTCTCGAAAGATGGCAGCCCCTAGATTCTTGCGCAGCAAGAACCCCAACAGCTCGGCGATCGGTGTGGTCAGACGAAGGGCGTCGGCTTCGTTGAGGCTGCCGCCTTGGAAGGCCAGCAGCGTTCCGAGATCGGTTCCTGGGATGTACTCCCGGATGACGAAGAAGCAGCGATCTTTATGAAAGAAATCCAGCAGCTTCGGGATCCCGGGATGCTCCAGCGCCCCAATGACTCGCGCCTCGTCTTCGAAGCGCTGGCGCTGGTTGGCCGAGTTACCGTCCGACCCGGCGGGCAGAATCTGCTTGGCCACCCAGGTGTTACCGCGCAGGTGCAGGTCGGTCACCAGGTAGATGTTACGCAGCGGCGAGACGTCGAGAACCTTGACGACCTGATAGCGGTTGCTGAGCTGGCTACCCTCGGGCAGGATCATAGGCACGCGAGAAGGTCTCTCCCGCCGGATTCTTTGCTGTGCACAGTCGTCGTCATCTGCACTGAAGCTATTCCCCGCCTCAGCCTCAATTCCCCGCCAGGGGAGGGCGACTATGCCTCGCGATGTTCGGAGTTGGCCGCCTCGGGCTGCACGATGCGCATGAGGTCGCGGGACAAATTGGCCAGCTGGGTGGCCGTCTGGAAAGTCTGGCCCGAACTGGCTTCGGTCTCGCGGGTGGCCTGAGCGACGTTGCTGATGGCGATGTTGACCTGTTCGACGGCCGTCGCCTGCTGTTTGGTAGACAGCTCGATCTCGCGGGCGGCATCGGTCGTGGTTATCGCCACCCCGGCGATCTGCTTGAAGGAGGCGGTCACCTCGAGGAAGTGACGGTTACCCGATTCTACCGATTTCGAGCCGGTCTCAGTGGCCATCACGGTGGTATTCACCGCGCCACGAACATCGTCGATGAGCGCTCGGATCTCTTTGGTTGATCCGGTGACTCGCTCGGCCAGCTTACGGATCTCGTCAGCCACCACGGCAAAGCGCCGGCCGGCTTCTCCGGCTCCAGCGGCCTCGATCGTAGCGTTGATAGCGAGAATGTTGGTCTGTTCGGCCAGTTCCGAAACGATGTCGACCACGGCGCCGATATGTTGAGATTTCTTGCCGAGCTCCAGCATGTGGCCGACGATCGATTCGACTTGGCGCTGGATGTTGGCCATCGCTTCGCGAGACTTCTCTACTGTCAGACCCCCCGAGCGAGCCGCCGAAGCCGCCTGTTCCGTGATTCCCGACACCCGCACGGCGCTTTCCGCGATCTGGCGCGAGGTGGCCAGCAGTTCGCTGAGGGTGGTCGCGATCTCGTTCATCGCCGAAGACTGCTCTTTGGCGCTGGTCGCTTGCTGGTTGGCCACCGCTTGAAGCTCGGCTGAAGAGCTCTGGACCTTCTGTACGGCGGACCCGATCTGGCGGGTTAGAGTGCTGACCGTGATCCAGGCTACCAGAGCAGTGGCGAAAAGTCCTAAGGTGCTTCCCCCCAGGATCGACCCCTGAGAGCGATTGGCGTCGGCCTCAGAGTCCGCGCGACGCTCTTCGAGGAGTCGCGACTCCTGCCGATCCATCTCGCCGACCAGATCGCGCACCTGGTCCATCAGCTCTTTGCCGCCACCATCCTGGACGAGCTTCGTTGCTGGTTCAAAGCCGCCGTTCGTCCGGGTCTCGACGGTCTGGCGCATGCGCTCGAGTTTAGAATCGAGCAGAGGACGGAGGACTTCGAGTCGCTGCTGCTGCTCTCGATTGTCCGAAGTGAGTTGCCGGAGGCGGCTGTACACCTCCGGCGTCTTGCTCACGGCGCTCCGATACGGCTCTAAGAATTCGGGCTTGCCGCTAAGTACGAAGCCGCGCTGCGCCGACTCTGCGTCGCTGAGCAGAAACATCAGTTCCGAGAGGCTCTGGCGAACTTCGTAGGTGTGCTTGACCCACTGTTGGGTTTCGATCAGGCGAGAGGTCGAGAAGTATCCCACCGCCGCCACGATGGCGAGGATCAGCCCCGTGAAGGCGAAGCCAGTCGCTACCCGTCGTCCAAATGTCCAGTCCTGACCCATGATCGTTTGTCTCCCCTCCCTGATCTCACGGCCCCCTAGAGTCCGTTCACCCCGAAGTTTTGTGCAATCCCAGACCGGCTCCTGCCCTACGAAGGTCGCCGGAGTTGTCGCGTCAATCCCGTCGGACGGCGACAAATAGAGCCGAGGGGATGTCCGGAAGGGGAAGGATCTGCTCGGCCGCGCCCAGCAGGGCAGCCTCGCGAGGCATCCCGTAGACGACGGAGGTCGCCTCGTCCTGGGCGATGGTAAGGGCACCTCCCTGTCGCAAGGCCAACAGCCCCAGGGCGCCGTCTTTCCCCATGCCCGTCAGCAAGCAAGCGCAAGTCCGCGTCGGCGCCTCGCGAGCCAGCGACTCGAACAGGACATCGACGGAGGGGCGGCAAGAGTGCCGCTCGGGGTCGTTCGTCAGGAGTAGACGACCGTGGCGCAGTACCAGATGCTGACCGGGCGGGGCCATGAAGACCCCTCCGCCAGAAGGTAGCAGCTCTCCGTCCACCGCGTAGCGAACCCGATAGGACGACTGAGAGTCCAGCCAGGCCGTCAGGTTATGACCAAACGGCTCACTGATGTGCAGGACCAGCAGAATCGGAACCTCGAGGTGAGGGGGAAGCCCTCGCAAAATCTCTACCACCGCACCGGGACCCCCGGTGGAACCGCCGATGGCCAGGATCTCTCGACCCGCCCGAGCCCTTTCAGCCACGGTCAGCGGTGCCCGCTCATAAGCCTGCCGGCCCATGCTACCGAGCCGGCCTCGAGGATGGGTGATCACGCGAACCTTGGAAATGAGGCGCAGACTCGACAGCAGTCGCCACTCCCAACCGGGATCGGAATCTTCGTCGGACTTGTCCAAGACGTCAACCGCGCCGGCCGCCAGCGCTTCGTAGGTCTGATAGACTTCGCCTCGATTCATCGACGACGAGACGACCAGGATCGGGGTCGGGAAATGCGCCATGATGTGCTCGGTGGCGGCCAATCCGTCCATGATCGGCATAACCATGTCCATACTGATGACGTCCGGCCGGAGCCGACGGCACATCTCTATGGCCTCCTGGCCGTTTTCGGCCTCGCCCACCAGTTCGAAGCCCGGACTGTCTTCGATCAGATGAGCGATGCGTTTGCGCACTGTCAGCGAGTCGTCGACGACCAGCACTCTCACCACGGTTGCGGTGATCTCCTCAATCATGCTAATAACCCCCGGATTTGACGCATCAGCGCCTTCTGATCGAACTCGCTCTTGACCATGTAACCTTGTGCCCCCACCTTTCGCCCGCGCTGTTTGTCCTCGGGCGCGTCGCGAGACGTGACCAGGATGACCGGCAGTTCGGACTGCTCGGGTTCGTTGCGCAGGGCTTGGACAAATTCGAACCCGTCCATGCCGGGCATTTCGACATCGCAAAGCGCTAGCCCGTAGCGCCGTTCTCGAACCAGGGCCAGCCCCTGCTCGGCCGAGGAGGCCAGATCGACCTCGAATCCGGCCGATTCGAGAATGCTCTGCTGCAGCATTCGTGTCGTCAGAGAGTCGTCGATCACCAGGATCGGTAAGCCGGGCCCTTCATCGTCGGGGCGCCCCGACGCGGCCGTGAGCGCTTGCTGGTAAAGGCCGGCCGGGTCGGGCACC